>CAVAFU010000013.1:4074-40556 GCA_963588325.1 Oribacterium sp.
TGAAACAAAATGATGGCACATATAAAGTTAACGTGAAATTATCTGACCACAAAAACGAACGTGGCGATTACAATGTTCACCTCTATTACCAAGAATCAGACGGCACAATGCGAGGTATATTAGCAACCAAAACAACAGTAGAAACGCCTAAAACAAGTGTTACTGGTAAAGTTGATATTCAAAATCATGCCAACGGCGATTTTGATGTCATCGTGTCAGACGTTTTAGATAGTAATGGCATTAAAGCTGTGAAAGTCCCTGTCTGGACAGTTAAGAATGACCAAGATGACATTATCTGGTATGACGCCGTGAAACAAAGTGATGGCACATATAAAGTTAACGTGAAATTATCTGACCATAAAAACGAACGTGGTGATTACAATGTTCATCTCTATTACCAAGAACCAGACGGGACAATGCGTGGCGTACTTGGCACTAAGACGACAGTAGCGGAAGCCAAGCTTTCTGGACAACTAGCGATTACCAATCAATCAACGCAAGGATTTGATGTGATTATTTCTGAGGTTTCAAATCCTGGTGGGGTGAAATCTGTTAAGGTTCCAGTTTGGTCAACACAAGGTGGGCAAGACGACATTATCTGGTATAATGCCACAAAACAAACAGATGGGACATATAAAGTCAATGTTAACGTCAATAATCATAAGAATAATTTTGGTGAATATAATGTTCATCTTTATTACGAGCAAACGGATGGTTCTTTAAAAGGTGTTGCAGGAACACGAACAACGGTTGAAGCTCCTAAAGTTCAGCCAACACCAACTATGCCACAAAGTGGAACATATGTTTTTACAAGTCCGAAAGAAGTGAAGAGCCAGCCACGATTATCAGCGCCAACAGAATTTACCTTAGATAAAGGGTACCAAGTTCGCTATGATCAAGCTCTCACAGCTGATGGACATCAATGGATTTCTTATGTTAGTTATGGTGGCTTGAGACGTTATGTATTAATTGATTAGAATGATTATGGGATAGAAAAGTGCTCCTACTTTGGTGTGTTCCCTTGGTAGGAGCGTTATTTTTGAGGGAAAAAGAGATGCGAAGGAAGTTTCCGAAAAGAGTGATTATTTTGTCTTTAGCTTTAAGTGTTCTTGTTGGTAGTTATGGTTTTTATCGACATATGATTAAGGCAAGTCAATTATCGCAGCAAGAAGTACAGGTTCAAGAAAAGAAAGATACGGAAAAAAAGAAAAATTATCCTAATTTAGCTAATTACAATGATTTGAGCATTCTTGTTTCTATCAAGCAACAGAAGATGATTATTTATTCAGGAAATCAAGTGATATTTAAAACGACGGTTTCAACGGGCGATAAAGAGAGTCCAACACCAACAGGAAAGTTTGCAATTGAAGCAGAGCGTGGGGAATTTTTCTATAATGAAGAATCTGGTGAAGGAGCCTATTATTGGGTATCTTTTAAAGACCACGGGACTTATCTTTTTCACAGTGTGCCGACCGATCGTTATGGAAATGAAATTAAAGAAGAAGCTAAAAAACTAGGAACACCTTGCTCACATGGTTGTGTTAGAATGTCAAAAGAGGATGCCAAATGGTTCTACGAAAGCATTCCAGAAGGAGTCGTAGTGAGTGTTCATTAGGGAAATGTTTAAAGAAGAAAAGGTATTATTTACCAGATTAAAACTTATAAAAAGTAACTACGATTTTCGTGCAAGTAGGCTATTTGTTTTCTAAGCTAAACTGTCCGCTGGGCAGTTTTTTCTGTTATAATAGTAGTTGATATGCAGAATTTGTGTGATATATGTCAGGTTAATGAAAGGAGGCGGCTATGTCAGATTATTTAAGTGTTTCGAGTTTGACTAAATACCTTAAATTAAAATTTGATCGTGACCCTTATTTGGAACGGGTTTATTTGACAGGTCAAGTCTCCAATTTTCGTCGCCGTCCAACACATCAATATTTTTCTTTAAAAGATGAAAATGCGGTGATTCAAGCGACGATGTGGGCAGGAACCTTTAAAAAACTTGGTTTCGAGCTGGAAGAAGGCATGAAAATCAATGTTGTTGGTCGTGTCCAACTTTACGAGCCAAGTGGTTCTTATTCGATTATTATTGAAAAAGCTGAGCCAGATGGAATTGGTGCCTTAGCGATTCAATTTGAACAATTGAAGAAAAAATTAGCAGAAGCTGGGTATTTTGATGAACGTCACAAGCGTCAATTGCCACAATTTGTTAAAAAAATTGGTGTCGTTACAAGTCCAAGCGGTGCGGTTATTCGTGATATCATCACAACAGTGTCACGTCGTTTTCCAGGGGTTGAAATTCTTCTTTTTCCAACAAAGGTTCAAGGAGAAGGCGCTAGTCAGGAAGTTGCTGCTAATATTGCGCTAGCCAATGAGCGTGATGACTTAGACCTTTTGATTATTGGTCGTGGGGGAGGTTCGATTGAGGATCTCTGGGCATTTAATGAGGAAATTGTTGTTCAAGCTATTTTTGAATCACGTTTACCTGTGATTTCAAGTGTTGGGCATGAAACGGATACGACTTTGGCGGACTATGTAGCTGACCGTAGGGCGGCAACACCGACAGCAGCGGCTGAGTTAGCAACGCCAGTAACGAAAGCTGATATTATCTCTTGGATTGCAGAACGTCAAAATAGAGCTTATCAAGCTAGTTTACGAACAATTAAGCAAAATCAAGAACGCTTGGATAAGTTGGCAAAGTCAGTTATTTTCAGACAACCAGAGCGTTTATATGATGGTTATGTGCAAAAATTAGACCGTTTAACAACTAGTTTGACAAATACAATGCAAAATCAATTCAATCAAGCAAAACAAAGTCAACAGTTATTAAATCAACGTCTATTAGCTATTGATTTAGAGAGTAAAATTAGTCATTATCAAGACCGTTTGGAAGCTTTTCAACGTCTTTTGATATCAAATATGACAAGTCAGTATGATAGTAAGTTAGCGCGATTTGAAAAAGCACAGGATGCTTTGTTATCTTTGGATACTAGTCGTATCATTGCCAGAGGTTATGCCATGGTCGAAAAAGATGACAAAGTTATCTCAAGCGTAGCAGATGTAACTGTAGGTGACCAATTAACAGTTCAATTAAAAGATGGTCAACTTGAAGTGGAGGTAAAAGATGCCAAGTAAAAAAACATTTGAAGAAAATTTACAAGATTTAGAAGCTATTGTTACCAAACTTGAAAATGGTGATGTGGCGTTGGAAGATGCTATTTCTGAATTTCAAAAAGGAATGGTTCTGTCAAAAGAATTACAAAAAACGTTGGAATCTGCGGAGAAAACACTTGTTAAAGTGATGCAAGCTGATGGAACAGAAACGGAAATGGATGCCTAATGGATAAATTACAAGGAATTGATCAAGCAATTCGTCGTTATTATGCAAAATCAGATATTGTTTCTCCTGATTTAATTGAAGCTATTCTTTATTCTGTTGAAGCAGGTGGCAAACGCATTCGTCCTTTGATTTTTTTAGAAATGCTTGAAGGCTTTGGAATTTCTTTGACAGAAGGGCATTTTGACGTTGCGGCTGCTCTTGAAATGATTCATACAGGAAGCTTGATTCATGATGATTTGCCAGCAATGGATGATGATGATTATCGCCGAGGACGTTTGACAAACCATAAAAAATTTGATGAAGCGACAGCTATTTTGGCAGGGGATAGCCTCTTTTTGGACCCATTTGGTTTGGTGGCAAATGCTGCGCTAGCAGATGACATCAAAGTTCAATTACTTGCTGAATTATCACAAGCTTCAGGAACGTATGGCATGGTTGGCGGACAAATGCTTGACATGAAAGGTGAAGAACGCAAGCTTAGCCTGCCAGAATTACAATTAATTCATGCTAATAAAACAGGAAAATTATTGACTTTCCCTGTTGTGGCTGCAGGAATTGTTGCAAAATTACCAGCAGATGGCATCAAAGCTTTGCGTGAAGCAGGCGCTTTAATCGGGCTTGCTTTCCAAGTACGTGATGATATTTTAGATGTGACAGCAACGTTTGAAGAAATCGGAAAAACACCGAAAAAAGATTTACTAGCTGACAAAGCAACGTATCCAAGCTTACTTGGCTTAGAAAAATCTTATGATATTTTAAATCAATCAATAGATGATGCGCTAGCAATTTTCCAAAAACTTTCGGAAACACAAGCGTTTCAAGCAGAAAAAATCACTAAAATGATAGAAAGGTTACGACTACATGCCTAAGGAAAGAGTTGATGTATTAGCTTATAAACAAGGGCTTTTTGAAACACGTGAACAGGCAAAACGTGGTGTTATGGCAGGGCTAGTTGTCAATGTTATCAATGGTGAACGTTATGACAAACCAGGTGAAAAAATTGATGACGGAACTGAATTGAAGCTCAAAGGTGAAAAATTAAAATATGTTAGCCGTGGTGGGCTTAAACTAGAGAAAGCTTTACAAGTTTTTGAAATTTCAGTTGAAGGTCAAACGACAATTGATATTGGAGCTTCAACGGGTGGTTTTACAGATGTGATGCTACAAAATGGAGCTAAACTTGTTTATGCGGTTGATGTTGGAACCAACCAATTGGTCTGGAAACTACGTCAGGATGAGCGTGTTCGCAGTATGGAACAATACAATTTCCGCTATGCTGAGCTTGCTGATTTTACAGAAGGTCAACCAACTTTCGCTAGTATCGATGTTAGCTTTATTTCACTAAATCTAATTTTGCCAGCTTTGCATAATATTTTAGCTGATAATGGGCAAGTTGTTGCACTTATCAAACCGCAATTTGAAGCTGGACGTGAGCAAATTGGAAAAAATGGTATTGTCCGTGATAAGGCTGTTCATCAAAAAGTTTTAGAAAATGTGACAGATTTTGCTCTAGATTACGGATTTACAGTTAAGGGGCTTGATTTTTCACCGATTCAAGGTGGACATGGTAATATTGAATTTTTGGCGCATTTGGAAAAATCAGCTGACGCTCAAAATTTGGTGACTGCCATGATTCCAGAAATTGTAGAAAAAGCGCATAAGGAATTTAAAGATGAAAAAGAGTGAACGTTTAGAATTAATCAAAAAAATTGTTGCCGAAAATGCTGTTGAAACACAACATGATTTGCTAAAATTGCTTGAAGCAGAAGGTTTGACATTAACGCAAGCTACTGTTTCACGTGATATGAATGAGATTGGAATTATCAAAGTACCATCACCTGAAGGACCATATATTTACGGGCTTTCAAAAGATAAAACCAAAAAAGTGGGGCAAGTTTCTGTGCCAATTAAAAGCACCGTTCTTGCAGTTTCAGAAGAAACAGCTGGTTTAGAAAATCTTATTAATTTGGATGTTATCCCAGGAAACAGTCGTTTGATTAAACGTTTCTTGTTAGAAGATTTTAAAGATAGCATTTTTAGTGTTATTGCTGATGATGATAGTTTGTTAGTGGTCGCAAAAACGGCTGAAGCAGCGGCAGCTATTCGCCAAGAAGTTCATAAATGGATGAAAGACCGCAACTAAGGGAGGTTGCCCATGCTTTTAGAAATTTCTATTAAAAATTTTGCCATTATCGAAGAAATTTCGTTGACTTTTGAAAATGGCATGACGGTTTTGACAGGTGAGACTGGTGCCGGAAAATCAATCATTATTGACGCAATGAACCTTATGCTAGGAGCGCGTGCTAGCCTTGATGTTATCCGTCACGGGGCTAATAAAGCTGAAATTGAAGGACTTTTTTCAGTTGGTGAAAATGCAGCGCTCACACAAATTCTAGAAGAAAATGGTATCGACGTTACAGAAGAATTGATTATCCGTCGTGAAATTTTGCAAAACGGTCGCTCGATTGGTCGTATTAATGGGCAAATGGTAAATCTGACAACGTTGCGTGCGGTTGGTCAATATTTGGTTGATATTCATGGTCAACATGACCAAGAAGAATTGATGAAACCGAATATGCACATCAGAATGTTAGATGAATTTGGTGATAAAAACTTTGCTCAAGTCAAAAAACATTACCAAGATATTTTTGAAAATTACCGCCAATTACGTAAACGTGTTGTGACAAAACAAAAAAATGAACAAGAGCACAAGGCACGAATTGAAATGTTGGAATTTCAAATTGCCGAGATTGAAGCGGCTGATTTGAAAAGCGGTGAGGACCAAGCTCTCAATCAAAAACGTGATAAATTATTGAATCATAAGCATATCGCAGACACGTTGACAAATGCTTATGTTATGCTTGATGACGAAGATTTTTCAAGTCTTTCAAACATTCGCTCAGCCATGAATGATTTGATGACGCTTGAAGAGTTTGATGCTGACTATAAAGAAATGTCAGCTAACGTGTCAGAAGCTTATTATATCTTGGAAGAAGTCACAAAACACCTAGGTGATGTGATTGACGACCTTGATTTTGACGCAGGAAGTCTTCAACAAATTGAAGCACGTTTGGAAGTGATTTACAGCATTACCCGTAAATATGGTGGTAGTGTTGATGATGTTTTGGATTATTATGACAATATCACCAAGGAATACAATCTTTTGACTGGTAGTGATGAGTCATCTGATGACATGGAAAAAGCTCTTAAACGCTTGGAAAAAGAGTTGATTGTTGCTGCTGAAGAACTTAGTAAAGAACGTCATGTTTTGGCTAAAGATTTAGAAGCTGAAATCAAGCAAGAGTTGGCTGATTTGTACATGGAGAAAGCTGATTTTCAAGTTCAATTTACCAAAGGAAAATTCAATCGAGACGGTAATGAAGCTGTTGAATTTTATATTTCAACAAACCCTGGCGAAGGCTTTAAACCACTCGTTAAGGTTGCGTCTGGCGGTGAAATTTCTCGTTTGATGTTGGCAATTAAATCGGCATTCTCACGCAAGGAAGACAAGACAAGTATCGTCTTTGATGAGGTTGATACTGGTGTATCTGGTCGCGTTGCGCAAGCTATTGCCCAAAAAATCTATAAAATCGGAAGTAACGGACAAGTTTTGGCTATTTCGCATTTACCACAAGTTATTGCGATTGCTGATTATCAATTCTTTATTGAAAAACGTAGCGATGAGAATACGACGGTTTCAACGGTTCGTTTGTTGACTGAAGAAGAACGTGTGGAAGAAATTGCTAAAATGCTTGCTGGTAGTGACATTACCGAAATGGCACGTGAACAAGCTCGTGAACTTTTGAAGAAATAAAAGGAAGTTGAGAAAAAATCTCAACTTTTTTGTTTACGCCGTTGTATTGTGTAGTTCTTTGGATTTCAACAATCTAGGATAAGTTTTGAGATGGCAATAGGAAAGAGGGATTGGTTTAGCTCACGAATGAGGTTTTCATCAGAGATTTTAGTTGCCCTGCCATTTTTTGCTACAATTGACGTTTCACTGACAAAATGTCCCCCTAACTTTTAAAAATTTGGTATAATTAATGTTAGGATAAATTTTTAGATATAAGTATTTGAAAGTATGATAGGATAGAAAATGAGTAAAATTAAAATTGTTACAGATTCATCTTTAACTATTGAACCTGAATTAGTTGAAAAATATGACATCACAGTGATTCCATTATCAGTTATGATTGACGGGGTTGTGTATTCAGACAATGATTTGAAAGAAGAAGGAAAATTCCTTAACATGATGCAAAATAGCAAGGAATTGCCTAAGACAAGTCAACCACCTGTCGGTGTTTTTGCAGAAGTGTATGAAAACTTGATGAAAAATGGTGCAGAACATATTGTTTCTATCCATATTACACATACACTTTCAGGAACTGTTGAGGCAGCACGTCAAGGAGCAAATTTGGCTGGTGCTGATGTGACAGTTATTGATTCTACTTTCACTGACCAATGCCAAAAATTCCAAGTTGTTCAAGCGGCAAAATTAGCTCAAGAAGGTGGTAGCTTGGAAGAAGTTATTGCCAAAGTCGAAGAAGTTCGTCAAAAATCTGAACTTTACATCGGAGTTTCAACTCTTGAAAATTTGGTTAAGGGTGGTCGTATTGGTCGTGTGACAGGTCTTCTTAGCTCACTTCTTAATATTAAAGTAGTGATGAAAATGGTTGATTGTGAATTGAATCCTGTCATTAAAGGACGTGGTCTTAAAACGTTTAATAAATGGCTGGAAAGTTTTATTGAATATGCTAAAGATAAGAAAGTTGCAGAAATTGGCATTTCTTACTGTGGTACAGCTGATATGGCAAATGGATTTAAAGAAAAGTTACAAGTTTTAGGTGCACCGATTGCTGTTCTCGAAACAGGTTCAATCATTCAAACGCACACTGGTGAAAATGCTTTTGCAGTTATGGTACGTTATGAGTAAGAAAAAAAATATATTAACTGGGTTTGCTTTCTTTTTAGCAAGCCTTCTTCTGTTTATAGCCGTTTTTAACCTGCTTATTCCAAAATCGGATTCGGAGCTAACGAAAAAAGATTTTTTAGCTCAAGAGGCTACACAGTTTAACTATGTTGCAATTGGTGACTCATTGACAGAAGGTGTTGGTGATACGACCAACCAAGGTGGATTTGTACCGCTATTATCACAGAGTTTGACGGATACTTATGATTATAAGGTGACTTATAGCAATTACGGTGTTTCAGGAAATACCAGCAAGCAGATTTTAAGACGGATGAAACGAAAAGCAATCATTCAAAAATCACTTGCTAAGGCTGATATGATGACCTTAACCGTTGGTGGAAATGATGTCATGGCGGTGATTCGAAAGAATTTAGCCAATCTGTCAGTATCATCATTTACGAAGCCTGCTAAGTCCTATCAAAAACGTTTGCGTCAGATTATTGAATTAGCGCGTGCGGATAATGAAGATTTACCGATTTATATTTTAGGGATTTACAATCCTTTCTACCTTAATTTTCCTGACATGACAGAAATGCAAGAAATTGTTGATAATTGGAATGATGCTACGGAAAGTGTCACTGAAGAGTATGACAATGTTTATTTTGTCCCTATCAATGATGCGTTATACAAAGGAATAAATGGAGAAGAAGGAATTGTCTCAACGTCTGGTGACCAGACAACGGTGATTAATGATGCACTTTTTAGTGGTGACCATTTTCACCCAAATAATATTGGTTATCAAATCATGTCAGATGTAACAATGGAGAAAATCAGTGAAACTAAAGAAGAATGGAAAAAAGACTAACTGGTGGAAGTGGGGATTTCTCCTCATTCTAGCGGTAAATATTGCTTTTGTTGGTGTCGTGGCTAGTCGTTTGATTCAAGTCAGAGAACCAGCAGCAGAAAGTGTTAGCACTAAAACAACAGATAGTGTCAAAGTTGGGACATTTTCAACCAACCGTGAACAACTTAATGAAACTGTTGCGGCTTACCTAGAAGATTACCAAACTGATAAAATGTCATATACTGTTTATGCTACCTCATCAGCAATCATGTTTGAGGGAACTTATACCCTTCTTGGTTATGAAGTGCCATTGTACATTTATTTCCAACCAAGTCGCTTGGAATCTGGGGCTGTTCAGTTGAAAATTACGTCGTTTTCAGTTGGGACACTTTCATTGCCAGAATCAGAGGTTTTGAAATACATTAAATCAAGTTATAAGTTGCCAAGTTTTGTCGAAGTCTTGCCAGATGAGTCTGCGATAAACATTAATATCCAAAATTTGGAAAATGATGCGGACATTTATTTGGAAGCGACTACGATTGACCTTACAGGTGACCAATTTAACTTCGATATTTACAAGAAAAACGACTAAAAAAACGTTTAATACTTGACCTAAAAACTATTTTTGGGTATCATAGAACGTGTTAAAGTGTTAACGCTTAGAAATTAATTGGAGGATTTGTTAAATGGCTAACAAACAAGATTTAATCGCTAAAGTTGCAGAAGCAACTGAGCTTACTAAAAAAGATTCAGCAGCAGCTGTAGACGCAGTATTCTCAGCAATCGAAAGCTTCCTTTCTGAAGGCGAAAAAGTTCAATTAATCGGTTTTGGTAACTTTGAAGTTCGCGAACGCGCAGCTCGTAAAGGTCGTAACCCACAAACTGGTGAAGAAATTGAAATTGCAGCTTCAAAAGTACCTGCATTCAAAGCTGGTAAAGCACTTAAAGACGCTGTAAAATAATTAAGTGAAAAAGAACCTTGTCATATCAACGTTTGTTGAGCCTGACAAGGCTCTTTTTTATTCTTTTTAGAGTTTTGGGGCAACGGCTTCGAGAAGGTTAACAGATAATTTTATGTTATAATCAAAACATAGGATTTTTGGGTTGGTAAAGTCTTAAAAATCGATACAGAAGAATCAGAAAAGAGTAGTAGTTATTATGGATAAATCCCTTTTAATCGTTGTCATTTTTTTAGGTATTTTTTCAATTTTAAAAGTTATCATGTTTATCGCTTATAGCTTTGTGATGAAACCTAAAGTTGATGAAAATGGCGACGTTATCAAACCAGAAAAAACAGAAGAAGATGAAGACTCTCAAAAGAAAGAAGACGATGATTTTTGGGATGATTGGTGATGAAAAAAAACGCCCAGTTGGCGTTTTTTTCACGAGCCTGAAAACTGAGAAGCGAGTAAACTCAGTGGACACTTTTTTCATGAGCCTAAAAATTGGAAAGCAAGTAATTCCAGTTGGCGTTTTTTTCACGAGCCTAGAAATTGGAAAGCGAGTAGGACTAGTGGACACTTTTTTCATGAGCCTAGAAATTGGAAAGCGAGTAAGCCCAGTTGGCGTTTTTTTCACGAGCTTGAAAATCAAAAAGTGAGCAAGTTCAGTGTTTATTAGACTTGTCAACGACGCAAGTATTCTGTAGATACTCTGAAATGAGAAAAACAAGCAAGGCATCTTCTGAAAGAACTTATTTTCAATGAAAGTTATCCATGTACGTTTTTGTGACAAATTAAAAAACAGAGAATATAAGAAAATGATTAAAACTGACTTTTTCTTCAGTAACGCAAAAAGCGTTACATATCAAATATTGTTATTAATGAACTTGAAAACTAACATTATTTGTTAGGTATTTTCTGACTATTAAAAACATAACAAAATTTTTTCAGTGAGGATTTATGACACTCTATGGTTGATATGACGGGGTTTTCAGCAAATTTGCAACAAATCATGTGAGAAAAACTCACTTGATAAACTCTAAAAATCTCTATATAATGGATTACATGGAAAATAAAAAAATAGAAAAAACATTTTTTGGACAGCCTAAAGCTTTGTTCACATTATTCCAAACAGAACTTTGGGAAAGATTTTCGTACTATGGCATGCGTGCCATTTTGATTTATTATTTATATGCATCTGTTACCGCGCCTAATGCAGGTTTGGGACTTCCTAAAACTCAAGCAATGGCTATTGTTAGTATTTACGGTGCACTTGTATATCTTTCAGGGATTATCGGCGGATGGTTTGCTGACCGTGTTCTAGGTGCTTCTCAAACGATTTTCATCGGTGGTATTCTTATTACTCTAGGACATATCGTTTTAGCAATTCCGTTTGGTTTAACATCTCTTTTTATTTCGCTCTTTTTGATTATTCTAGGGACAGGGATGTTAAAATCTAATATTTCAAATATGGTTGGTCACTTATACGAGGCAGATGACCCACGTCGTGACACAGGATTCAATATATTTGTTGTCGGAATTAACATCGGTTCATTGCTTGCTCCTATCGTAGTAGGTACAGTTGGTGAAAGCATCAATTATCACTTAGGGTTCTCACTTGCAGCCATCGGAATGATTTTTGCTTTGTTTGTTTATTGGTTTGGACGTATGAAACAATTCCCAGAATTGGGAAATAAACCTTCTAACCCATTATCTACAGACGAGAAAAAAAGCTTATCAGTGAAACTAGTTGTTGCTCTAGTAGTTATCCTTGTTGCTGGATTCTTAATCTATCGATTAAATCCATCAAACTTTGTTAATAACATCATCAATGTTCTTTCATGGGCAGGATTGTTATTCCATTTATCTACTTTGCGACAATGTTTACATCAAATAAAGTATCAAGTACTGAACGTAAACAATTGTTAGCTTATCTTCCATTGTTCTTGTCTTCTATTGTCTTTTGGTTAGTAGAAGAACAAAGTTCAACAGTTATTGCTGTTTGGGGAGAAACACGTTCAAATCTTAATCCAAGTATTTTTGGAATTACTGTTCATATTGACCCTTCTTGGTATCAATTACTTAACCCATTATTCATCGTTGCCTTAACACCTGTTTTTGTATGGCTTTGGAATAAATTGGGTGACCGTCAACCATCTGCAGTTTCAAAATTTGGATTAGGTCTATTGTTGACAGGGGTATCATATCTTATCATGGCTTTGCCAGGCCTTTTATATGGTACACATAGCCGTGTAAGCTTCATGTGGTTAGTAGTGATGTTTGCTATCCAAATGTCTGGTGAATTGTTAATCTCTCCAGTTGGTCTATCTGTTTCAACTAAATTGGCACCAATTGCCTTCCAATCACAAATGGTTGCTCTTTGGTTCTTGGCAGATTCAACATCACAAGCAGTAAATGCCTTGATTACACCAATTTTCAACAAAGGAACAGAAGTAGCCTTCTTTGGTATTTTAGGTTTAATCTGTATCGGTATTGGTGTGGTATTATTCCTTGTCAAGAAACCTATCTTGAACTTAATGCGTAATGATTAATAATTAATAACTAATAACATTTCTTTTTTGAATGGTAATCAGTGAAATGTAGTGAGGAGGATAAAATCCTAACGAGAGCGAGAACGGTTGTTCTCGTTTTTTTTGTGTCTTGAAAAATCAAAACAAAAAATCTGAGACAGGGGTCCCAGATTTACTGAAATTAATCAATATATTTCAATTTGCCACGGAAGTCATCAAGTTTTTCATACCCTTTTTCTTCCATAATGGCTTTTAATTCATTCGTAATACGTTCAAAAACTACTGGACCTTCTTGGTGTAGAATTGTTCCTAATTGTACCATGCTGGCACCGCACAAGATGTGTTCAAAGGCATCACGACCTGTTTTAACACCACCAGTTCCAATGATTTGGATAGATGGGTTAAGGCGTTGGTAGAAGGCATGAACGTTTGCGAGAGCTGTTGGTTTCACGTAATCTCCACCGATACCACCGAAACCATTTTTAGGTTTAATAACTACAGTTTCATCCTCAACAATCAAACCATTTCCAATAGAATTAATACAATTCACGAAAGTTAGTGGAAATTGATTGAAAATCGCAGCTGCTCGGTCAAAATGTGCAATATCAAAATAAGGTGGCAATTTTACACCAAGCGGTTTAGTGAAATAGGTAAAAATCTCTTTTAAGAGCGTTTCAGTTGTTTCAAAATCATAAGCGATTTGTGGCTTTCCTGGAACGTTTGGACATGAAAGGTTCAATTCTACTAAACCTTGGTAGTCAGATTCTTGGACGGCTTTTAGAATGGTATGAGTTTCTTCTTCAGACATGCCAACAAGTGATAAGAAATGATTCTTGCTGTTTAGTGTGTTTTGGAGCTCTGTCACATAATTAAGGTAATATTGAAAGCCGTGATTTGGTAAGCCCATTGAATTAATAGAACCAAGACTAGTATCAGCGTAGCGTGGTTCTGGGTTACCAGTACGAGCTGTCAATGTTCCTGTTTTTGTAACGAAAGAGCCAGCTGCAGATGCTTCAATTTCTGCCAATTCTTCACGAGTCATACAATAAACGCCAGCAGCATTCATAAAGCAGTTGTCAAAATCGAAAGCACCAATTTTTGTTGCTGTAGAAACCATAAAGTCCTCCAAGAATAGTATTAGTGGCTGGAAAGATATTTTTAAGCCACCCTTATTTTACTATTTAGTTGAAAGGAAATCAAGTTATTTCCGAACGTTTTTACTATAAATTCATGTCAATGACAAGTTTTCCTGTGATTTTTCGGTCTTTTATCAGTTGTAAAGCGTCTTTTGTTTGTTCAAATGGGAATGTTTGGCTAACGAGTGCTTTTACTTTTTTGTCTTCGACAAGCGCAAATAATTCTTGCGTCATTGTTGCAAGGTCTTGAGCTTGTTGAGGGTTATGTGATAAATGAGCACCGCCAAGATTTAACACATCAATACTTAAAGCACGGCTAAATAAATCGCTCGGATTTTCAATGCGTGGTGGTGAGACAACTGCGATAAGACTACCGTTATAAGCCAATCGTTTCAAATCTTCAGTTGCTTCGTCTTTACCAATGGTATTGATAATCATATCAACGCCAAGTCCATCAGTTAGCTCGGCAATACGTTCGCTGACATTTTCTGTCTTATAGTCAATCACGACATCAGCACCAAGAGATTTTACAAAGTCAATCTTAGCAGTTGAGGCAGTTGTGTACACTGTTAGCCCTGCCATTTTAGCTAATTGAATAGCAATACTTCCTACACCGCCGCTACCAGCGTGAATGAGGATGTTTTTCTTATTGGCTAGCGTTGCTTTACGAAACATTGCTTGGTAAGCTGTTAATCCATTACAGAGCAATGCAGCAGCATCAGTATGAGAGATGCTGTTAGGAATTTTGGCTAATTGGTAAGCAGGTACGCTAGCAAATTCAGACAGGCAGCCTTGTTTGGTTAAATTGCCATGCCCAGCAACACGGTCACCAATTTGAAATTGTGTGACTTGTTCACCGAGTTCAACAATCTCACCCACAATATCCATACCGATAATGTGAGGATAAGTCCAAGCATCAACACCATTTTCAATAACCTTGAAATCAACAGGGTTGAGACCAACGGCTGTGACTTTGACAAGAACGTCGTTAGCTGTTATTTCAGGCTTTGGAACATCTATTATTGTTAAATCAGAAATCGCTCGTTGTGAGCTTTCTGTGAGAGCAAAAGCTTTCATTAATACCTCCAAAAAATTGCATATACAAGAATTGTAGCATAAATTATTTATTTTATGGAAAAAATTTTGTTTTTACTTGAAAAGAAATGGCAAAAATGCTATATTTTATTCATGAAACAATTGAGCAATTGTTCAAGTGTTTTATACAAATTGATATTGGAGTAATGATAAGATGATAGAAGATAGCCAAACACAACAGTTGCTTGAGGGAGAGCTATTAGAAAATGTTTCAAGTTTTTTCAAGGCTTTGGGAAATGGGACACGTTTACAGATTATTTGGTGTTTAAGTCAAAGAGAATTAAAATCGAGTGACTTGGCAGCTATTTTGCAAATGAGTCCGTCAGCCATTTCGCATCAATTGACCTTGTTGAAGAATTTGAAAATTGTTTCCGTACGACGTGAAGGGAAAAATCAGATTTATGCTTTGTCTGATAAGCATATTAGTCAAGTTTTAGATTCCGTCGTAGAGCATTATGAGGAGGACTGACAATGTCAGAAAAAAACAAAAAATCCCTTAGACGGATTTTACTAGCAAGTTTAGGATTAGTGCTAGTTTTTGGAATTGTAAAGGCAATGCAGTTATCGTTGCCAGCACAAGCAGTGCTTTATGCCGTGCCTTATCTTATCGCTGGATATGATGTTTTAAAAAAAGCGGTGCTGAAAATTAGTAAAGGAAAAATTTTTAGCGAACACTTTTTGATGACCATAGCAACGCTTGGTGCCTTTGTTTTGAGTTTTATGACAAATGAGCCAGAGTTTGCAGAAGCCGTTTTTGTTATGATATTTTACCAAGTTGGTGAATTATTTGAGCATATCGCAGAAGGTAGCAGTAAAAAATCAATTGCTGAATTGCTAAATCTTCGTCCTGATTTGGTTCATTTAGAAAAAGATGGAAAAATGGTAGATGTAGACCCAAAAGCGTTGCAAGAAGGAGATATTATCTCCATTCGCCCAGGTGAAAAAGTGGCTATTGATGGGATTTTGCTTGAAGGAGAATCATCTGTGGATACAGCTGCCTTGACAGGGGAAAGTTTGCCACAAACAGTTCAAGTTGGTGACCAAGTTCTCTCTGGAATGATTAACATGACTGGGGTCATTCGTGTTAAGGTATTGCATTCAGTAGAAGATTCAACATTAAGTAAGATTCTTGATTTACTTGAAAATTCAACAGCTAATAAGTCAAAAAGTGAACATTTCATGACAAAATTTGCGGCTGTTTATACCCCAACGGTTGTTATTGCGGCGGCTGTCTTAGCTGTTGTACCACCGTTATTTTCAGGAAACTTCATGGCAAATTTCCCAGAATGGTTTAGCCGTGCATTGACGTTTCTTGTGATTTCTTGCCCGTGTGCCCTTGTGATTTCAATTCCTTTGAGCTTTTTTGGAGGCTTGGGAGCTTGTTCAAAGGCTGGGGTACTGGTTAAAGGCTCTAACTATTTAGAAGCTTTGGCATCACTTGAAAGTTTACTCTTTGATAAAACGGGGACTTTGACAGAAGGTGTTTTTGAGGTAACAGCCCTTCATCCAAATGAGGTTAAAGAAGAACACTTGCTTCATTTAGCTAGTCACGTAGAACGTTTTTCAAGTCATCCGATTGCTCAATCGCTTCGCGAAGCTTATGAAAAAGAAGCTGATGATTGTTCCATTACAGATGTAACAGAAAAATCAGGCTATGGAGTGAGTGCGATGATTAACGGTCACCAGGTTGCTGTTGGAAATACCAAATTTATGGAAAGTTTAGGTGCAGCATGGAAAGCTTGTAGTAAAGTTGGAACAATTGTTCATGTGGCTATTGATGGCAAATATGCTGGGCACATTGTCATTTCTGATTGCATCAAATCAGACACTAAAGAAGCTTTGGAACAATTTAAAAAAGCTGGTGTGAAGCATCTGGTGATGTTGACAGGAGACCGTCGTGAAGTGGCTGAGAAAATCGCTGATGAGCTAGGGATTACAGATTATCAAGCGGAGCTATTGCCAACGGATAAAGTAACGGAACTCGAAAAATACCTTGCAAAAAAATCTCCACGTACCACCGTTGGATTTGTTGGTGATGGTATTAACGATGCTCCTGTATTGGCACGTGCTGATGTTGGCATTGCGATGGGTGGCTTAGGAAGTGATGTTGCCATTGAAGCAGCAGATGTTGTGGTGATGAATGACCAACTTTCAAAAATCACAAAAGCGATTGACATTGCTCGTAAGACAATTCATATTGCACATGAAAATATTGTCTTTTCAATTGGTATTAAGGTTTTGGTTTTATTACTAGCTAGTTTAGGAATTGCCAATATGTGGCTAGCAATTTTTGCGGATGTCGGTGTTACAGTCCTTGCTACGTTGAACGCTATGCGTACCATGAGATTGACATAAAAAATAATTTGATTTATAATAGCATCAATCATATAGAAAGCTACCACTTTCCCCGGAAAGTGGGGAAATGGCGATAACATCATTTCGTAGGGATGTCCTTTTAGGGCAAAGAAGTGGTGTTGTTGCCATTTTTTATTTTATCAAGAAAGAGGAAATCAAAATGACATGGCTGTATCTGATTTTGGCAGGATTATTGGAAGTTGTTTGGGCAACGAGTATGAAATTGAGTGAGAGTTTTAGCAAGCTTGGCTACTCAATCGTAACAATTGCAGGGATGATTTTAAGTTTTGTATTTTTAGCGCGTGCTTTAAAAGACCTTCCAATGAGTCTTGCTTATCCTATCTGGACAGGGATTGGTGCAGTGGGAACAGTAATTGTTGGTGTTGTCTTTTTGAAAGACCAATTATCACCACTAGCTTATCTATTTTTAGTTTTAGTAATAATTGGAATTATTGGCTTAAAAATGACGAGTGGGCACTGAGTCTTTTCGAGAAAATTCGTAATTTTACTAGCTTTTTTACAGCTTTTTGGGTAGAATAGTAAGGGTAAGCGACTTTACTTGGTCGTAAAATTAATACGGCTAGAATGCTGAGCCAAAAATAGTCTAACTTATTCAGTCAGCTGGCTGATGAGGCTAATATCTATTTTTCGCTGTGCGTTAATAGCCTTTGTATCACTTTAAAGGAGACTTTATCTAATGGTAAAATTAGTGTTTGCACGCCACGGTCAATCTGAATGGAACAAAGCTAACCTTTTCACTGGTTGGGCTGACGTTGACCTTTCAGAAGAAGGTACTAAACAAGCTATCGAAGCTGGTAAATTAATCAAAGAAGCAGGAATCGAATTTGACCTTGCTTTCACTTCAGTTCTTAAACGTGCTATCAAAACAACTAACCTTGCTCTTGAAGCTTCTGACCAACTTTGGGTTCCAGTTGAAAAATCATGGCGCTTGAACGAACGTCACTACGGTGGTTTGACTGGTCAAAACAAAGCTGAAGCTGCTGAAAAATGGGGTGACGAACAAGTTCACATCTGGCGTCGTTCATACGATGTATTGCCACCAGCTATGGCTAAAGATGATGAATACTCAGCACACACTGACCGTCGTTACGCTAACCTTGACGACACAGTAATTCCAGATGCTGAAAACTTGAAAGTTACTTTGGAACGCGCTCTTCCATTCTGGGAAGATAAAATCGCTCCAGCTCTTAAAGATGGTAAAAACGTCTTTGTAGGTGCACACGGTAACTCAATCCGCGCTCTTGTAAAACACATCAAACAATTGTCAGATGACGAAATTATGGATGTTGAAATTCCTAACTTCCCACCACTTGTATTCGAATTTGACGAAAAATTAAACGTTACAAACGAATACTATCTTGGTAAATAATCTGATAGTAGATTAATAAAGACATCCTAGGATATATCCTAGGATGTTTTTTATATTACTTATAGTAAAACTAAAATGATTGATGTACAATGTAAGTGAAGTAGAGGTGGTCTAACTCCCCTTGAAACAGACTTTGTGTGGGTCACTTCTGCTTTTTTGTTTAAAATGAATGGAAAATAAAGGTTTGAAATTTGATTATTTTAGTTTATTGTTATACAATGTATTACAGAAAGTGAGGTATATGATATGTCAATTGTATCACTTAGACTGAATAAAAACGAAGAAGAACTTTTTAGAAGCTATTCTATTCATACAGGAAAGACATTATCAGAGCTATTTAAAACAGCTTTAGCTGAACAAATTGAAGACCAACTAGACTATGAAACGGGTATTCAAGCATTAAAAGAATTCAAAAAGAATCCTGTCACTCACTCTATTGATGATGTTATTGAGGAGTTTGAAAATGACTTATAGATTAGTTGTTAGTGATAAGGTCAAGAAACAACTAAAGAAAATGGATAAGCATGTGAGGCTTATGCTTGCTAAAGACATGAAGAAACACCTTGATGGTCTAAATAATCCTAGGCAAATTGGAAAAGCACTAGCAGATCAGTTTAAAGGCTTATGGCGTTATAGAATCGGAAACTATAGAGTTATTTGCGATATTATGGACGATGAATTAGTTATTCTTGCTATTGAGGTCGGACATAGAAAAGATATTTATAAAAACTAAAAGCACCTTATGTGAGCATGGTAAAATATAATAGATTAAAGGCAGAGCCTTTCTAACGCCCGTGAAGTAGTTTTCTATAGAGGCGGTGGAACGGTTCTGCTTTTTGTTTGACAAATTTTCTTAGTCATAACGAATGTTTTAAAAAAACACTATTCTAAAAGAATAGTGTCAAAATTTATTTGCTAAATTTAGCTTAATTTTTACTGTATATGATTAGTCCTACCGCTGTGTCTTCTGCTAGAATTTTCTGTTTACCGTATTTAATGCCAAGGAGATAAACATAGTAGAAATCACCAATACATCCTGTCGCATGTAAACTGGCAATTCCGAGATAGGCAGGAAAAGATAATAAATTCATACCAAGGAGGATAGTCAGCATTATAGACCAAACGATAAAAGGTGCTAAGCTAATGACTATCATTTGCCATCTATCATAAGTCACCTTTGGACAGGTGGCATACGCCGCTCCTAATCTCCAATTGATTCCAAATTTGATTTTGCTTTTAGGTTTAAAGAGTTTGAAAAAGAAGCCGTGAATAAGTTCATGAATACTGACAACAGCAAATATCGCTAGCACAAAAAGAAATAATTTTCCCAAATGAATAGTGTAGGTAACATTTTCAATGCTAGGGTGTTGAATCTTAAAACCAAGTAAGTAAAAAAGATAAAAAAATATGAAAAAAGTAGGAAGGGATATGATATTTAGCCAAATGGCTAATTTTTTGTCTTTTGTGATATTAATTTCTCTTAAAATCTCCATTTATTCTCCCACAGAATGGTTGAGTTGCTTATAACAAGATAAATTTTTTATAGCTTTATTATAGCACGGTACAGAAAAATTTAGTGACATGAACTACCCCTCCTTGCCTGACTTGAAGTAGTTCCTCTTCAAAGTTAATCATTTTTTGAAAAAATTGCTAAAATTTATTGTGTGAGTATCTAGTGGACGTTTTTTTGAAATTTTATGGTATGATTAGTAGTAAAGATTTTATTTTTAGAGGGGGCTTTTATGAAAGCAGCAGAACGTCGTCAAAAAATTATCGATATTTTGAGCCAAACGCAAGTTCCCATTTCAGCCAGTTCTTTAGCAAATACATTTGGTGTTAGTCGTCAGATTATTGTTGGAGATGTTGCTTTGTTGAGAGCAGCTAATCATGATGTGATTTCAACGCCGAAGGGTTATGTATTGTCACAAGCACTTTATTCGCATCAATTTATCGGAAAAATTGCTTGTCAGCATGGTCCAGAACGGACAAAAGAAGAATTGGATAGCATTGTTGCTAAGGGTGGAATTGTGGTTGATGTCGAAGTTGAACACCCTGTTTACGGGATGTTAACAGCACCACTTGATATAAGAAGTAACGAAGATGTGACAAACTTTATGGATAAGGTTGAGCATTCTAATGCAACGCTTTTATCATCGTTAACACATGGGATTCATACACATACACTTTCTTGTCATTCAAAGGATGATTTTGAAGATATCAAAGAAATGTTACTAGATAAAGGATTACTTTTGAAGTCTAATTAAAGGATACAGGTGTCTTGACACCTGTGCTTTTTTTATTTATAATAGGCAAGACTAATTAGCCAACCTAAGACGAAAAAGTTTTAGGAGAATAGTTAGCCTAAATGAATTATAAGGTGCTTTTTTTATTGCAAAATTTAAGAAGCTGACAATGTCTTGATAGTAGAAGTACTTCAAGGTGTTCGATATATATTATAAAAGGAGTTATTATGAGACGAAATCAGACAAAATCTCTTGCTTTTACGGCTATTTTGGTTGCATTTGGGATTTTAATTCCAATGGTAATGCCAGTTAAAGTGGTTATTGGTCCTGCTTCATTTACATTAGCAAGTCACGTGCCAGTCTTTATGGCGATGTTTATTTCACCACAAGTCGCTGTATTAGTAGCTTTGGGGACAAGCTTAGGATTTCTATTGGCAGGTTTTCCAATCGTCATTGTCTTGCGTGCGGTATCGCATTTGTTATTTGCTATTGTGGGAGCTATTTTAGTTCAAAAACGTCCAAGTTTGCTTGAGAAACCTTTATCAACATTTCTTTTTGCTTTGTTCTTGAATTTCTTACATGGTTTAGCAGAATTTATCGTTGTTTTGGTTTTGACTTCAGGAGCAAATACTGGTGGAGCTTATGTTTGGTCATTAGTTGGCTTGATTGGCTTAGGTTCTCTTATCCATGGCTGTATTGATTTCTATATTGCTTACTATATCTGGAAATTCTTGCGAGATAAAGTCGGTGTTGATTTCTCAGTCACTTCAAAGGAAAATTAAGAGCGAATGAGAAAGGTTGATTTATCAATGAATTAGAGCATATTCAACCTAATCATTACTACATAAAAAAGAAGTTGAGTACATTTGTATCGGCTTCTTTTTTTGTTATTTTTCGCGCTTTTCTGGCGTATGAAATTCCTTAATGAAAAAAGCTGAAAGTTTTGCATTTTGTGTCACTCTCTTTTAAGCAAATTGTGATAAAATATAAAACAGAGCTTTTAATTGTGAGGGAAGAATGTCATTTAAGAAGATATTGAGCAAGTTTAAAATTGCTAAAAAACCAACTAAGACAACAAAAACAACCAAAAAGAAAGTACGTAAGTTAAAAATTGTAAAAAAACCGACGAGTATGACGAAACGTATTTATCTGATTTTTTCAATCATCGTTGTCCTATTTTCAATTATTATTTTGAGATTGGCTCAGATGCAAATTTTGGATAAATCTTTTTATGATAAAAAGTTGAATTCGTCAACGACTTATACGGTAACAACATCAAGTCCTCGTGGTCAAATCTATGATGCTGCAGGGAAACTATTAGTTTCTAACACTGTCAAACAAGTAGTTGCTTTCACTCGTAGCAATACGATTACAGCTGAAGAAATGAAAGAATTGGCAGCGAAATTGTCAACTCTAGTTACTCTTACGGAGACAGATGTGACGACACGTCAGAAAAAAGATTATTATTTGGCAGATTCTGATACCTATTCAAAAGTAGTAGCTAGCTTGCCAGATGATGAAAAATATGACAGTTATGGAAATAATTTGACTGAGTCAGAAATCTATGCCAATGCGGTAAAAGCAGTAACAGATGATGAAATCAATTATTCCGAAGATGAATTAAAATTGGTTTATATTTTCAGTCAAATGAATTCTGCCTCAACCTTTAGCACGGTTAATCTGACAACAGGTGATTTGACAGAGGAACAAATTGCTTATATCACGGCAAATCAATCTAAATTGTCAGGTATTTCGATTGCGACTGACTGGGATCGTGAAACGCCAACAAGTTCTCTTGCGTCAATCATCGGAACGGTTTCTTCTAAAGAATCTGGTCTTCCAGCAGAAGAAGCTGATGAGTATTTGGCAAAAGGTTATTCTATGAATGACCGTGTCGGAACGTCTTATCTTGAAAAAGAATACGAAGACTACCTTCAAGGAACGCATACTGTTCGTAAGATTACAACTGACAAAAATGGTAATGTGGTATCAGATAAAGTTACAAGCGAAGGGAAAGCTGGTCAAAACCTGAAATTGACGATTAATTCAGATTTCCAAGCGGGTGTTGAAAGTATTTTGAATCAGTATTATAGTGCTGATATTGCTGATGGCTACGCAACGTATTCAGAAGGTGCTTACGCTGTTGCCATAAATCCGCAGACAGGTGCTATCTTAGCGATGGCTGGACTCTCTCACGACACAGGTTCATCAACGACAACACTTGATGCGCTTGGTACGATTAATGATATCTTTGTTCCAGGGTCAGTTGTGAAGGCGGCAACCTTGACAGCTGGTTGGGAATCAAACGCTATTTCAGGAAACCAAGTTATTGCTGACCAATCAATTAACATTGCTGGTTCATCATCTATTACATCATGGTTTACAGGTAGTGGTTCAACAAATATTACAGCTGTTCAAGCCCTTGAGTATTCATCAAATACTTACATGGTACAAGTTGCACTTAAAATGATGGGACAAGAATATTATTCTGGTATGTCATTAGCAACTACAGGCATGAAAGAAGCGATGGAAGAATTGCGTTCTGCTTATGCTGAATACGGTATGGGAACAAGTACAGGTATTGACCTTCCAGAAAATACCACAGGTTATATTTCAGATGATTATACTGCTGGTAATGTCTTAACTGAAGCCTTCGGTCAGTATGACTCATACACACCAATGCAATTAGCACAATACGCCGCAACAATTGCTAATGGTGGTAAACGTATTGCCCCACATTTGGTTGACAGTATCTATGATAATGATGGTACAGATGGTATCGGAACATTAGCCAAAACGATTGAAACTAACGTGCTTAACAAAATCAATATTTCAGACGATGATATGGATTTGTTGCAACAAGGTTTCTATCAAGTGGTTAATAGTACAAGTGGTTATGCAACAGGTACTTACATGAAGAGTTCAACAGTCACTATCGCTGGTAAAACAGGTACAGCCGAAACTTATGCCCAAGATGCTAACGGTAATGCTGTAACAACGGTTAACTTGAGTGTTCTTGCCTATGACTACTCAACAAGCGACGATTCAAATATCGCTGTTGCGGTTATCATTCCGCATTTGACAAGTTCAGATAATCACACTAACCAATACATTGCGCGTGATATTATCAATTTGTACATGTCAACTTATGTTAATCAATAATTGATAATAAAGCGAGTCGACCAAAAAAATAGTCGGCTCGTCACTTTGTTAAAGGAGAAATAAAAATGCTTTATCCAACACCTATCGCAAAGCTAATTGATAGTTTTACAAAATTACCAGGAATTGGTATTAAAACAGCGACACGTTTGGCTTTCTACACGATTGGAATGTCAGATGAAGATGTGAATGAGTTTGCTAAAAATTTATTAGCAGCTAAGCGTGAATTGACTTATTGTTCTGTTTGTGGGAATTTAACAGATGAAGACCCTTGTAATATTTGTACAGATGAAACACGCGATCGTTCAGTTGTTTTAGTGGTTGAAGATTCAAAAGATGTGTCAGCTATGGAAAAAATTCAAGAATATCATGGCTTGTATCATGTTCTCCATGGGCTTATTTCTCCAATGAACGGTGTCGGACCAGATGATATTAATTTGAAGTCTTTAATCACTCGTTTGATGGATAGTGAAGTGAGCGAAGTTATCATTGCAACCAATGCAACCGCAGATGGCGAAGCAACATCTATGTATATTTCACGTGTCCTAAAACCAGCAGGAATCAAGGTAACACGTTTAGCACGTGGGCTAGCTGTTGGCTCAGACATCGAATACGCCGACGAAGTCACATTACTTCGTGCCATCGAAAACCGAACAGAATTGTAGGATGTAAGAAAAGCAGCGTGAAGCTGCTTTTTTACTTGTATATTTTTTGAAAACATAGTAAAATTTTGTTAAGTTACTTAACAAAAAGGGATGAGGAAAATTTTGGAAAATATTAATAAACATCTGTCTGCTTTTATTAAAAGTTATAACCGTTTAGAAAAAAGACAGCACAAAATGGAAAAGTATCCAGAACTATCTATAGCTGAGGTTCATTTTTTGGTCTTTATTGCTAAAGAAAAGCCAAAAAATCTGTCCGAGATAGCTAGAAAAAAACAAATTTCTAGAAGCGCAGTTACTCAGATGGTTAATAAACTAAGTGAAAAAGGTTTTTTAATGAAAGAAACGAAAAATAAAACTTCCAATACTCATTCACTATATTTAACGAATGCTGGGTGTGATGTTGTTCAACAACATGATTTGCAACAAAGCTACTTAGAAAAAGAAATTCACGGTGTTTTAGCTTCCTATTCAGCAGAATTTTTAACTGAGGTTTTAGGATTGATGAAAGATATTGAAAATGTATGGGAAAGTACAAATAATTGTGATTACTGGAAGGGAGATGAGAAAGTTAGTGAAGAAAACAATCAAAATAAATTTGAAGAGTGAAAGTCTATTAGCTGATGATAAATTCGATATCATAATTAATCAGCTAAAACCAAGTCAAATTATTGATGTTCATATGACCTTACTGGATTATTATAATATTAATGCGCCGATGAGAATAGGTTCTGAAACACCTTGGCATGCTTGGGCAAAATATCAGGCTGATGATAATGGGGTAGTTTCTGTTAATAATTGTATATCTCTAGAAGGAGATTATATAGGTAAAATTGATATGGGATTATTTTTTTCCTGCAGACCTTTAAAATCAAAGAAAAATCATTTATTGGAAGACGTTAGGGATATTCCTGTTTATGACAGTTTTTATGTAAAAATTGAAATTTTTTCTAAAAGTAAAAAAATAGCTGAAAAAATCTTCAAACGCTATTATCAGTTACCAGAGATTTCGCATGAAACGATTATTTCTTCAAGATATCAAGCAAGATTATTTTATCCTAGCAATGCTCAAAATTTACCAGCAATCATTGTATTTAGTGGTAGTGATGGTCGAATAGAAAAAGCACAAAATATAGCTCAGTTGTTGGCAAGTAGAGGTTTTGTAACTTTAGCGGTTGCTTATTTTGGTCTTAGGGGAATAAGCAGGTATTTGGATCGAATACCTTTGGAAATTGTAAAGGAAAATTTAGATTATTTAGCCAATCTAGAAATTGTAGATGAAAATAGAATTGGTTTATATGGTCGTTCTAAAGGTGCGGAGTTATCTTTGGTTGCAGCAAGTCTTTTTTCACAAATTAGGTGCCTTGTTGTCAATTCCCCCTCTTGTGCCATATTAGAAGGTTTAAAAGGTAGGATAAATTCTAAACACTCTTCTTGGACATATCAGAATACAGAACTACCTTATACAAAATTTAGTATCAGAGAATTTTTTAAAGAAAAATTTTTAGGACAAAAGTTTAGCGATTATGAACTCAGTAGCTTGATTAAGGCGAAAGAGATAGGAGCTAATGTATTAATGATAGGTGAGAAATCTGATGAAATTTGGAATACAGAGTTTTCAATAAAACTATTAGAGAAGCAGTTGCAGAAGAGAAAAAATGGATTGGTAAAGTCTATTTTATTGAACAATGGAGGTCATATGCTAACAATTGCTTATCAACCTAATCAGCGATACACTAAGATTTTAAAAGAGAATTTGTTATCAGATTCTGTTATTTCTTGGAAAGCAACAATAGATTTTTTTAAGAATTATTTATAAAAGTATTTAGTTGTATTCCAAAAGTAGTGAGGAGCAAATTTTGATTGATAATTGAATTTATTATTTAATCGTTGTATAGTGAATCTGAGATAAATAATAGAGGTAAAATTATGAAAGAGATTATGATGGCATATTTTCAGTCTTGGCTAGATAATGATGCTGAGGTACTTAAAGATGTTTTTGCAGAACAAGCGGTGTATTCTGAAAGTTATGGACCAGAGTATCATGGTTTATCACAGATTATAACTTGGTTTAAAAATTGGAATAATAAAGGAAAAGTTTTGGAGTGGACAATAAAACGTATTATTGAAAATGATAAATCAATAGTAATTGAGTGGTATTTTAAATGTTGTTATGAAGGAGTTATAGATAATTTTGATGGTGTAACCATAGCAGATTTTGATGAGGATAAAAAGATTATCAAACTTTCTGAGTTTCAATCAAAAACTGAGCATTATTTTCCTTATGATGCTTAAAAAAACTTCTTTCCTTTCTTTGTTATCTTTTCTTCCATCTTATGGCTATAGGTGTTTGAAAGGTATGGGCTTTTGTGGTATGATAAGTAGGAAATTGTAATAGAAAAGGAATTGAACTTGAGCTGGTTTTGGGGCTATTTTAGGCTCATGCTTAGCTCGTTGAAAAATGTATTTGAGGTTAATCTTGATATATTTTTTCTGTTCAGGTAATTAAAGTTTATGTCAAAAGAAACGCTTGTTTTACTTTATGGTGGACGTTCTGCGGAACGTGAAGTATCTGTATTATCAGCTGAAAGCGTCATGCGTGCAATTAATTATGATAAATTCTTTGTGAAAACTTATTTCATCACACAAGCAGGTGATTTTATTAAGACACAAGAATTTTCAAGCAAACCTGCTGACGATGAAAAATTAATGACTAACGACACTGTTGATGAAAGTCAAAAAATCAAACCAAGTGATATTTATGAACCTGGAGCAGTTGTTTTCCCTGTTCTTCATGGACCAATGGGAGAAGATGGTTCAATCCAAGGATTCCTTGAAATCCTTAAAATGCCATATGTCGGAACTAACATTTTGTCATCAAGTGTTGCCATGGACAAAATCTCAACAAAACATGTTCTTGAATCTGCAGGTGTGCCACTTGTTGCTTACGTGACTTATGTTGAAGGTTCTGACCTTGAAAAAGCTGTTGCTGAAGTAAATGAAAAATTAACTTACCCAGTTTTTGTAAAACCTGCTAACATGGGTTCTTCAGTTGGTATTTCAAAAGCTGATGATGAAGCTGGTCTTCGCTCTGCTATTGACTTAGCTCTTAAATATGATAGCCGTATCCTTATCGAACAAGGTGTTAATGCGCGTGAAATCGAAGTTGGTATTTTAGGAAATGCTGACGTGAAAACAACATTGCCTGGTGAAGTCGTTAAAGACGTTGCTTTCTATGATTATGATGCTAAATACATCGACAATAAAATTACTATGGATATTCCAGCGCATATTGATAGCAGCATCATGGAAGAAATGCGTGGTTATGCAACAACTGCTTTCCGTGCTATTGGTGGCTGTGGTTTGTCACGTTGTGATTTCTTCTTAACAGAAGATGGGCATGTTTACCTTAACGAATTGAATACAATGCCAGGTTTCACACAATGGTCAATGTATCCACTCCTTTGGGAAAACATGGGGCTTGCTTACTCTGATTTGATTGAAAAATTAGTTGAACTTGCCAAAGAAATGTTTGAAAAACGCGAAAGCCATTTGATTTAAAAAAAGAAGCACTGTTAAATGCTTTTCGAGTGTAGACAATTTTTAACTTAAAACATATTCTAAATTATTATTGCTATACTTAGACATGGAATTCCGTAGGAAGTCGCTGCCGACGGCACCATCTAAGAAAAGTATCAATAAAGATTTTTTAGCTATGAAATAACCTCAGAGATGGGATAACTCTCTGAGGTTTTTATTTATAGATTTGCAAGCTTGCGTAATTCGGGTATCTTTTGTAACCTTGGAATGACAAGCATGGTAATAATAATTCGTAGTGGAATTTCAAAGATTTTTAACCAACGTCCTGCCAGATATTGCGCCCAGAATGGTACACCAAAGTATATCTGAATCAGAAGTGGTGTTAAGATAAAGGTGCCAATCAGCATGATAACGACAGTAGCGATTGTCACATGAAGCCAATCTTTTTTGCTTGACCAGCTTAGAGGCTTACCGTAAAAGAAAAGCCCATAGAAAAAGCCCTGAATTGCTTCCATAAGTGTCCACCAAATGATGAAATTAGCAGCGTTACTTGATGATAAGGTATCAACTACATCAAGAATAGCTAAACTGACAAATCCCCATAGAGGACCAGCAATCATTCCGATAATTGTGTTGACAATGAAAGTCAGACTAACTACTAATTGTTTTGGAATGATAGGAATTGAAAATTTCCCAACGATGAAAGCAAGCGCAATTAGCATAGCAAGGCTAACCAAACGCTTAAGGGTGAGTTTGGGTGTTTTGAAAAATAAATTCATTTTGTGCTCCTTTTAAAACATAAAACTGGAGCTGTTAAAAAAATTTAACAGCGGATGCAATGATTCACCGCGCAATTTGCTTCGTTGTGTGACAACATCCCATTCACACACACTTAACGCGAATCATCTACTCTGTGCAAAACAAGCTTTGCAATTACAATTGTACCACAAAAATCCCTGCATGATTGCTAAAATGTGGTATAATAAGAGGCGTTAACACTAGATTTTTTAATGAAGGATTCAATATGAAATTAACATTGCATGAAGTCGCCAAAGTTGTTGGCGCTAAAAATACTATTTCGGAGTTTGATGACGTTCCCCTGCGACAAATTGAATTTGACAGTCGTAAGATTGAAAAGGGCGATTTGTTTTTACCATTAAAGGGTGCGCGTGATGGGCATGACTTTATCGAAACAGCTTTTGAAAATGGAGCTGTAGCTACTTTCTCAGAACGTGAAGTAGCAGGTCATCCTTATATTTTAGTTGATGATTGTTTGGAAGCTTTCCAAGCACTAGCCAGCTATTATCTTGAAAAACAACGTGTTGATGTGATTGCCGTGACAGGTTCAAACGGTAAAACAACTACAAAAGATATGATTGCTGCGGTTTTATCAACAGAATATAAAACTTATAAAACACAAGGTAACTACAATAATGAGATTGGTTTGCCTTACACAGCACTTCATATGCCAGATGACACGGAAAAAATTGTTCTTGAAATGGGACAAGACCACATGGGTGATATCCATCTTTTGTCAGAACTTGCCAAACCACATATTGGGGTGGTGACTTTGATTGGTGAAGCACACTTAGAATTCTTTGGTAGCCGTGACAAGATTGCAGAAGGTAAGCTACAAATCGTTGATGGAATGGATTCAGATGGTATTTTAATTGCACCAGCTGATACAATTGTTGATCCTTATCTACCTGAAAGTCAAATGGTTATTCGTTTTGGTGACGGCGCAGAAATTTTCGTGAAAGATTTGCAAGAAAGTAAAGAATCATTGACCTTTACGACAAATGTGATTGACCGTCCAATTACATTACCTGTACCAGGAAAATACAATGCCACTAATGCCATGGTAGCAGCTTATGTTGGTAAATTATTAGCCATTTCTGATGACGATATTGTCGAAGCTCTTGAAACAATTGAGTTGACACGTAACCGTACAGAATGGAAAAAAGCAGCAAATGGCGCTGATATTTTATCAGATGTTTACAATGCTAACCCAACAGCAATGCGTTTGATTTTAGAGACATTCTCTAAAATTCCTGCCAATGATGGTGGTAAAAAAATCGCTGTGCTTGCTGACATGAAAGAATTGGGGGAGCAATCTGTAGAACTTCATAAACGCATGATTATGAGTCTGTCTCCTGAAACATTAGATACACTCATTTTCTATGGGGAAGATATTGCCGAGTTGGCGCAACTTGCTAGCCAAATGTTCCCAATTGGAAAAGTTTATTACTTCAAGAAAACAGCTGATGAGAACCAATTTGATGCTATGCTTGAAACGGTTCAAAACGTTTTGCAACCAGCTGACCAAATCTTGTTGAAGGGTAGCAACTCAATGCAGTTAGCTAAAGTTGTTGAAGCATTGGAGGGATAACTTGCTGTGGAGATGTTAAAGTTAAAGGAAGTTTTTAGGACTGAAAAGTCATTTGCAAGGTTTCTTTATCGAGCCTTGTATTTTCTTGAGTTTTGTTTGGTATTTTTGGCTTGGTTTTTGAAACGTTATCCGTTTCCACCAATATTCTTTCTTAGTTTATCAAGCCTTGCCATTGTTGGTAGTTTTGCTCTTTATTTATGTGATTGGCGACGCTCGGGTTGGTCAATAGAAAAGATTTTTGCAGGTGTTTTTGCGCTAGCTTTCTTGATTTTATTGCCAATGTCTAATTATCTAGATACAACAGTCGATGATTTATCCATGATTACGCTGTTTTTACTATCAGCCAGTGTGGATAAGGACGATGAGCATTTAATGACTGCGATTTTCTATTTTAAGTTGATTGTAGCAATCTTGGTACTCTTTGCATATAATAGTCATATTCTTTCTGATATGACCATGTATCGAGCTGATAAAGACTTGATTAGACATTCTTATGGCTTTATGCATCCTAATTCGCTTGGAATGTATTTGGTTGGTTTATTATTTGATTTTTCATTGGTCAAAAAAGCCCGCAAAGCAAGAGCAGGGCTGGTGATGTTACTTGTTTCCTTGCTAATTTTTGCTATCACAGATTCTAGAACAACGTTTTTGATAGCAGGTGTTATTATTCTGTGTTATTTCTTTAAACCTTTGTTATTAAACTATCGAGTTTCTGGTTATGTGATTATTCCACTGGTGATTGTAATGTTTGGTTTGGGTCTTGGCTTGCCATATTTTTACAATGATAACAGTACCATTTACGCAACATTGAATCATCTTTTTTCAGGGCGTTTAAACATCGGACATACTTATTTGGAGTATTTCAAAGTGGATTGGTTGCCACGAAATATCCCGACATTTACAGAAATTAACGGTCATCCGATGTATGATGATAGCTTTTATGTTGATTCGTTGCTACGTCAAGGAATTTTCTTATTTATACTTTACCCGATTTTCCTTATCGCACAATTGAGAGGGAAAAAATTGACCTTATTTCACACATTGCTCTTTTTGATAACATTCTTTATCAATATCATGGAGCATTATGGTGCTAGTCTTTGCATGTGTAGCGTTCTTTTAATCAATTATTTTGCGGTTTCTGAGGATAACCCAATGGAGAAATATTGAAATAGAGCCTACTTTTCGTTATAATAATAGAGTTATGAGTCCCATGACTCTATTTTTTGTATTGCAGAAAAGGAGTGGACCAATGTAGTCACTAAATCATCAAGTGATACGTTTATATAAAGAAGATAATTAAAATTAATAAGGAAATAAAATGACAATTCAAGATGACATTAAAAAACGTCGTACTTTTGCCATCATCAGTCACCCGGACGCTGGTAAAACGACAATTACAGAACAATTACTTTATTTTGGTGGGGAAATCCGTGAAGCTGGTACCGTAAAAGGTAAAAAAACAGGGAACTTTGCTAAATCTGACTGGATGGATATCGAAAAACAACGTGGTATCTCAGTTACTTCATCAGTAATGCAATTTGATTACGCTGGAAAACGTGTCAATATCCTTGATACACCAGGGCACGAGGATTTCTCTGAAGATACTTATCGTACGTTGATGGCGGTGGATGCTGCGGTTATGGTTGTTGACTCAGCCAAAGGTATCGAAGCACAAACGAAAAAACTGTTTGAAGTTGTTAAACACCGTAATATTCCAGTCTTTACTTTTATCAACAAACTTGACCGTGATGGTCGTGAACCACTTGACCTTTTGGAAGAATTGGAAGAAGTGCTTGGTATTGCAAGCTATCCAATGAACTGGCCAATTGGTATGGGGAAATCATTTGAAGGGCTTTATGACTTGTATAACAAACGTTTGGAACTTTACAAAGGTGATGAACGTTTTGCAGCTCTTGAAGATGGTGATAAATTATTCGCCAATAACCCATTCTACCAACAAGTATTGGAAGACGTTGAATTGTTAGAAGAAGCTGGAAACGAGTTCTCTGAGGAAGCTATTTTAGCAGGTGATTTGACACCAGTATTCTTTGGTTCAGCCCTTACAAACTTTGGGGTACAAACATTCCTTGACACTTTCTTGGAATTTGCACCAGAACCTCATGGTCACAAAACGACAGAAGGTAATGAAATCGACCCTTACGATAAAGATTTTTCAGGTTTTGTCTTTAAAATCCAAGCAAATATGGACCCACGTCACCGTGACCGTATTGCATTTGTTCGTATTGTTTCAGGTGAATTTGAACGTGGCATGAGTGTTAATCTAGCACGTACGAAAAAATCTGTGAAATTATCAAATGTGACACAGTTCATGGCAGAATCACGTGAAAATGTTGAAAATGCCGTTGCTGGTGATATTATCGGGGTTTACGATACAGGAACTTACCAAGTTGGTGATACATTGACAGTCGGTAAAAATAAATTTGAATTTGAACCACTACCAACCTTCACACCAGAATTGTTCATGAAAGTAGCTGCTAAAAATGTCATGAAACAAAAATCATTCCATAAAGGAATTGAACAATTGGTGCAAGAAGGGGCTATCCAACTTTATAAAAACTACCAAACAGGTGAATACATGCTTGGTGCTGTTGGTCAATTGCAATTTGAAGTATTCAAACACCGTATGGAAAATGAATACAATGCTGAAGTTGTGATGACACCAATGGGTAAAAAGACTGTTCGTTGGATTAAACCAGAAGACCTTGATGAACGCATGTCATCAAGCCGAAATATCTTGGCGAAAGACCGTTTTGACCAACCTGTTTTCCTATTTGAAAATGACTTTGCACTTCGTTGGTTTGCGGATAAATACCCTGATGTTGAACTAGAAGAAAAAATGTAATAAGTGTCATAGCTGACGCTAATAAACAAAAAAGGTCTGAGCACATGCTCAGACCTTTTTAGAGTGTTTTGATTTTGATAAAAAAACAACCCTGACGAATCAGGGTTATTTTCTGGAGATTATGAAAAAGAAAAGTTTTAGGATGTTTATATCTTAACAATGAAACCTTAAAGAAACCTTAAATGACTAATTTATTTAGTCATTTACAGAAAATTCTAACATTAATTCCTATGAAAACGTGTTATTTGAATAAATGAAACTGTTTCCTATCTTTTTAACTTGGAATGTGATAAACTAGATAAGTTGTTAAACAACGAAATTAAAGTTTAATAAGGCAGCTTCGCACTGCCTTTTAGAAAAGAGAAAAATTTGAAATTTACAGAACTTAACTTATCGGAAGATATCCTTACAGCCGTGGAAAAAGCAGGCTTTGTTGAGCCATCGCCAATCCAAGAATTAACGATTCCTTTGGCTTTAGAAGGTAAGGATGTTATCGGACAAGCGCAAACTGGAACAGGAAAAACAGCAGCCTTTGGCTTGCCAACCTTGAATAAGATTGATACAAATCGTAATGTTGTTCAAGCTTTGGTGATTGCACCAACACGTGAATTGGCGGTTCAAGGACAAGAAGAATTGTTCCGTTTCGGTCGTGAAAAAGGTGTTAAAGTCCGTTCCGTTTATGGTGGGTCAAGCATTGAAAAACAAATCAAAGCTCTTCGCTCAGGTGCTCATATTGTAGTGGGAACACCAGGTCGTTTGCTTGATTTGATTAAACGCAAAGCTTTGAAACTTGACCACGTTGAAACTTTGATTCTTGATGAAGCAGATGAAATGCTTAACATGGGATTCTTAGAAGATATCGAAGCAATTATTAGTCGTGTTCCTGAAACACGTCAAACTCTTCTTTTCTCAGCAACAATGCCAGAAGCTATTAAACGTATCGGGGTGAAATTTATGCATGCCCCTGAACACGTGAAAGTTGCTGCAAAAGAATTGACAACTGACCTTGTTGAACAATATTATATCCGTGTTAAAGAACAAGATAAATTTGATACAATGACACGTCTGATGGATGTTGACCAACCAGAATTATCAATCGTCTTTGGACGTACAAAACGCCGTGTGGATGAATTGACACGTGGGTTGAAATTACGTGGTTACCGCGCAGAAGGTATCCATGGCGACCTTGACCAAGGAAAACGTCTTCGTGTTCTTCGTGATTTTAAAAATGATAATATTGATATCTTGGTTGCAACAGACGTGGCTGCACGTGGACTTGATATTTCAGGTGTTACACACGTTTATAACTATGACATTCCACAAGATCCAGAAAGCTATGTTCACCGTATTGGACGTACTGGTCGTGCTGGTAAACATGGACAATCAATCACTTTCGTAGCTCCAAATGAAATGGGTTACTTGTCAATTATTGAAAAATTGACGAAAAAACGCATGAAAGGTTTGAAACCAGCAACAGCTGATGAAGCCTTTAAAGCTAAGAAAAAAGTTGCTCTTAAGAAAATCGAACGTGATTTTGCAGATGAAGCAATTCGTGCAAACTTTGAAAAATTCAAAGGTGACGCTGTTAAATTGGCAGCAGAATTCACACCAGAAGAATTGGCATTGTATATCTTGAGTTTAACTGTTAAAGACCCAGATACACTTCCAAAAGTTGAAATTGCACGTGAAAAACCATTACCATTTAAACCATCAGGTGGTTACAATAACAACCGTAAAGGTGGTCGTGGTAATGGTCGTGGACGTGACAACCGTCGTGGTGGACGTTCAGATAGAAGACGTGATGACCGTGACAATAATGGACGCCGTGATTTTAAACGCACATCATCTAAAAACAAACGTGATTTCCAAAACAAAGACAACAAACGCCCACATCGCACATCAAGCGAAAAGAAACCAGGATTTGTTATCCGTAATAAAGGCGAAAGATAATCAGAAAACGCACTCTGTGATGACAGGGTGCGTTTTTTACTTGTAATTAAGTTAAGTAAGATATTGTTTGAAGAAATTCAAAATTTCTAAATTACAAGCGGTCGCAGCAGGATCTTTAACATCATAATTAAATACGTGACTCTTAGGTTCTTCAGGAGTACCATAACTACGAAATACGTGTTCAATATGTTTAGCGCTTAAAAAGCCATCTAAGCGAACAGTGCAATCTCGAATAAAATCTTGATTAGCTGTTGTTAGAAATAGAGGTGGAATATCGGAAGTAATGTATTCTTCAGTTAAAAGCATATCTGCCTTATTTTGTAAAACATTATCAGTAAAGTAAGCTTGTGGTGCGCCTTCAATTATGCCAGGAAGGGTGATAAAAGAGGCACCACAGTTGATAGCAGCAGCGCGAACCGTAAATTTTGGTTTTTTATATCCGAATTTTTGACGAAATTCATCATTAGTGAGGATAGTCAAGTATTGTAATGCCATTTGACCACCTGCACTATCTCCGATAATAAAAATGTTATTTAAATCTAGATTATATTCCTTACCATGTTTGGCAACCCAATGCATGGCAAGGTTAACATCGTCTAGTTCTCCAGGAAATTCAACTTCAGGAGCTAATTGGTAGTTAAAATTAACAAAACCAAATCCATTTTTAGCTAGGCTAAGACCAAAAAATTGATAGGTTTCCTTTGTTCCATAAACCCATCCACCTCCATGGATATCGATAATAGTTGGTACTTTTTCACCACGTTTTTTAGGCAGATAAATATCTAATAAGTTCCATTTATCTTTGGGACCATAAGCAATATTATCAAAACGCTCAACTTCAGGAAGTTCCTTAGGGAGGCCTGCATTGCGTTTGTTATCACCTTCTGTGAACAAAGCATTCATAGCTTTTGCTGCTTCTAAAATATCTGTTGAAATAGCCATAATATAACCTCATTATCTAAAAAATATTATTGGATAGCTTGATTGTAAGATATTTAGTAGAAAAAAAACATAGTTAGTGTATCTAAAAAACGGCGTCTAGTATCCTTTTAGGAAAAAATAAAAAAGGTACTCAGCGCCTTTTGTACCGCACCCCAAAAGTTAGACACAAAATCTAACGATTGGGGTGTTTTTTTGA
>CAVAFU010000014.1:0-80533 GCA_963588325.1 Oribacterium sp.
TAAGACACCGCCTTTTCACGGCGGTAACACGGGTTCGAATCCCGTACGGACTATTATAATTATGGAGGATTACCCAAGTCCGGCTGAAGGGAACGGTCTTGAAAACCGTCAGGCGTGTAAAAGCGTGCGTGGGTTCGAATCCCACATCCTCCTTTATATTGTTAACGCGGGATGGAGCAGCTCGGTAGCTCGTCGGGCTCATAACCCGAAGGTCGTAGGTTCAAATCCTGCTCCCGCAATAGTTAGGCTCGGTAGCTCAGTTGGTAGAGCAATGGATTGAAGCTCCATGTGTCGGCGGTTCGATTCCGTCTCGCGCCATTAATTAATTTTATATTTTTTGGAAGGGTAGCGAAGAGGCTAAACGCGGCGGACTGTAAATCCGCTCCTTCGGGTTCGGGGGTTCGAATCCCTCCCCTTCCATATTACGGGCATAGTTTAAAGGTAGAACTAAGGTCTCCAAAACCTTCAGTGTGGGTTCAATTCCTACTGCCCGTGTGATGATATGGCGAATGTGGTGAAGTGGTTAACACACCAGATTGTGGCTCTGGCACGCGTGGGTTCGATTCCCATCATTCGCCTTTCTATTATTGGGGTATAGCCAAGCGGTAAGGCAAGGGACTTTGACTCCCTCATGCGTTGGTTCGAATCCAGCTACCCCAGTTCATTTGCCGGCGTGGCGGAATTGGCAGACGCGCTGGACTCAAAATCCAGTGTCCGCAAGGACGTGCCGGTTCGACCCCGGCCGCCGGTATAATGTTCACAGCGCAGTTCATCTGTGCTTTTTTATTTGTATTTTTTAGAAATTTACAGTTTAAGGTTGTGAAAGCAATTATTTTATGTAGTAAATTTCAAGTAGTATGTAGAATTTGGAAAGTCTATAGGGCTTTCTTTTTTTATGGTTTTGAGAGATTTGTGGATATTTTTGCTATCTTCTAAGATTATTTGTTATAATAGATGTAATATTTTAAAAGGATTATTGAATGGTTATTATTGAAAAGGCGCCAGCTAAAATTAATTTGGGGCTAGATATTGTTGGGAAGCGACCGGATGGTTATCATGATTTAGCAATGGTTATGGTTAGTGTTGATTTGAATGACTATATCACTGTATATGAAATTGATGGTAGTGATATTGTGGTTGAGTCTAATAATCATAAGATGCCCTTAAATGATAAGAATGATGTTTTTAAAGCTGCTAAATTGATTCGAGAGGCACATCAAATTAGTTCAGGGGTTAAGATTGAATTGAAGAAGTCAATTCCCATTTGTGCTGGTTTAGGTGGAGGATCAACAGATGCTGCGGCAACGATTCGTGCATTGAATAAATTATGGCAATTGAATCTTTCAAGAGCTGAAATGATTGATGTTGGTTTTCAAGTTGGAAGTGATGTCCCTTATTGTTTGGGAGCGGGATGTGCCTGTATTTCTGGTAAGGGAGAAATTGTGGAATGTCTTGATTCTCAGCTGTCAGCTTGGGTGGTTTTGGTGAAGCCAGAGTTTGGTGTGTCAACTCGTACGGTTTTTCCTGAGATTGATTGTGAGACGATTTCTCGTGTGGATATTGCTTCGTTACGTGAGGCAGTATTGGCTAATGACTATGATAAAATGATTTCATATATGGGAAATTCTTTAGAAGATATAACGATTAAGCGCAAGCCATTTATTCAAAAGATAAAAGATCGAATGATGAATTGTGGTGCAGATATTGCTTTGATGACGGGAAGTGGTCCGACGGTTTTTGCCTTGTGTCGTTCTGAGAAGAAAGCGGATCGTCTCGTCAACAGTATGCGTGGTTTTTGCAAGGAAGTTTATAAAGTTCGAATTTTATAACAGAAAGAGTCAAGTGATTGATTCTTTTTTTTGTTTTTGATATAATTAACTGGTTAATGAAATGAGGTGCGGAAGTATGCAATTAGAAAAGCAAGTGGATAAATTAGTCAATCAAATTTTATTAAAGGCAGAAAATCAGCATGAATTGTTGTTTGGTGCTTGTCAGAGTGGTGTTGCTTTAACAAATACACAGGAGCATATTTTAATGCTTTTATCACAGGAGCGTTTGACGAATTCTGATTTGGCAAAACGGTTGAATATTAGTCAAGCAGCGGTGACAAAGGCGATTAAATATCTGGTAAATCAAGAGATGTTAGCTTCTGTTAAAAATAAGGTGGATGCACGTGTGACTTATTTTGAGTTAACAGATATTGCTAAACCAGTTGCTCAAGAGCACACTCATCACCACGATGCGACATTGGATGTTTATAAAAGTTTGATTAATCAATTTTCTGAGGATGAACAAAAGGTGATTGCACGATTTTTGGATGTCTTTTCAGATGAGTTAGAAGGGTGTAAATGAGATATATTACAGTTGAAAATTTAGCTTTTCAATATGATAGTGAACCTGTTTTAGAGGGAATTAGCTATCATCTTGATAGTGGAGAATTTGTAACCTTAACGGGTGAGAACGGTGCTGCTAAGTCTACATTGATAAAGGCGACTTTGGGGATATTAACACCTAAAAGTGGTCAGGTGACAATTTCAAAAACAAATAAAGATGGTAAAAAATTGCGTATTGCTTATTTGCCACAACAAATTGCAAGTTTTAATGCGGGATTTCCATCAACGGTTTATGAATTTGTGAAATCGGGGCGTTATCCAAGAAATGGTTGGTTCCGTCGTTTAACTAAGCATGATGATGAACATGTTAAAATCAGTTTAGAGTCTGTTGGTATGTGGGAAAATCGTCATAAGAGAATCGGAAGTTTGTCTGGTGGGCAAAAGCAACGTGTTGTTATCGCTCGAATATTTGCGTCTGATCCTGATATTTTTATTTTGGATGAACCAACTACTGGTATGGATGCTGGAACAACGAAAACATTTTATGAATTGATGCATCATAGTGCGCATAAGCATGGAAAATCTGTTTTAATGATTACTCATGATCCAGATGAGGTGAAAGATTATGCTGACCGCAATATTCATCTGGTACGTAATCAAAAAACGTCATGGCGTTGTTTCAATGTGCATGGGGCAGATGTAAAGGGGGCTAATGATGCTGACTGAGATTTTTTCTTATGATTTTATGCAACGTGCTATTATGGCAGTGATTGCTATTAGTATTTTTGCTCCTATTTTGGGAATTTTTCTGATTCTCCGCCATCAAAGTTTAATGAGTGATACGCTTAGTCACGTTTCTTTGGCGGGGGTTGCTCTGGGAATTTTGCTTGGAACATCAACAACTTGGTCAACGATTGTGGTTGTTACGATTGCTGCGGTTGTTTTAGAATATTTGCAGACGGTTTATAAGCATTATATTGAAATTTCAACGGCAATTTTAATGTCACTTGGTTTGGCAATTTCATTGATTGTAACGAGTAAGTCAGAAAATGCTAGTAGTGTGAATTTGGAGCAATATTTATTTGGGTCTATTATTACTATTAACATGGGACAAGTTATTGCACTGTTTACGATTGCGATTATTGTTTTGATTTTGACGATTTTGTTTATTAGACCGATGTATATTTTGACTTTTGATGAGGAGACTGCTTTTGTAGATGGTTTACCTGTTCGTTTAATGTCAGTTCTCTTTAATATTGTGACAGGGATTGCTATTGCTTTGACGATTCCTGCAGCTGGGGCTCTTCTCGTTTCAACGATTATGGTTTTGCCAGCAAGTATCGCGATGCGTTTGGGTAAAAACTTTAAATCGGTTATTTTTATTGGAGTTTTGGTTGGATTTGTTGGCATGGTGGCAGGAATTATCACGTCTTATTATTGGGAAACGCCTGCTAGTGCAACGATTACTGTTATTTTCGTTGGTATTTTCCTTTTGGTGAATTTATTCAATATGGTTCAACGACGTCAGTAAGATGACAAAAATAAACCAGGTGCTTGTTAGCTCCTGGTTTTATGTATATTTGAGATATTAGTAAGTTAAAACGAAGTATTTTTTCTTATTTGTTATTCAAAATCCTATAATATCAACGTTTGAGAGGTGTTTTTAGGTCTATTGTTTTGAATTTACTCCCCTTTTTGTGGACTTTTACAAATTTTGGAGAGCTTTTTCATAATATAGTACCGCCTCTTTTTCTTTCTCTTTTGATAAATGGCTATAAGTATCCATAGTCATGGCTAATGTTGCATGTCCTAGGCGGTGTTGTAATTCCTTATAGCCAATTCCAGCATTAAGCAATAAACTAGCGTGTGTGTGTCTGAAAGCGTGAAACGTAAATTGTGGTATACCTGCTTCCTTGCAACGGTGTCTAAGTGACTTGGTTCTAGCATCACTGTTTGGGTATTGTGATATCGTTGTAGAGAAGACTAGGGCAGGAGCAGGCGCACCAATCTCCATAAATGCTTGGCATTGTCTGTTCCTGTACTGTTTGAGCATGAGAATAGTTTTATTATCTATGCTGATAATTCTAATTCCTGCTTTGCTTTTAGGTGTACCAACCTGCTTTACAATTCGGTTGTAAGTCTTGGTAATGTTGATAGTTGCATTGTCAAAATCAATATCAGACCATTCAAGAGCTACCGCCTCTCCATATCGGCAACCAGTAGCAAGTAACAGTTTATACAGTACACTATCATAGTAATAGTTGTAGGCGGTGGGTGCTAGTTGTTCCATGTAGTCTAGGAATGTTTTCAAATCTTCCTTATCGATAAATTTGATACGGTTAGCGCCTGCCTTTTGTGGTCTGGGTAGAATAACCTCACGCGCAGGGTTGAACGGTATCAATTGCATACTAACCCCATATTGCAAGATACGTTTGTTGATCGAGGCAGCCACCCCATAATTAACAATCTTGAAAGCTAGCTTGTTTACCCAGCTTTGTATGTGTGCTATATGTATCTTATCCAGTTGCATATCACCAAATACAGGTAAAATATGGTTCCTCAAAAATTGGCGCGTGTTTACGAGTGTTTGAGGTTTTACCGTCATTTGATAATTTTCTAACCACAAATCAGTAAGTTCCTTGTATGTGGTAACTTCTACTCTTTTGAACACAGTTGATCCGTTAGCTTTAAAATTGCTTTGGGCTTGCTGGGCTTTTGTTTTAACCTCTTTTTTCGTTCGCCCTGTTACAGTCGTTTTAACTTTCTTTCCTGTAATGCTATCTACTCCCAAATAAACACTAGAACGGTACACTTTTGTGCCGTCTTTTTTAATAACTTCTTTGATATTCAATGATAAACCTTTCTACAGCAGGCAAGCCATTATTAAAAAGGTTTTAGGTTTATATGAAACATTGGGAAATGTTGGGATAGCAGGTTAGAAATACGGGAAAATACGAGAAAATCCTAGTATATGACGTAACAAAACGGTACTCCATATTAGAAAATCATAGTGTAAATTCTATATAGATTTGAATTTAGTAATTTTTAGTAGTTTCTATAATGGACATATATCAAGTTTTTGTAAGGTTTGAGTTTTTTTGAGGTTGTCAATATCAGTGATATTAAAAATCATCAAACAAAGAGAGTTGATCTTCATTATCTTTAACCTGTTGTTGCTTCTTTTTCAATTCCTGAATACTTTCGTTAGGTGTAGGGAGATTTTCAGGCATGGTTGTACCAAGTTCTTTCATTGTGTTCCTAATTGTTCTCCCAACATTGAAATGTGTATCGTTTGCGAGCTCCTCACCTTTGATATTTTTACGACGTAACACTTCGTCAGTTTGTGTCGCTCTAAATAGGTTAGCAGCAAGTTCGGCACTTCCCATAAAATCAAGGATATGCTCACCGTCTTCCAACTCTTTATTGTTGTGGATATCTTGCATGGTTAAGCCTCCATATAGACCTTTATAGCCTGAATTATGAAATCTTCCATAATTCTTAACTCCAGCATTTCCAGCAGCTTCCGAAAGCGATTTATTGTGATGTTTAATTTCATCACGTATCGCTATACGTTTTTGGTCTTCTGTTAGCTTATCAAAATCGTCTTGTAGCTCTTGTTGACGTGTCTTAATAGCAAAATAAGATTGTCCAAGTGCTATGACTTCTTTTCTAGGGTCACCATTTTGGACTATCAGATAGCAGGCATAGCGAGATAGCTTTATATCTGCTATCTCACGCGATCCGAAATTAAGTCGTACAGTTTTGTTGACGTCAACAAAATTGGTAGCCACGCGGTTTCCAGACGATTCACAAGCTATTTTTGCTTTATCGATAACCTGTAAAAAATTTCTCCATTCTGCATATTCCAAAACAGGTTGCAACTCTCTAGCATACCAAAACTCTATACCGTTTTCGTCAATGTGTTTAATATTTTCAAAAGTTAGTTCATCATAATGTTGTAGTTTGTTCATAGTTTTTCTTTCTAGTATTATTTTAGCTTATGTCTTTACCTCGTTTATTGGCATAATTAGTCTTGTTTAAAAATATGTAAATTAACTATCTCACGCGCTTTTCTTCTTGAGTTTTTGGTAGATAGTTCTTACGATACTGACAATCAGAGAAATAGCGAATATCCAAGACCAACGCTTCTCTGTCATGGTAGCTTGTGATTCACCTAAGACAAATTGAGAACTAATATCTAAAGCAATCAAAGCAAAGAACAGTTGATAGGTAAAGTCAAAAATCTCTTTTAGTATAGGTTTTAAGTTTTTCATTTAGCGACCTCCCAATATGAAAAAACATGAATTTTGCAAGTCCCTAAAACAGCGGTAACCATTGTTATAGTTGCATTTGTGAGCGTATGACTATAAAAACATTCATGCTTTTTAGGGTGTCAGATTTGTTGGAAAATGTGAGTATATCAGTTTGAATTAGTAAAATTTAGTATTTAGAAATTCTTTAGGGACGGAAAAAACAGCAAAAATGCGAGAAGTAGCATTAAAGAGTTCTTTAGGGTAGCTGAAACAGCCGAAAATGTAGTAAAAAGTAGTACTGAAAATATGTCAGGTTTTGTCAGGTTCTTAACCAGTTATTTTGTAGGAAAATGTTAGTGTGGGAACAGTATTAAATATTATATTTTGATTTAAGTATTCCTAAGGTCTCTCTTAAAAAGAGCGCACTATCAGAGTTTTGTTTTTCTTGGGTATTAGCGTATTCAAGAATATCAGGGATAATTTTTAATTCATCATTCGATAAGTTTTTTTCTGTATCTTTTTGAATATATGCACCGATAATTTGATTAGCTAAGAAATAAGCTTGCTCTTGATGATGTTTTAGAAGTGCGAAAACTAAAGGAATATTCAATTCAGAGTAATATTTTTTATCGTTAGCACTTAAATCATCATCTCCAAAAAAGTCGGTTTCTTCAACTTTGTTTATATATTCATCTTTATCTTTAAAGTCACTGTACCCCAACAGATAACCAACAGATACGCCGAAGAAGTCAGCGAGTTGCTGGGCTTTTTCTGGTTTGATTTGGCTTTCTCCGTTTTCCCAGCGTTGATAAGTTCTAAGAGGGATTTGTAATTCAAGAGCTATCTCTTTTTGAGATAACTTTTTTTCTTGTCTTAATTCTTTCAATCTATTCATAATATAACAACCTTTCAAAGTTGATTATAATCAAGTTTTTAAAAAAAGTCAAAAAATGACGTAAAAAATAAAAAAAACTATTGACAACGTCATAAAATGGCATTATAATCATAAACATAGTTTTTGATACGTCATAAAATGACGCTTTTCACAAAACTTATCCCCATAAACAACCTTTCACACTTTCAATCTATTCATTTTTTAGAAAGGAGGAGCACCATGAGCAAATTAAAAGGTTATCGTGTCATGCTTGGGCTAACACAACAAGCAATGGCAGAGAAGCTGAATATCTCTTTGCAGTCTTACAATAACAAAGAGACAGGCAAGAACGCTTTTAACGACCGTGAGCGTCTAGCGATTAAGTCAATGGTTGCTGAAATCAAACCAGATATTACCATTGATGAACTATTTTATCAAGACTAGAGAGGAGCAGGCAAGCAATGAAAAGAAACTACAGTAAATATCTTATCGAGTTCCAAGAGATTTATGGTATGGATAACACAACCATAGCAAAGGCAATAGGTGTAACTCCACAAGCAGTTAGCCATTGGAAAGTTGGCAGGCACACACCAAGCCGACTGATAAGGGAACGATTAAACAAATTTATTTTGAATTATAAGAGGGAGCAAGAAACTATGAACACACCACAAACCACAACAAATGAAAACACCACAAACACAGTTGTATATTTAGATAGTCGCCTAGTCGCTGAAATGGCGGGTAAGAACCATAAAGATTTGTTACGAGATATTAGAGAATATAACAGTTATCTACAAAGCGCAATTTTGCGCCCTACTGATTTTTGGGTAGAAGATACCTACAAAGGACGTAACGGAAAAACATTGCCATGCTATCAAATCAGTAAAAAGGGTTGTGAGTTTATCCAACACAAAATGACAGGGCAAAAAGGTGCTATTTTCACCGCTAAATATATCAACGCTTTTCACGATATGGGCGAACATCAGGCACTATTACCACAACCACAACCCCAACAGCCAACTGATGACCTATCTTATCTCAAAAGCAAGATGATAGACCTATATAACAGCGCTAGCACGTTAGAAGAATTACATGAGGGCTTACACCAGATTAACAATGTCCTGATTGCTTTACACAATGCAAGAGTAACGCTAGTAGCTAAAGACTAGAGAAGAGGTGAAATATGACGAACGCAGAAGAGGCTTTTATTAACAATATCCAGAAGCAATTGTCAGAGCTTCAGTATGTTGATGATTTACAAGCACTACAAATTAAATTAAGCCGTATCACTAGGCTTGTTAAAAATACTAATCACTATTTACAGAAAAAGCCCTCACAAAGTGTATGAGAGCAAAGAAAAAAGGCTTAGTAGTCGCCAAACTTAAGCCTTTAGGAATGTAACTAAAACAAAATTAATAAAGCAGGCAAGCTATTATTAAAAGGGTTTTAGAAAAATTTTTATGCTTGAATTATAACAAATTCGGGCATTTGTGTCCAGACAGAGAGCGGAAACTCTTAAAACTACAGAATAATTGGTATGTATAGTAAAAATTAAATGCAAAGTGGGGTAAAACACAATGGAACTAAAACGGATTGAAGAGCTAGGTTTTCACGGTAATTTTTATGATGAGTTCTTACAGAGTAACTTTCATAATAGCGATTTAACCGAACAAGAAGAGTGTGATTTAAATTATTATGGCAGTACCATTTTAAGTCAATCACAGAAAGAAAATAGCTTAGGGGAAGTTTATAAAAAAATATTTCTCATGGGTAAAATAGCAGGTATCAAGCAAGAAAGAAGAGGTTAAAGCATGATTTATCAAGAAATTAATTTACCAATATGGGCACAGTTGGTGCTTATGGCTATTCTTATTCTAATTGGTATTGAAATAGCCAAAATCAAGCCTGTAGAAGCTCCAAAAGAGGTTAAGGAAGAAATACCTGACAATCATATTAAAGAACGGTATGGGGCTTATATTCAACTTAGAGGACGCTATTACAATTAAAAACGATATGGAGGTGCTAACAATGACCTTACCAGTAAATTATAAGCGCGTGTTAAGGCAAATCAAAGTGGGGGCAGGAAATCCAATCACAGGGGCAGAAATAGCCCTAACTTTAAAACTAGAGGAAAGAACGGTACAGAAGATTATCAACCAACTAATCACAAGGTATGGTATTCCTATTGTTGGTGTTAGACATGGTTTCAATCGTGGCTATTTTATCCCAGAAGATAAAGCTGAATTATTGGACGGCGCTAAATCTTTCTACAATCAATTACAAGACGAACAAAAACGCTTAAATGTTCTAATAAATGCTGAACCAGAAGAGTATAAGCAACTTATCAAGGAACTGTTAGAGGGGGCGTAAGCATGTTTAGTTTGAGTAGAGAGAGTGAAGAAAGTCTCAAAATGGAAGTGCTGAAGCTGGTATCTGGTTTTCTAAAGTCCTACACCAAGCCAAAGCCTAAAACATTGGGACTAATCACACAAGATGAGTTACGCACAGACTTATCTGTTAGCTTTAACACGTTGCAACGGTGGGAGCAGGCGGGTTTAAAACGATACGTGCCACCAATCGAAGGCACGCGCACTGTATTCTATAAAATTGATGACGTTTTAATATTTTTAGGAGTAGAAAAATGATTGATGACATTATACCAGAATTAAATGACCTACAGACGTTAGCAACTGTGGCTTTGGTTGATGATAATTTGAACACTAGTCAAGCAGTTTTACGAGTAATTGAACAAAAAAATACCACGGCTTATTGAATTTTTAGAGGAGTTGGATAATGGGAAGATATAATATACACCCAGCGCAAGGTGGCGGACATTACCACAATGAGAAGCATTATAAAGACCGTCGCCCTACATTGGAACAGCAAGAAGAACAAAAAAGACTTAAAAAGTTGAAAAAGAAACGGAGAAAGGGGTGTTAGTATGTATCAACTAATTCATTTACAAATCAATAAGCAAGTTTTGCCTTTGTTTGGCTTTCTAAAGGACAACCCCACACGAACCCTAGCCAAAGACAACCATGTCATAATGACCTACTACCAACCCCCAGACTTTTATATAGTGCCATTTAGCTATAAAGGTATCACGGTAACTGTAACCGTCACAGACGACCTAGAAAGCTATTTAGCGGACGGTTGGCAGGTTGCTAGAGATTATCAGGTAGCAAGCGTACAAGACAAGCTAGCGGACGTATTAGACGAGTTAGAACATGAATACCTAAATAGGCAAAGAGCAGGAAGCCCACTAGCTATTAATGGTGTTGTGTACCATTGGATTGCTTACGGTCTATCTAGTACAGAAGATATGATAGCCTTTGTTAAGTTATTCTATCTAAACGGCTATTCATACGAGCAGATAACACAGTTGTATGCTAGCTTAACCAAAAGCAATAACCTTAATACCTGCTTTCTAAACACCATTAATACGATTTTCAAGGAGGAACTGAATGAGCGAATTTTTAGAACAGCTTGACGAAAAAGTGCCAGACATTGAAACACCATTGTCAGCACCAACCACAGAGGAGCAAGGAGATACAGAGCCACCTAAAACTATGGCAGAGCTATATAATTTATTGTATCAGCTAGGTAGCGCGTGGCGAAAAGAAAACGCCTATATTGTTAACGAGGGGCAAAAAAACGAACGTACGGTCACACCACAGCCTAACGTATCTACAGTTGCTAAAGTACTGAAAAAGCATTGTCATTTTACTTTTATTGGAGAGGGCACAATTAGTGACGTTAGTAAGTTGTATATCTATCATTTAGACCTAGGTTACTATGTATCAAGTGATGATATTTTTAGAAAATTGTTGTTAAAGTATGACAACCGCCTGACTTCTCATAGATTTTTCAATGAATTAATAGCTTATATCCGTACAGAAACCAAAATACAGCCACCACTAAGCGATTATCGCTATATTCCAGTTGCTAACGGCGTGTATAATATCAAGACAAAGCAATTAGAGAAGTTTAGCCCTAAATTCATTATTACAAGTAAGATTAAAACTTCTTACAATCCATTTGCCAAGAAGCCAATTTTAGGCGGTTGGTTTGATTTTGATAAATGGCTTGATACGTTGGCTTGTAATGATAAAGAACTTGTAACGCTCTTATGGCAGGTCATGAATGAGGCTATCAATCCGAACCGAACACGTAAAAAAATGGTGTTGCTTGTTGGTGACGGTAACAATGGTAAGGGAACTTTCCAAGCCTTGCTAGAAAACTTAATAGGCAGAGAGAACATAAGCAATCTAAAGCCAGACCAATTCGGGAAAGAGTTCTATCTAGGAGCACTTGAGGGGAAAGTATGTAATATTGGTGATGACATATCTAATAAGTACCTTGATGAAGTATCCGACCTCATGAGTATTGTCAGCGGTGACCCTGTACAGGTCAATAAGAAAGGTAAGCAACCAATAGAAGCACGCTTTAAGCTCTTGTGTATCTTTTCAGGGAACGACTTACCAAGTGCTAGAAACAAAACTACAGGTTGGTATCGGCGCTTATGCATTATTCCATTTAATGCTGATTTTAACGGTGAGACAGAACGCCCTGAAATCAAAGACGAGTTTATCAGAAACAAAACATTATTAGAATGGGTACTATTCCAGATTTTAAATATGGCTGATTTTGACAAATTCATTGAGCCTAAAGCGGTACAGGAAACGTTAACGGAATACAAGAATAGCAACGACTATATTAAGGTTTGGGTAGAAAATTTTTATATCCCTAATAAATGGCACGAGATTAACCACGTTCCAATGTTTATTGCTCGTAACAAGCTCAAAGAATTTGCTGAGGACATGGGTATAGACAAGCCAAAACTAGGACAATTCAGCAAGGCAGTTATCTTAGAACTAGAAAGGAACACAGGCAATGAATACAAAGCAAAGAATGGCACAGTAGCCAAAGGATTTTATGACACACTAGACCCTTACGGCTTTCACCGTGATAGATTTGTTAAAGGTGTTTGGGGTATTGGACTGATTGAAAAATAGCGGGGTTAGCTTTTTCACAGACCAGAAACCTTATAATATCAACGGCTTTCATGGTTTGGGTTATTAAAAATTTTTACTACTAACCCTTTTACTAACCCTCTCAAACCCTTGGTATTATTGACTTTATTATTATATAGGTTAGTAGGTTAGTTATTATATATTAAGTAAGTAATAGTAATATATATATATACTCTCTTATAGAAAGAAAAGTAAAAAGTAAAACTAACCCCTAATCTGACCCCAAAAACCCTTGATACATAAGGGGTTTGGCGGGTTAGCTAAAAACTAACCAAAAACTACCCCAAGACGTTTTATTAAAAAATAAGAAAAATTAGAAAGGTAAATTAAGAAAATGGATAAACAAGACATGAAAATGATTCACGGAAATAGTATGGCTTTTGTGGAAGAGCTGGTCGATACGGTTCTGTTTATCAAGGAAAGATACAAACTTGATGAACAAACAGCGCTAGAAATCTGTAAGCTATCCGCAACACTTTACAATAGTTTTAGAGACCTAGAACGCTTGAACAGACAAGGCAGGAACGCCGACAAAATCCAAGACGGACTAGAGGGCTTAAGCAATGCTATCTGGGGATTAAGTTAAGAAGCTACAAACAATCAAAAGATGAAAGAGGTAACTAATATGACTAACACAAACAAAACAACAGCACCAATGACATTAACAGAACTTAAAGCATAGGTAGAAGAAACTTGCGAGCTATCCGAGCTATTACAGACCAAAGACTATAAGAGCTATCTTCCTGAAGAGAAACAAGAAGAATTTGAAGCAATCGCTTTTAGTGTTTTCAATTGTTTGGAAAGCTTCTCAATGATGTTAGAAGATGATGAATTACATTATCAACCAAAGCCGATTGAGGAAGAGTAATAAAATTATTTTAAGGAGATATTTTATGAGGTCAATTGAAGTACCAAGTGATGATTTGATTTATTTTGTCAGTAATGGTAAAATAAATAAAGTAGTTCGACCGTTATTCGGTTCGGTTCTTATTGAATATAAGAACGGAGAGCCGTTTAATGTGGCTGTTACAGACAAATTAAAAATAAAATAGCCAAAAAGAGGAAGCACCTAGGCACGTAATGAAACTATTTCAACGTGTTTAGGTGCTTTTTGTTTTTGCTAACAAAGGAGAAAAAAATATGTTATCTTTAAATTATACCCGTACAGAAGAGTACAAAGCTATTATTGAGCAGTATATTGAAGCAATGAATAAATTAAAACAATATGCCGTATGGCAGACTGACAAGCAAGTTGTCCGCGATTTTACAATTAAGACTCAAGAAGCTTTAAAATCAAGACTAAGTAGTTACTTAGATTTTAATATTAATAATGCACAAGCTAAAATGTTTGATATTAAAAAACGCTATACAAATGCAAAACCTATTATTGATAATCCACAAGTTGAACTCTTGAACAGACAGGATTTTGATTTGAAATTATCTATGATGGACGCTAACCAAGTTAAAGACATGTTGAAAGACGAGTCTATCAATTTTTCTGATTATGAACTCTTAAAAATTCAAAGCGTATATAAAGATGATATGGGGATTGATAGATTAGTCCGTGAACAAAAAAGTAAAAATACTAATGCTTTTGAAAATGACCCTGATTATATTCGTTATGCTGAAGATTTAGCAGTATTGAGACAAGTAAAAGTAGCGGGGTTAGGGCTTGTTTATCTACCAGATGATAATGATCAAGGTTATCAGACATTTAACCTTGAATTATATAATCATGGTATGAATTCTCAGCAGATTGATGAACGTATTAACACGCTGAAAAAACTTTTAACAACAATTAAGGATGCTGGATACCCTAGCATTACACCAGAGTTTGAACAACTTAAACAAGAACAACCAAGTAAAAAAGAAAAAACATTAGAGTTTGAAGAGTTTGACGAACGTATTTTTAAAGGTAGTCCAAAATATGATACTGTGGTACGGTTTAAGTATCTTCGTGAACGTTTTACAGACGACCAAAATGGCGGGCGCTGGGATTATAGACGTGATGACTACAATGTTATTAGTCATTGGGAATACTTGGAAAATAAACAGCAACAACGCCTACTAAATGACAAAAATTATGCTGAAGCATATCATAAAGCAGAACAACAATCAAAACAAAACTCAAAGGATGACTATGTTATCAAAAGCTAATATCGTTTTGTTAGACTCAATACTTTCAAATTATCGACATATCCCTGGAAGAATTGCAAGACGTAAATTAGAGATAGAAACAGAACACGCCCCTAGTGATATCAATAGGCAGGTAGCAAAGACTAATCAAATTAATAGGCGTACAGAATGGCTTGTAACGCAGTTTGATAGTGATATACGTATAAAATCATTAGAGAACCAACAAAAGGCAGTAGAGAATACGTTGGATATGCTAGATGATGATTTAAAAGATTTGTTTTATCTCCATTGGGTCAGAGGATTGTCAGAAGATGAAATTGCTGATTTACAAGGTATTTCAAAGAAAAATTTGAATAAAAAAATAGTCAGGATTTTAGAAATATTTGCATTTGAAATGGGGATAACATCTTAATTTTGTAGAGATAATGTAATAATTATCTCTTTTTAATTGCTCGTTACTCGCCAGGGAGCTAATTTATGATATATGGGCTGAGATAAGTAAGAGAAAAAGCAGAGAAAGGCGAACTGTAAAAATACAGTAGGCTTATATAGTCTAGCCGATTAAGGAGAGTTGTAGCCCACAAGCTCAATGCTCTTTTTTGATATAATGTAATTATCAGTAAGATAACAGCCAAACTAAAAAAGCACCTTTTGGGTGCTAGTTTCTTGCCTGCTGAACTCGTTAAAATTTACTCCCCTTTTTGTGGACTTTTGATAAAAATAAGTAAAAATGTAAGGAGATAGGTTTTTCCAGAAATCCTATAATATCAACGTTCCAAGGGTTCTATGCTAGTATATGGTTAGCTAAAGTCCAGTACGAAGTATTTTTTCTTACCGCGACGGATAACAGTGAGTTCGTTATCAATTTTATCAGCGTCTGAAAGTGTGTAATCTAAGTCTTGAACACGTTCACCGTTGATATAGATAGCACCGTTTTGAACATCTTCACGTGCTTGACGTTTTGATGAAGAGATTTTAGCAGCAACAAGGATTTCAACGATGCTGAGGTTGTCATCAGCTTGAACAGCGTAGTTAGGAACGTTGTTAAGTCCTTGTTTAAGTTCTTTGGCAGAAAGACTCTTGATATTTCCAGCAAAGAGTTGTTCAGTGATTTTAAGAGCTTCTTTGTAAGCTTCTTCACCGTGGACAAGAGTGACAACTTCGCGTGCTAAGATTTTTTGAGCTAAACGTTCATGGCGAGCAGCGTTAAATTCTTTTTCAATTTCAGCGATTTCTTCCAATGAAAGGAATGTGAAGATTTTCAAGAAACGAACAGCATCGTCATCCATAACATTGAGCCAGAATTGGTACATTTCGTATGGTGATGTTTTTTCTGCATCAAGCCAAACAGCGTTACCTTCGGATTTACCGAATTTTTTACCTGTTGAGTCAGTGATAAGTGGCACAGTCATGACGTGACCTGTTTTATCAGCTTTACGGCGTAATAATTCTGTACCTGCAGTCATATTTCCCCATTGGTCTGAACCACCAATTTGCAATGTAACGTTGTATTTATCGTTTAATTCATAAAAATCGTAACCTTGCATGATTTGGTAGGCAAATTCAGTGTAAGAAATTCCTGTTTCGATACGTTTTTTAACAGATTCTTTACTCATCATGGCATTGACAGTAAAGTATTTACCGACATCACGTAGGAAGTCGATGAAGCTGACATTTCCAAACCAATCGTAGTTGTTAACCATGACGGCTTTGTTGTCACCATTTTCGAAATCAAGGAAACGTGATAGTTGGTTTTGGATTTTAGTTACCCATCCGTCAACAGTTTCTTTTGTTTGAAGGCTGCGTTCAGCATCTTTAAATGATGGGTCACCGATAAGTCCTGTAGCTCCTCCGACGAGAGCATATGGTTTATGTCCTGCCAATTGAAGGCGACGTGAAGTCAAAATAGCAACCAAGTGACCAAGGTGCAAGCTATCAGCTGTAGGGTCATAACCAGTATAATAGGATACTTGCCCTTCTGTTAATGCTTTGACAAGGGCTTCTTCATCAGTCGTTTGAAAAACTAAGCCACGTTCTTTGAGTTCTTCGAATATGTTCACGAGCTTTCTCCTTACTTAAAATTTTGAGGTGAGTTTGATTTTAGATTACAATCACTCAATTTTCCTCATGTATATTGTGGTTTACAGGCTATTATATCAAAAAGCTGTACTTCTATGCAAGCTTTATCAAAGTTTGGTATAATAATATCGAGGTATTAGAATGTTAAAGAGAAATAAGAAAAAGAGAAAGACAAATCACCAGAAACTTAGTTTGATAGATTTGGGTTCAGTTGTTTTAAGAACCGTTAAATTATTAACTGACTTTTTTTATATTATTATCATTCTGTTTGGTATGTTGGGAGCAGGGATGGCATTTGGTTATCTCGCCAGCCAGATTGATTCTGTGAAAGTTCCAAGTAAGGAAACGTTAATTAATAAGGTGTCATCTTTGTCAAGAATTTCAGAGATGTCGTATTCTGATGGTAGTTCGATTGCAAGTATTGATACGGATTTGTTGCGAACTCCTGTTGGTAGCGATGATATTTCAGATAATGTCAAGAAGGCTATTATTGCAACAGAAGATGAAAATTTTGAAAATCACGATGGTGTTGTGCCAAAGGCTGTTTTTCGTGCAACCTTGGCTTCAGTGCTTGGTTTGGGTGAGACAAGTGGTGGTTCAACCCTTACGCAACAATTGATTAAACAACAAATTTTGGGAGATGACCCAACTTTTAAACGTAAATCACGTGAAATTATCTATGCTTTGGCGCTTGAGCGTTATTTGAGCAAGGATGAGATTTTGACGGATTATCTTAATGTTTCTCCATTTGGTCGTAACAATAAAGGGGAAAATATTGCAGGGATTGAAGAAGCTGCTCAAGGAATTTTTGGTGTTTCAGCAAAAGATTTAACCATTCCACAAGCTGCTTTCCTTGCAGGTTTACCACAGAGTCCTATCGTCTATTCTCCGTACACAGCTGCTGGTCAGCTGAAAGATGAGGAAGATATGGCTTATGGTATATCTCGTCAACAAGATGTTCTTTACAATATGTATCGTGCAGGCTATTTGACAAAAGATGAGTATAACGAGTACAAGGCTTACGATATTAGCCAAGATTTCATTCAATCTGAGTCTACGACAACAAGTGAACATGATTTCCTTTATTATGCTGTTTTGGAAGAAGCGCAAGATATTATGTATGATTATCTTGTTGAGCAAAATGGTGTTTCTGAGCAAGAATTGAAAAATGATTCAACGAAGGAATCTTACCAAAAACTCGCTTTGGAAGCTTTGCAACAGGGTGGATATACTATTAAAACAACGATTGATAAAGAAGCTTATACTGCTATGCAAAATGCGGTAGCGCAATATGGTAGCACGCTTGATCAAGGTAGCTCTCAAACAGTTGAGGTTGGTAATGTTTTGATGGATAATTCGACAGGAGCTATCTTAGGATTTATCGGTGGTCGTGATTATTCAACAAACCAAAATAACCATGCGTTTGATACCGCTCGTTCACCAGGATCAAGTATTAAGCCGATTATTGCTTATGGTATTGCTATTGATCAAGGACTTTTAGGTAGTGCAAGTATGTTGTCAAACTATCCAACGACCTTCTCTAGTGGGCAATCCATTATGCATGGTAGTGAAGAAGGAACAGCTATGGTTACACTTCAGGAAGCGTTAGATACCTCATGGAATATTCCAGCTTACTGGACTTACCAAATGTTGTTAAATGACAATGTTGATGTTGAATCTTACATGACAAAAATGGGCTATGACATTGATGATTATTCGATTGAAAGTTTACCTCTAGGTGGAGGAATTGAAACGACAGTCCTTCAACAAGTAAATGCCTACCAAATGATTTCCAATGGCGGTGTTTACATGAAAGGTTACATGGTTGATAGCATCACAGATAGCCAAGGTAATGTAATTTATCAACACAAAGCCAATCCTGTACGTGTCTTCTCTGAAGCGACAGCTAGCATTCTAAATCAATTGCTAAAAGAGGTTATCACTGGTGGTGGTACGACAAAATTCTATGCGGATTTGAAGAGCTTAAATGCGACAGCTGCTAGCGCAGATTGGACAGGTAAAACTGGTACAACTGATAACTATACGGATGTCTGGTTGATGCTTTCAACGCCTAAAGTGACACTTGGTGGTTGGGCAGGTAATGATGATAATACCTCATTGCCAGATGCTGCAGGGCATACTTATAATGCGCAATATATGGCTTACTTGGTTAATGCTATTTATAATGCTGATTCTAGTATTTTGGGTGTTGATAAGAAATATAGCCTGTCTTCAAGTGTTATTAAGTCAACAGTACTAAAAGCAACAGGATTACAGCCTGGTACAGTAACAGTCAATGGACGTTCACTTACGGTGAGTGGTGAGACGACTACAAGTTATTGGGCTAAGAATGGAGCTGGTACGATGACTTATAAATTTGCTATTGGAGGTACAGATAGCGACTATACAAAAGCTTGGGAAAGTCTATTGAGTAATTCATCAATTACAACAAGTAGCAGCAACTAAAATACTTGCAAAAATTGAAAAAATAAGGTATAATATTAACAACTATTTGTCGTCTGCTTTAGTTGAAATATTGTCCAACTAAGGTTTACAGCAGTTAAATCAAACTTTCACTGGTCAGATTTAGCTGCTCTTTTTGTGCCTAATTTTAGAAAAAATAGGAGTTGTAACCTATATTTAAAGATTCTAAAAATTCACATTAACGACACACTTGGCGGGGTGTTTTAATAAACAGCCTAACTAAAACGGCCAAAATGAAAAAGTAATGATTGTTCTTGTCAACTAGTTGATAATTAGTTTGAAAAGAATTGTGGTTATGATGGAGTTTATAGGCCTCTGTATTTTAATGAAGGAGTAAAAAACTTGGCAGGACATGAAGTTCAGTACGGAAAACACCGTACACGTCGTAGCTTTTCAAGAATCAAGGAAGTTCTTGATTTACCTAACTTGATTGAAATTCAAACGGATTCTTTTAAAGACTTCTTGGATAATGGATTAAGAGAAGTTTTTGAAGATGTACTTCCGATTACAAACTTTACGGATACTATGGAGCTTGAATTTGTTGGTTACGAATTAAAAGAGCCTAAGTATACGCTTGAAGAAGCTCGTATCCACGATGCATCTTATTCAGCACCTATTTTTGTAACCTTCCGTTTGATTAATAAAGAAACAGGAGAAATCAAAACTCAAGAAGTTTTCTTCGGTGATTTCCCAATCATGACTGAAATGGGTACTTTCATCATCAATGGTGGTGAACGTATTATCGTTTCTCAGTTGGTTCGTTCTCCTGGTGTTTATTTCAACGATAAAGTTGATAAAAACGGTAAAGTTGGTTATGGTTCAACTGTAATCCCTAACCGTGGAGCATGGCTTGAATTAGAAACAGATTCAAAAGATATTGCTTACACACGTATTGACCGTACACGTAAAATTCCATTTACAACACTTGTACGTGCGCTTGGTTTCTCAGGTGATGATGAAATCATGGATATCTTTGGTGATAGCGAACTTGTTCGTAACACAATCGAAAAAGATATTCATAAAAACCCAGCAGATTCACGTACTGACGAAGCACTTAAAGAAATTTATGAACGTCTTCGTCCAGGTGAACCAAAAACAGCTGACAGCTCACGTAGCTTGCTTGTAGCTCGTTTCTTTGACCCACGTCGTTATGACTTGGCTGCTGTTGGTCGTTACAAAATCAATAAAAAACTTAACATCAAGACTCGTCTCTTGAACCAAACTATTGCTGAAAACTTGGTTGACGCTGAAACTGGTGAAATCCTTGTTGAAGCTGGTACAGTAATGACACGTGACGTGATTGATTCAATTGCTGATCAATTGGATGGTGACCTTAACAAATTTGTTTACACACCAAATGATTACGCAGTTGTCACTGAACCTGTTGTTCTTCAAAAATTCAAAGTTGTGTCACCAGTTGACCCAGACCGCGTTGTTACAATCGTAGGTAATGCAAATCCTGATGATAAAGCGCGTGCTCTTACACCAGCAGATATCTTGGCTGAAATGTCATACTTCCTTAACCTTGCTGAAGGTTTAGGTAAAGTTGATGATATCGACCACCTTGGTAACCGTCGTATTCGTGCCGTTGGTGAATTGCTTGCTAACCAATTCCGTATTGGTCTTGCTCGTATGGAACGTAATGTTCGCGAACGTATGTCAGTTCAAGACAATGAAGTGTTGACACCACAACAAATCATTAATATTCGTCCTGTAACTGCGGCTGTTAAAGAATTCTTTGGTTCTTCTCAATTGTCACAGTTCATGGACCAACACAACCCACTTTCTGAGTTGTCTCACAAACGTCGTTTGTCAGCCTTAGGACCTGGTGGTTTGACTCGTGACCGTGCTGGTTATGAAGTTCGTGACGTGCACTACACTCACTATGGTCGTATGTGTCCGATTGAAACTCCTGAAGGACCTAACATCGGTTTGATTAATAACTTGTCAACATACGGACACCTTAACAAATATGGTTTCATCCAAACACCATATCGTAAAGTTGACCGTGCTACAGGTGTGGTTACAAACGAAATTGTTTGGTTGACTGCCGATGAAGAAGATGAATACACAGTAGCGCAAGCTAACTCAAAACTTAACGAAGATGGAACATTCGCTGAAGAAATCGTTATGGGACGTCACCAAGGTAATAACCAAGAATTCCCATCAAACATCGTTGACTTCGTAGATGTTTCTCCTAAACAGGTAGTTGCCGTTGCGACAGCATGTATTCCTTTCCTTGAAAACGATGACTCAAACCGTGCCCTCATGGGAGCCAATATGCAACGTCAAGCGGTGCCATTGATTGATCCACATGCACCATATGTTGGTACTGGTATGGAATATCAAGCTGCCCATGATTCAGGTGCTGCTGTTATCGCTAAACATGATGGACGTGTAGTCTTCTCAGATGCCGAAAAAGTTGAAGTTCGTCGTGAAGATGGTTCGCTTGATGTTTACCACATTACTAAATTCCGTCGTTCAAACTCAGGTACAGCATACAACCAACGTACACTTGTTAAAGTTGGTGATATTGTTGAAAAAGGTGACTTCATTGCTGATGGACCTTCTATGGAAAAAGGTGAAATGGCGCTTGGTCAAAACCCAATTGTTGCCTACATGACATGGGATGGTTACAACTATGAAGATGCCGTTATCATGAGCGAACGTCTTGTTAAAGAAGATGTTTATACATCTGTTCACTTGGAAGAATTTGAATCAGAAACACGTGATACTAAGTTAGGCCCTGAAGAAATCACTCGCGAAATTCCAAACGTTGGTGAAGAAGCTCTTAAAGACCTTGACGAAATGGGTATTATCCGTATTGGTGCTGAGGTCAAAGAAGGTGACATCCTTGTAGGTAAAGTAACACCTAAAGGTGAAAAAGACCTTTCTGCTGAAGAACGTCTTCTTCATGCAATCTTTGGTGATAAATCTCGTGAAGTACGTGATACATCACTTCGTGTACCACACGGTGGAGATGGTGTCGTTCGTGACGTTAAAATCTTTACTCGTGCTAATGGTGACGAATTGCAATCAGGTGTTAACATGCTTGTTCGTGTTTACATTGCACAAAAACGTAAAATCAAAGTCGGAGATAAAATGGCCGGTCGTCACGGAAACAAAGGGGTTGTTTCTCGTATCGTTCCAGTTGAAGACATGCCATATCTTCCAGACGGAACTCCAGTTGATATCATGTTGAACCCTCTTGGGGTGCCATCTCGTATGAACATCGGACAAGTTATGGAACTTCACCTTGGTATGGCTGCTCGTAACCTTGGTATTCACATTGCAACTCCAGTCTTTGACGGGGCAACTTCTGAAGACCTTTGGGATACTGTCCGTGAAGCTGGTATGGATAGCGATGCTAAGACAGTTCTTTATGATGGACGTACAGGTGAACCATTTGATAACCGTGTCTCTGTTGGTATCATGTACATGATCAAACTTCACCACATGGTTGATGATAAACTTCACGCTCGTTCAGTTGGTCCTTACTCACTTGTTACACAACAACCTCTTGGTGGTAAAGCACAATTTGGTGGACAACGTTTCGGTGAAATGGAAGTTTGGGCTTTGGAAGCTTATGGTGCATCAAATGTTCTTCAAGAAATCTTGACTTACAAGTCAGATGATGTGACAGGACGTCTTAAAGCTTATGAAGCCATCACTAAAGGTAAACCAATTCCAAAACCAGGTGTACCAGAATCATTCCGAGTTCTTGTTAAAGAATTGCAATCACTTGGTCTTGATATGCGTGTGCTTGATGAGGATGACAACGAAGTAGAACTTCGTGACCTTGATGAAGGTGAAGACGACGACGTTATGCACGTTGATGATCTTGAAAAAGCTCGTCAAAAACAAGAAACTGAAACAGCTGAAGTTTCTGCAGAAGAAAATAAATAATTAGGAATTAACAATTTGGATTTAGGAAGAGCAGGTTGAATTTGCCCTTCCTAGTCGGATTGTTTGAATGAATCCTATAACGATAAATAATGCCTTACAAAAAATGTAAGTCATGACAAGTTAGAGAGTAGCTCTGCTATTTTCAAAAGAACAATAAAGAAAGGTAAAACTAGTGGTTGACGTAAATCGTTTTAAAAGTATGCAAATCACATTAGCCTCACCAAGTAAAGTCCGCTCATGGTCTTATGGTGAAGTTAAGAAACCTGAAACAATCAACTATCGTACGCTCAAACCAGAACGTGAAGGTCTCTTTGATGAAGTTATCTTTGGACCAACAAAAGACTGGGAATGTGCTTGTGGTAAATATAAACGTATTCGTTATAAAGGAATTGTTTGTGACCGCTGTGGTGTTGAAGTAACACGTGCTAAAGTTCGTCGTGAACGTATGGGACACATCGAATTGAAAGCTCCAGTATCACACATCTGGTACTTCAAAGGTATTCCATCACGTATGGGTCTTACTCTTGACATGAGCCCACGTGCGCTTGAAGAAGTTATTTACTTCGCTGCTTATGTGGTTATCGATCCAAAAGATACTCCGCTTGAAGCAAAATCACTTTTGACTGAGCGCGAATATCGTGAAAAATTACAAGAATACGGACAAGGCTCATTTGTTGCTAAAATGGGTGCTGAAGCTATTCAAGATCTTCTTAAACGTGTTGACTTGAAAGCTGAAATTGCTGAGCTTAAAGAAGAACTTAAAACAGCAACAGGTCAAAAACGTATCAAAGCTGTTCGTCGTTTGGATGTCTTAGATGCCTTCCAAAAATCTGGTAACAAACCAGAATGGATGGTACTTAACATCTTGCCAGTTATTCCACCAGATCTTCGTCCAATGGTTCAATTGGATGGTGGACGTTTTGCAGCATCTGACTTGAATGACCTTTACCGTCGTGTTATCAACCGTAACAACCGTTTGGCTCGTTTGCTTGAATTGAATGCCCCTGGTATCATCGTGCAAAACGAAAAACGTATGTTGCAAGAAGCCGTTGATGCTCTTATCGACAATGGTCGTCGTGGTCGTCCAATCACTGGTCCTGGTAGCCGCCCACTTAAATCTTTGAGCCACATGCTTAAAGGTAAACAAGGTCGTTTCCGTCAAAACTTGCTTGGTAAACGTGTTGACTTCTCTGGACGTTCAGTTATCGCCGTTGGTCCAACACTTAAAATGTACCAATGTGGTGTGCCACGTGAAATGGCTATCGAATTGTTCAAACCATTTGTAATGCGTGAAATTGTTGCACGTGACTACGCTGGTAACGTTAAAGCAGCTAAACGTATGGTTGAACGTGGAGATGAACGTATCTGGGATATTCTTGAAGATGTTATCAAAGAACACCCAGTACTTCTTAACCGCGCACCGACTCTTCACCGTTTAGGTATCCAAGCCTTTGAACCAGTCCTTATCGATGGTAAAGCACTTCGTCTTCACCCACTTGTATGTGAAGCCTACAATGCCGACTTCGATGGTGACCAAATGGCCATCCACGTACCACTTTCAGAAGAAGCACAAGCAGAAGCACGTCTTCTTATGCTTGCCGCAGAACACATCCTTAACCCTAAAGATGGTAAACCAGTTGTAACACCATCTCAAGATATGGTTCTTGGTAACTACTACCTAACTATGGAAGAACCAGGACGTGAAGGTGAAGGTATGGTCTTCAAAGACCGTGATGAAGCTGTTATGGCTTACCGTAATGGTTATGTTCACTTGCACACTCGTGTAGGTATTGCAGTTGATAGCATGCCAAACAAACCATGGACTGACGAACAAAAACATAAAATCATGGTTACAACTGTAGGTAAAATTCTCTTTAACGACATCATGCCTGAAGATTTACCTTACCTTCAAGAACCAAACAATGCTAACTTAACTGAAAAAACTCCAGATAAATACTTCTTGGCACCAGGACAAGATATTCAATCTGCAATTGACAGCTTGGAAATCAATGTACCATTCAAGAAGAAAAATCTTGGAAATATCATTGCGGAAATCTTTAAACGTTTCCGTACAACAGAAACATCAGCATTCCTTGACCGCTTGAAAGACCTTGGTTACTATCATTCAACTCTTGCTGGTTTGACAGTGGGTATCGCCGATATCCCAGTTATCGATAACAAACAAGAAATTATCGATGCAGCTCACAGCAAAGTTGAACAAATTAACAAAGCCTTCCGTCGTGGTTTGATGACTGATGATGACCGTTATGTTGCTGTTACAACAACATGGCGTGAAGCTAAAGAAGAACTTGAACAACGTCTGATTGAAACACAAGATCCTAAGAACCCTATCGTTATGATGATGGACTCAGGAGCTCGTGGTAACATCTCTAACTTCTCACAACTTGCCGGTATGCGTGGTTTGATGGCTGCTCCTAACGGACGTATCATGGAATTGCCTATCTTGTCTAACTTCCGTGAAGGTTTGTCTGTCTTGGAAATGTTCTTCTCAACTCACGGTGCTCGTAAAGGTATGACCGATACAGCCCTTAAGACTGCCGACTCTGGTTACCTTACTCGTCGTTTGGTTGACGTTGCCCAAGACGTTATCATTCGTGAAGACGATTGTGGAACTGACCGTGGTCTTGTTATCAGTGCTATTACTGACGGTAAAGAAGTAACAGAAACTCTTGAAGAACGTCTTGTTGGTCGTTACACTAAGAAATCTGTTAAACATCCTGAAACTGGCGAAGTTATCGTTGGTCCAGATGTATTGATTACTGAAGATATGGCAGCTGAAATTGTTAAAGCTGGCGTTGAAGAAGTAACAATCCGTTCAGTATTTACATGTAACACACGTCATGGTGTCTGCCGTCACTGTTATGGTGTCAACCTTGCAACAGGTGATGCAGTTGAAGTTGGTGAAGCAGTTGGTACGATTGCCGCTCAATCTATCGGTGAACCTGGTACACAGCTTACAATGCGTACCTTCCACACGGGTGGTGTTGCGTCAAATACCGATATCACACAAGGTCTTCCTCGTATCCAAGAAATCTTTGAAGCACGTAACCCTAAAGGGGAAGCTGTTATCGCAGAAGTTAAAGGTACTGTTGTTGACATCGAAGAAGATGCTGCTACACGCACTAAGAAAGTTTACGTTCAAGGTAAGACTGGTACAGGTGAATACGTCGTACCATTTACAGCTCGTATGAAAGTTGCTGTTGGTGACGAAGTACACCGTGGTGCTCCACTTACTGAAGGTTCAATCCAACCTAAACGTCTCCTTGAAGTTCGTGATACATTATCAGTTGAAACATACCTTCTTGCTGAAGTACAAAAAGTTTACCGTAGCCAAGGGGTAGAAATCGGTGATAAACACGTCGAAGTAATGGTTCGTCAAATGCTTCGTAAAGTTCGTATCATGGATCCAGGTGATACAGATCTTCTCCCAGGTACACTTATGGATATTGCAGACTTCACAGATGCTAACAAAGATGTTGTTATCTCTGGTGGTATTCCTGCAACATCACGTCCAGTGCTTATGGGTATTACAAAAGCTTCGCTTGAAACTAACTCATTCTTATCAGCTGCATCATTCCAAGAAACAACTCGTGTTCTTACAGATGCTGCAATCCGTGGTAAGAAAGATCATCTTCTTGGTCTTAAAGAAAATGTTATCATTGGTAAAATCATTCCAGCTGGTACAGGTATGGCACGTTACCGTAACCTTGAACCACAAGCTGTTAATGAACTTGAAACAAGTGAAGAAGCAGAAACAGTTGAAGCAACTGTTTCAACAGATGCTGAATAATCATTATTCACATTTTATGCTAATAAATGAAAAGGTCTGAGAGGATAATCTCAGACCTTTTTGCTTGTTATTATTACTTTGTGTTGATGATAATAGTTCTAAATAAGCAAAATCTTTTTAAAATGCTTTTAATTTTTATATAATAAATCCCATAAGGAAGTGTATTAAAATGTATCAAGTGATAAAAATGTATGGGGATTGGGAACCGTGGTGGTTCTTGAAAGGCTGGAAAAAAGATATTATTGAAGAAAAACGTTTTGAATATTTTGAGGATGCCTTCTCATTCTACAAAACAGAGTGGCTGTCTCTGAAGACAAGCTTGCCAAGCTGTAAATGCCATGATAATTTTCAAGCTGCTTTTTGGGATAATGCTGAGCAGCGTTGGTGTGAAAATTGTGGCGACTATTTGCAGCAATACCATTCGATTTTAATGCTTAAAGATGGTCAAGAATTGCCAGAAGGGTTATTTCCTTTTAAGGGACAAAATGATGAACCAAGCCCAAGACCTTCAAATTGTAAATTAAAATAGTTAATCGTGGACAATTTGTCCACGATTTTTTTGTGAAATGGTTAAATAAGGCTATTTTATTTCGAATAATATAGTGAAGGAGGTTGTGATGGTTCAGGATTTAGCCAAAAAACTGATTAAGAATGCTGTTGAGGTTGATGCTCAAGATATTTATATTCTGCCTAGAGAGGATTGCTACGAGGTCTACCAACGGGTGGGTGATAAGCGAGAATTTGTTGAATATTTTGCGACAGAGCAGATGGTTAGCTTAATTAGTCATTTTAAATTTGTAGCTGGAATGAATGTTGGTGAGAAGAGGCGTAGTCAGTTGGGCTCTTGTGATTATGAGTTTTCAGATGGTGAAGAGATGTCGCTTCGTTTATCTAGTGTCGGTGATTATCGTGGGCGAGAAAGTTTAGTCATTCGTTTGCTTTATTCTGGGCGTCATGACTTGCAATATTGGTTTGATGGGATGAGAAATATTCTAGAAGCTATTGATAATAGGGGGCTATACCTTTTTTCCGGACCAGTAGGGAGTGGGAAAACCACTCTCATGTATCAATTGGTTCGTGAAAAATTCCCTGACAAGCAAGTTATCACGATTGAGGACCCTGTAGAAATCAAACAAGAGAAAATGCTGCAATTGCAGGTAAATAATGATATTGGGACGACGTATGATGAGTTGATAAAATTATCACTTCGTCATAGACCAGATATTCTGATTATTGGAGAAATTCGTGATAGTGAAACGGCGCGTGCAGTGATTCGGGCAAGTTTGACAGGGACGATTGTGTTTTCAACGATTCATGCTAAAAGCATCCCAGGGGTTTATGCGCGTTTACTGGAATTGGGCATTAGTAAGCAGGAACTTGAGAATAGTTTACGCGCTGTTGTTTATCAACGGTTAATTGGCGGAGGAGGTGTGATTGATTTTGCTAAAAAAGACTTTGAGAGTCACCGACCAGAGGAGTGGAATCGAAAGATTGAAAGTCTTGCTAAAGACGGACATATCACAGTTGAACAAGCAAAAATCGAAAAAATTACCCTTTAAGAAGCAACGTAAGGTTATTCAACTTTTTAATAATCTTTTTGCCAGTGGCTTTAATCTGACTGAAATCGTCTCATTTCTTCGAAGAAGTCAGCTGTTGGCGGAAATCTATGTGGAACAAATGCAGAAAAGTTTGCTAAATGGTGCTAGTTTAGCAGTGATGATGGCTGATTTAGGTTTTTCGGACAATATTGTTACACAAATTGCTTTGGCTGATGTTCACGGAAATAGCCAGAAAAGTTTGTTGAAAATTGATTCATACCTTTCTAGCATGACAGTTGTCAGAAAGAAATTGGTCGAGGTGGCGACGTATCCATTGATTTTGCTGCTATTTCTTATCTTGATTATGATGGGATTGAAGAATTATCTATTGCCACAGTTGGAAGGACAAAATGTAGCCACACAGATAATTACTCATTTTCCGACAATTTTCTTATTGAGTTTTCTGTTGCTTGCCTTGTCACTTGGTGTTGCAGTGCTTTACGCCAAACGAATGTCACGAGTTGATTTATTCACGCGGATAAGTCAGGTGCCGTTTATCGGAAGTTACGTGCGGTTGTATTTGACAGCATACTATGCGCGTGAGTGGGGCAATTTGATTGGGCAAGGTATCGAATTGATGGAAATTGTAGCGATTATGCAAAGGCAAAAATCACGTTTATTTCAAGAAATTGGCAAGGATATGGAAGAAGCCCTTCTTTCGGGACAAGCTTTTCATCAAAAGGTTTTGGATTATCCTTTTTTCTTGCGAGAGTTGAGCTTAATGATTGAATATGGTGAGGTTAAGTCAAAACTTGGACGTGAATTGGATATCTATGCTGAAGAAACATGGCAGAGCTTTTTTAGCAAATTAACACAAGCAACTCAGCTGATTCAACCGCTTGTTTTTGTCTTTGTGGCTTTGATTATTGTCTTAATTTATGTCGCAATGTTGTTACCAATGTATCAAAATATGGGAGGAAATTTTTAATGAAAAAGATTTGGAAAAAATTACGTCAGAAAACTGCACCCGCTTTCACACTTGTGGAAATGTTGATTGTACTTCTTATCATCAGTGTTTTAATGTTGCTGTTTGTACCAAATTTGAGCAAACAAAAAGATGTTGTTCGTGAAAAAGGAGATGCCGCAGTAGTCAAAGTTGTTGAAAGTCAAATGGACCTTTACGAAGTAAAAACAGGTGATAAACCGACTGTTGATGATTTGGTTGATGTTGGTTATATCACATCTGAGCAAGCCAAAACTTACAATGAAGCTAAAAAATAAGACTATTTCAGCCTTTACGCTTTTAGAAAGTTTATTGACCTTAGGAGTTTCTTGTTTCATTATTATGATGTTATCAGGGTCAGTGAGTGGCATTTTTCAAAACGTAGAAGAAAAACTTTTCTTTTTATCGTTTGAAAATCTATATCGTGACACACAAAAGTTAGCTAATACTAAGCAGGAAAGTCTGACTTTGGTAGTCTCATCAGAAAAAATCTCAAATGGCATAACAGAGGTAGCGGTTCCGCAAGAGATTACAGTAGATAAAACCAGTCAAGTTATTTTTGATAAAAATGGTGGAAATTCTTCTTTAGCTAAGTTAACGTTTCAGACGTCAACTAAACATGTTAAATATCAATTATATTTAGGAAGTGGTCGCTATAAAAAGACAGAAACTAAAAGCATACATACTCCTTGAAAGTTTGATAGCGTTGGGATTGCTGGCTATGATTACGAGTCTTGTGATAGGAGAAATTAATAAAAGTAGACATCAGATGCAAGAAAGTTTACATCAGCAAGAAGCACTTAATGTGGCAACAATGGCGGTACAGACGGGGCAAAATCATTTGAAGTTGAATGGTGTTGACGTTGAGATTATCAAAAAGGATGGCGAGATTTATATCTATGAAGAAAAGAGCGAGATATTACATGTTAAGAAAGACTAGCTTAAAAGCTTTTACGCTTTTAGAATGTTTGGTATCTTTGCTGGTTATTTCGGGAGCTATCCTTGTTTATAATGGTTTAACGCATTCTATTTCGACAAATGTGCATTATTTATCTGAAAACCAAGAGGAAGATTGGCTTTTGTTTTCACAGCAAATGCGTTCAGAACTTGTTGGTTGTCAGCTGGACAGAGTTGAAGATAATAAAATGTATGTTACAAAGTCAAATCAGAAATTAGCCTTTGGGCAATCAAAAACAGATGATTTCCGAAAGACTAATGCATCGGGTCAAGGCTATCAACCCATGATGTTTGGCTTAAAGTCTTCTAGTATTTCCAGAACGGGGCAGACTGTAACAATTACACTAAATTTAAAGAATGGTTTGGAGAGAACGTTTGTTTACACTTTTGAAACGACCAGTTAAGGCAGGTATTTTGCTGTATGCTTTACTTATGGCAGCGATTTTTGCTTTGGTTTTACAATTTTATTTAGGACGTGTTGTGGCGATGGAAAGACAACACCAAGCACAGATATCCGCCAATCAGGCATATTTGATGGCTGAACTAACAAAAGACCTAGCCAAAGAAACAACAGGTCAAATAACTTTTGATAAAGGGACAGCCAATTATGACCTTCAAGATAAACAATTGCACGTTGTCATAAAATTGACTAACCATCAATCCTTTGATTATACTTTCCAAGATATTAAGAAAGAAAATGTGAGTAAAAAGGAAGCTAATTAGGGCTTTCTTTTCATTTCGGGCGTTTTTTGATATGATAGGGTTGCGGAGGATAAGATGAATTTTGAAAAAATTGAAACAGCCTATGAGCTGATTTTAGAAAATATCCAATTAATCGAAAATGAGCTAAAAACTCATATTTATGACGCTCTTATTGAGCAAAATTCGTATTATTTAGGAGCTGAAGGTGCTAGCAAAGAAGTTGCTGCTAATAATGAAAAATTACGTCAGCTTGAATTAACAAAAGAGGAATGGCGTCGCGCTTTCCAATTTATTTTTATCAAAGCTGGTCAAACAGAGCAATTGCAAGCTAACCATCAATTTACACCAGATGCTATCGGTTTTATCTTGATGTTCTTGATTGAGAACTTGACAGATTCAGACAGCTTAGACCTTTTGGAAATTGGTAGCGGGACAGGAAATCTTGCTCAAACTTTGTTAAATAATTCTTCTAAAGAATTGAATTACCTTGGTATTGAAGTTGATGATTTGTTGATTGACTTGTCAGCAAGTATCGCAGAAGTAATGGATTCCAAGGCGCAATTTATTCAAGAAGATGCTGTACGTCCACAGATTCTAAAAGAGAGTGACGTGATTATTAGTGATTTGCCAGTCGGTTTTTATCCTAATGATGAGATTGCTAAGCGCTACAAAGTGGCAAGTTCTGATGAACATACCTATGCCCACCATTTATTGATGGAACAGTCTTTAAAATACCTCAAAAAAGATGGTATTGCAGTCTTTTTGGCACCAGTTAGTCTTTTGACAAGCAAGCAAAGTGATTTATTGAAACAATGGTTGAAAGATTATGCGGACATTATTGCCGTGATTACTTTACCAGAATCTATTTTTGGAAATGCTGCGAATGCAAAATCAATTTTTGTATTGAAAAAACAAGCTGAGCATACACCAGAAACCTTTGTTTATCCACTTTCTGACTTGCAAAGTCGAGAAGCATTGACTGATTTTATTGAAAAATTCCAAAATTGGAAGGTTGATAATATGAATTTTTAAAAAATTGTGATAGAATAGGGATATAACATGAAAGCGTTTTAGAGGTAAATTTATGGCGAAAACTATTTCTATTAATGCAGGAAGTTCAAGTCTGAAATGGCAATTATACAACATGCCAGAAGAAGAAGTTATTGCAAAAGGACTTATTGAACGTATTGGTCTTGTTGATAGTGTCTCTACAGTAAAATTTAATGGACAAACAAAATCAGAAACAAAAGATATTCCAGATCACACTGTAGCTGTTAAGATTCTCTTAGACGATCTTATCTCTATGGACATTATTGCAAGTTATGATGAAATCACGGGTGTCGGACATCGTGTGGTTGCTGGAGGCGAGTATTTCAAAGATTCGGCTTTGGTTACTGATAAGGTCATTCAGCAGGTTGAGGAATTATCAATGCTTGCGCCACTTCACAATCCTGGTGCAGCTCTTGGAATTAGGGCATTTAAGGAAATCTTGCCTGATATTACAAGTGTTGTTGTGTTCGATACGGCTTTCCATGCAACAATGCCTGAAGTAGCTTATCGTTATCCTATCGCAAATCGTTATTATACTGATTATAAAATTCGTAAATATGGTGCCCATGGTACAAGTCACCAATATGTCGCCCAAGAAGCTGCAAAGGTTTTAGGTAAACCTTTGGAAGAATTGAAACTGATTACTTGTCATATTGGTAATGGGGTTTCTGTGACAGCTATTAAGGGTGGAAAATCTGTTGATACATCAATGGGATTGACACCACTTGGTGGAACAATGATGGGAACACGTTCAGGAAGTATTGACCCTGGTGTGATTACCTACTTGCTTGATTGTGAGCCTGATTTGGCAACTTCATCAACTAAGATTCGTACTGTTTTGAATCGAGATTCTGGTCTGCTTGGTATCTCTGAAAAATCTAGTGATATGCGTGATATTCTAGCAGGAAAAGAAGAAGGCGATGAAAAATGTCAACTAGCTTATGACATGTACATTGACCGTTTACGAAAATATATTGCACAGTATTTTGCTGTTTTAAATGGTGCTGATGCGATTGTCTTCACAGCAGGTATTGGAGAAAATTCAAGTGTTGTTCGTGAAGATATTATTTCTGGTATGACTTGGTTTGGTGTTGATACAGACCCAGCTAAGAATGTATCAGGAGCTTATGGTGTCATTTCGACAGATCAAGCACGCGTAAAAGCTGTGGTCATCCCAACGGATGAGGAACTTGTCATTGCGCGTGATGTTGAGCGTTTTAAAAATTCTACTAACTAAGTTATCAAAATATTATGATAAGACCAGAAAAGCTGTCCTGAAAGGGGCAGCTTTTTTGATATTTTTATAAAAAATGTAAAATAAACTTGACAAAAAATGTAAAGCGAACTATACTAAAAATGTAAAGTTTCCTTTACTAAAAATGAAGGTTTTAGATGGAGGAGGAAATGGAAACAAAAATTCAAGAATTGCGCAAGGCTAATAAAATTAGCCAAGCTGAATTAGCGGATGCCTTGGACGTGACGCGGCAAACGATTATTTCATTAGAAAAAGGTCGCTACAATGCCTCGTTAGAATTGGCACATAAAATCGCTAAATATTTTGGGAAAACGATTGAAGACATTTTTATTTTCGAAGATGAGTAGAAGGAGTGGGAACATGGTAGCATTTTATGAAACATTAAAACAACAAAATCGTGCAACATTAAAAAGTAATGGTTTGGCTTTGATGAGTTTGGGAGGGCTATTGTTAATAGCAAGTAGAATAGTTGAGCTTGGCGAGTTTTCATCGGGATTATTTGCGGGATTAAGCATAGTGTTAAATGTGTTAGCAATCATTTTCCTGACTGTAGCCAGTGTGAAAGAAAAGGAGTAAATTATGTTGCTTAAAGCTATTACACTATTAATTCAAAAGAAATCCTTGGAAGCTTATCGACGTTATTTGCAGGTATTGGCTGTTGCGTTTTTGGTTCTCGGATTATTCTGCTTGTTGTTATCTTTTGCGATGACTGGCAATGATTTTACCACAGGGCTTCTTGCTGGTGGAGGCGTTGGAAGTTTGGCTGCTGGAATTTATTATCTTATGGTATGTCATCAGCCAAAAAGGTTAAAGCGAGCTTATATTGCTGCTTACGATGAACGAAATAAAGTGATTATTCAAGTAGCTAGTTTGGCAACATTTGTCTTTCTCTTTTTGGAGAATTTTATTCTCATTATCTTATATGCTTTTTTGGGAATTACTTTAGCTTATGTGACTGTTTTGGTAGTTTTCCTTTATAGTTTACTTTTGGGATTTATGTTATTTAGAATGATTTTTACGAGAACTTTGTAAGAGGTGATATGATGAAAAAATTTTTAACGGCTTTAAAATATTTCTTTTTGGCTCTGGGATTACTTTTCTTGGAACAATTACCAACGGCTTTTATCACAAAAAATCAACCCTTTTGGCAATCTTTAGTGATTGTTCTAGCTTTGTTAGTTGTTGTTGCGATAACGATTTATGTGGCAAAACGTGTTGGGCTTTTAAATCATTTAGCGGATTTAAAAACAGCCAAAGCTTGGAAGACAATTTTACTGGGTTTTATTGCATTGACTGTTGTTAAATATATTGGAGGTGTTGTTCTAATTTTAGAAAAAGGCTTTGATGCTGATACAGCAAATCAAACAGCTTTGGAACAACTTGGTATGTCCCCTTTATTGTTGATTATTTTGACAGCTATTGCTGCTCCAATCGTCGAAGAAACGATTATGCGTGGTCTTATTTTAGGACGTGTCTTTAACAACTCTTATCTTGGTGTTATCATTAGCTCACTTCTTTTTGGCTTACTGCATATGCCAACTGATATTGGAAGCTGGATTATCTATGGTGGTATGGGCTTAGTTCTAGCTCTTATTTATCATAAAACAGAAAAATTGGAATACACGATAGGAATCCATTTTATCAATAACGCTTTAGGAGTACTTATCATGCTTTTATAAAATAAAATGCTGAACAATTGTTCAGCATTTTATTTTACAAAGCTTTGGCTTTATCGATAGTGGCGTCAATACTTGAAATGACACTAGCGGTTAAGCCTGTTTTCTCGAGGTCGAGAAGTCCTGCGATAGTTGTGCCACCAGGGCTAGAGATTTTATCAATTAAATCATGTGGGCTGTCAGAACCTTGAAGGAGGTTTTCAGCGCTGGCAAGGACTGTTTGTGTTACGATGTCTAGAGATTTTTCTTTTGGAATACCGTATTTAACACCAGCTTGGGCAAGAGCTTCGATAAAGAGATAAATATAAGCTGGGCTAGAACCTGCAAGAGCTGTGAAAGTATCGAAATCTTTTTCAGGGATGTCAAAAGTTGCCCCAAAGCTATCTGTGATTTCTTTAGCAGTGGCTAGGAGTTCGGCAGAGACTTTGTCATTGGTACAAATAGCTGTTGTACTTTTAAGAATTTGGGCATTAATATTTGGCATGATACGGATTAGTGGCAAATTAGGGTCTGTTAATTTACCAAGGCGTTCTAAGGTAACGCCTGCTGCCATGGAAAGAATAGGTTGATGGAAATGAAGTCCAGCTAGGACAGGTTCAAACATTTGAGGTTTGATACCAAGAATAACCAAGTCAGATTGGTCGATGAGTTCTTGGTGTGAGAGAGCTGCTTCAACTTCAAGTTGCTCTGCTATTTCGCGTGAGCGAGGAAGTGAAGAACCTGAAATGATGATATCGTGTGATGTTGCGTTAAGTCCGTTGATAATGGCTGTAGCCATTTTTCCAACTCCGATAAATCCAATTTTCATATTAAGCGACAAAGGGGAATGTATAGTAGAACAGCTTAATGACCTGAGTCCCCTAGCTCCTTTCTAGTATTTTTTGATGAGGTCAACTGTTGAGCGGTCTAGTTTTTTTACAATAGCTTGTAAGAATGCTTGGGCTTGCAAGAAATCGTCCATAGCATATAGGCTTTGGTGTGAGTGGATGTAGCGAGCACAAACACCGATAGTTGTTGATGGGATACCACCGTTTTTAAGGTGAGCAGCACCAGCGTCTGTACCACCTTTGGCAGCATAGTATTGGTACTTGATACCAGCTTCTTCGGCAGTTGTGAGTAAGAAATCACGCATATCTTTTAACATCACGTGACCTGGGTCGTAGAAGCGGAAAAGTGTTCCGTCACCGATTTTACCTTGGTTGCCATAAATATCACCAGCAGGTGAACAGTCAACAGCAAAGAAGAGTTCGGGTTGGAATTTTGTAGCAGAAACATGGGCACCGCGTAGACCAACTTCTTCTTGGACATTTGCACCAGCGATAAGGGTGTTGTCTAGATTTTGCCCTTTAAGGCTTTCGAGTAATTCTGTGACCATGAGAATACCAAAACGATTGTCCCAAGCTTTAGAGATAACATTTTTTTGGTTAGCTGTGAGAATTGTTTCAGATTTTGGTACGATAATATCGCCTGGAAGAATACCAAAGGCTTCGGCTTCAGCTTTGTCTGTAAATCCAGCATCAAAAATGATGTCATCGATTTTTGGAAGAGCAGCAGAGCCATTTGTTCCACGAAGGAAATGTGGTGGTACTGAACCAGAAACAACAGGAATAGCGCGATTATCACGTGTGTAAAGTGTGAAGCGTTGTGAACTTAGCACCAAAGGGTTCCAACCACCGATACCGACGGCACGCATTGTTCCGTCTTCTTTGATATCACTGACCATGAAGCCGACTTCGTCCATGTGAGCGGCAACCATGATACGTGGTGCATTTTCAGCAGCAGAGTTTTTGATACCAAAAATACCACCAAGACCATCTGTTTGCACCTCGTCAACAAGTGGTGTGATTTTTGAGCGAAGATAGTTACGAACGCTATGTTCGTATCCTGCGATACCATCAAGTTCTGTGACTTCTTTTATTTTTGAAAATAATTCTGACATAAAAACCTCGATTCTATGATTTCTATTTTACCACGTTTTCAGATAATTTAATGGTAGAAATGGCATTAAATATTTCTACCTTGGTATTATAGACTGAAATATGCTAAAATAAAGCGTATGAGAAACAAAAAAAGAAGCTTACTGTCCCGTTTTGGCTTAGTAGGAGTCGGTGGTGTCATTGTTTTGGGAACAATCCTGAAAAAACAGCAGGCGGAAAAAAGACAAGAAAAGATAAAAAATCATATCCGTAACTTTTTTAAACAGTTTGGAAGCATTTCGGTGCTTTATTTGAATGCTTTTGAATCTGATAAAACAAGAACAACAGGTGGTGTTGTCTTAACGGATGGTCGCACTTTCCAATTTATTTACCAAGATGGTGAAATCAACTACAAGGAGGAGAAAAATGATTAATCCAAAATCCTATGAAGAAATGGCTACCTATTTGGAAAAGCCTGATAAAGTGGTTTTCTTTTTTACGGCAAATTGGTGCCCAGACTGCCAATTTATTTACCCTGTTATGCCAGAGATTGAAGCTGAAAATCCAGAGTTTACTTTTGTCCGTGTTGACCGTGATGAATTTATGGAAGTTGCCCAACGCTGGAATATCTTCGGCATTCCAAGTTTTGTTGTGGTGGAAAACGGGAAAGAAATTGGTCGTTTAGTTAATAAATTACGCAAAACAAAAGCAGAAATTAACAGCTTTTTAGCTGGATTGAAATAGGAGAGAAAATGATTTTTACGTACAACAAAGAACACGTCGGTGATGTCCTCATGGTGATTGTCAAAGATAGCAAAGGTGCTAAACTTGACTATGAACGTAAAGGCAATGTTTCACGTGTTTTCCTTGAAAAAAATGGTGAAACTGTTGCTTGGAATATTTTTGAAGTATCAAGCTTGATTGCAATTGAAGGTGTTGGTCAAGTTATCCTATCTGATGAAGATGTTGCAAAACTTAATGCAGAATTGGCAAAAGAAGGTTTTGCTGAACAACTCGAAAATGACCCTTCACCAAAATTTGTTGTTGGTCAAATTAAAGAAATGGTAGCTCATCCAGATAGTGACCACTTGAATATTTGCCAAGTACAAATCTCAGATGATAAAACCGTTCAAATCGTTGCAGGTGCGCCAAACGCTGCTGTTGGTTTGAAAACAATCGTCGCACTTCCAGGAGCTATGATGCCAAACGGAAGCCTTATCTTCCCAGGCGCTCTTCGTGGAGAAAAGAGCTTCGGTATGATGTGTTCACCTCGTGAATTAGCTCTTCCAAATGCCCCACAAAAACGTGGAATCATCAAACTAGATGACACAGCCGTAGTCGGCGAAGCCTTTAACCCAGAAAAACACTGGAAAGGGTAACATAATAAAAAAACGAGTTAGAATAATCTAGCTCGTTTTAGTTTTTTCGTAAAGTAAGGTGTTGTAGAAAAGCGATGTCTTTATAGGGCTTTTGATTAGCCACAGCTAATTCAATTTCTGTTAGGCGCTCTAACCATCCTTCCTCAGTTTTGAATTCATTTGGTTGAAGGGCATAAAATGTGCGCAGACCTTGATAGTTTTCGAGAGCTAAGTTAGTTTTGCTGGTTAATTCGTCAATACTATAAGTTTCACCATGTCCGAATGATGAGCTATTGTAACTATCTTTTCCCTCTAAAAGATGAAGGGCATCCTCGATATTATTGTTAAAAATAACTTGATGTAAAACTTTTCCAGTGAGATTGTGTTTAATCAAAGATAATTCACCGTTTGGTTTTAGAAGACGTTCAAATTCATTAAGGTATTCTTGGTGATGAGTTTTATCAATGTATTCAAAAACGTTGTGGCAAATGATGACATCAAAAGATTGTTCGGGTAAGTTTTGTAGTGCTTCTAAACTACCGTTAATTTTAGTGAATGTCTGTGTATCATCCGCAAAAAGCATATCAGCATTTGGCTCAATGGCAGTAACGGTGTTATTTTGCGATAAATATTGTGAGGTTGTCCCAAAACCAGCCCCAAAGTCTAAGACTTGCTTGTTTTTAACGTGGCTGAGTTGTGCAAAAATCAAACAGTACATGATTTTTCCCCAAGGTTGATTTAGCATTTCTTTGTAGGCGTTGATGTTGACTGTCATAAAATCTCCTAGTTTGTAAAATTTATTTTATTATAACAGAATATTTTGAAAATTTCATTTTTGGGAGTATTTCCTACCTCTTTTTCGAATAATAAAGTAGGAGGTAGTTATGTACAATAAAGTTATTATGATAGGGCGTTTGACGGCACAACCTGAACTGGTGACAACGCCAAATGAAAAATCCGTTACCCGTGTAACACTAGCAGTCAACCGCCGATTTAAATCACAAAATGGAGAACGTGAAGCTGATTTTATTTCAGTTGTGGTTTGGGGACGTTTGGCAGAAACACTTGTTTCCTATGCTGGCAAGGGGAGCTTGATTTCCATTGATGGCGAGCTTCGCACGCGTAAATATGAAAAAGATGGACATACTAATTATGTTACAGAAGTGCTTTGCCATTCTTTCCAACTTTTAGAAAGCCGTGCCCAACGTGCCATGCGAGAAAATAATGTGGCTAATGACTTGGCTGACCTTGTGTTGGAAGAGGAAGAATTACCATTTTAAATAATTGAAAGGCTAGGAAGAAGTTCCTAGCTTTTTTGCTTGAATTGTCTACACAATTTAAACGTGTTATAATTAAGTCGCATATAATGACTAGGATTTTTGAACTTATTAAAAGGGTATGAGATGAAAAAACGGAGATACATAGGTGTTTTAGTAAGCGCTTTTATCGGATTGGCTGCGATTTTAGGTGTTTACTTGTGTTATAAATTAGTTCCTTTCAATGCTAATCAGGTCAAGATTGGTGCGACATATATGACCATGAATAATGATTTTTATAAAGTTTTGAATAACGAAGTTGAAAAAATCGTTGAGGAAAATAATGATGTTTTGTACACCAGAGACCCAGCATTGGATGTTGACAAGCAGGTTCAGCAAGTTGAGTTGTTTATTGATAAGAATGTCAATATTATCATCATTAATCCTGTTGACGCTGATAGTAAAAAGTTGATGAAGGTTCTGAAGAAGGCTAAAAAAGCAGGAATCAAAATTGTTGTTGTCGATAGCCAGCTTTCAGATGATTCTTCGGTAGATACGACGATTGTTTCGGATAATTACCAAGCAGGGGTTTTATGTGCTCAAAATTTAATGCAAACGCAATCCAGTGCTAAGATTTTACTGTTGGAACACCAAAATGCGGTATCGGTAGTAGACCGTATCAATGGTTTTTTGGATACGATTAATGGGAATGACGCTTACCAAGTGGTAGACCGCAAAGATTGCTTGGGACAAACCGAGATAGCGATGCCACAGGTGGCTTCTGTTATTGCTTCGGGGACGTCGTTTGACACGGTTATGGCGCTTAATGACCAAGTTGCGATTGGTGCTTTAGCAGCGATTGAAAATGCGAATCTGACAACTCCTGTAAAAATTTATGGCGTAGATGGTTCACCAGATATGAAAAATCTGCTAGCAACGACTAGTTCTATCCAAGCAACGGTAGCTCAATCACCGTTGACAATTGGCAAGAAGGCGATTGAAGCAGGCTATGCCTTGTATCACAAAAAATCTGTTGATAAGGAAATTGTTATCCCTGTTGAATTTGTAACTAGTGATACCGTTTCTGATTTCGACTTAACGGGGTGGCAATGATGAGAGCGTTGAAAAATATTGATTTTGCAAAACGTGCCCTGATGATTATTAATTTTTTGGCAGTTTTATTTTACAGTTCTGTTTATTTATCAGCGACAAAATACATTATTGACAATGGTTTAAGCCGTTCTTTACTAGAAAAAATTAGTGTGATTCCAAGTTCTCCAGAGCGGATTTTCTGGCTGTCAAACCTCTTTTTTGCAGGATTGTTGTTGGTTATTTACGTTAGAAATCGCAAATTTGAAAAGGGAACAACGGCACGTGATTGGTTTGCTATTTTAGAAGTGCTGTTATTGCTAGCCACGTTTGTTGCTCTGCAATTTTCTTATAATGGCTTGATTTTACTGGTTTTTATGGATATTTTTTTCTCGTATACGGATTTTTATACTTTCCGTGAGAAAAAGTCATGGCTACTTTTTATCGTTGCTAGTTTTGGAACGCTTTTGCTATCAAATTACGATGTTTTATCACTTCTTGTACGAACGCCAGCTTTGGATGTTTACATCGGATTTTTCCCAGCAGGCACGCGCTTAATTATTCTTTTTATCAAAAATTGCTTAGTGTCACTAAATATCATCGTGTTTATCATTTCTTTGGTGACTTACATTATTTATTCTGTGACTGAAAATCATAAGATTGAAGAAGAGTTGTTAATGGCTTCGCAGGCAAATACACGTTTGAAAGAGTATGTGGCGGTGTCTGAAAAGATTACTGAAGATAGGGAGCGTCGCCGTATTGCGCGTGAAATTCACGATACTATTGGGCACGCCTTGACGGGGATTTCTGCAGGAATTGATGCCGTGACAGTTCTGATTGATATTAATCCAGAGCATGCCAAGAAACAATTAAACAGCGTTTCAAATGTTGTGCGCGAAGGGATTGTTGATGTTAGACGTTCGTTGAACAAAATGCGACCAGGTGCTCTTGAAAATCGGACTCTAAAAGACGCTCTTGAAAAGATGCTTGCTGAATATCAAGAGTTATCGCATTTAAAAATTATTTTGAATTATGAGTGGGATAACGTTGATTTTGACAAGACGAAAGAGGATGTTATTTTTCGAGTGATTCAGGAATCGGTGACCAATTCCTTACGCCATGGTCGAGCAACGGAAGTTCAAATTAGCATGCTTAATGAAAAGGATTATGTCTTGTTAATCAAGGACAACGGAACAGGTAGTGAAAAGATTCAGTATGGTTTTGGTTTAACGCAGATGACGGAACGTTTAGCCATTATCGGCGGTCGTGTACAGTTTTCAGGTGAGAATGGATTCGTTACGACTATTCACATTCCCAAAATAAAAGGAGAAGAAGAATGATAAGGGTACTTATTGCAGATGATCAAGAATTGATTAGAGAATCGTTGAAAATTATCTTGTCAGCCTACCCTGATATAGAAGTTGTTGGTGCTGTAAGTGATGGAACGGAAGTTTTAGAGGCTCTACCAACTAGCAAGCCAGATGTCATCTTAATGGATATCCGCATGCCTAAGATGGATGGTGTCTTGTGTACGAAAGCTGTCAAAGAAGAATATCCACATATTAAAGTGATTATTTTGACAACGTTTGATGACGATGATTTTATTTTTAGTGCTTTAAAATATGGTGCAACAGGGTATTTGCTAAAAGGAACATCAATGGAAAATCTGCACGAAGCAGTTGTCACGGCTAATGAAGGGCGTGCTATGCTCAATCCAGATATTGCAACAAAGGTTTTTAAACTTTTTTCACAAATGGCACAGTCAAATTTTGCTATTCAGGTTGCTGATGATTTAACGCAAGATATTAATAAAATGGAATGGCGTATAATCCAACAGATTGGCTTTGGCTTATCTAACAAAGAAATTGCTGCCAAGTTGTATTTGTCAGAAGGGACTGTTAGAAATTATCTGTCAAATATCCTTTCCAAATTAAACCTGCGTGACCGCACCCAATTAGCCATTTGGGCAGTTCAGACAGGTGTTACCCTAAAATCATTTGAGGAAGATGACCATGACTAAACTAAAAAAGCATTACAAATGGTTGCTTCCCTTGTTGGTTGTTGTGGTGGGAATTGGCATTGCTATCTATCACCAAACTCAGCAAAAAACGATTTTGAAAATTGGTGTTTATGCAGGAAGCAGTTGGGATGTTCCTAATGGAAATGATTATAAAGTTATTGACGCCGCGATTGCACGTTTTGAAAAATTGCACCCAAATGTTGAAGTGGTTTATGAGAGTGGGATTTCCAAGGATGATTATTCTGATTGGTTGACAGACCAGATTGTGGCAGGAACTCAGCCAGATGTTTTTATCGTGCCTGAAGATGATTTTAATTTACTGTCATCAACAGGGGCGCTAGCAAAGTTGGATGAGCATATTAGCACAAGCTTTGATGATTCGATATTCTATGAGTCTTCTTATAAAGCGGGAAATTACAATAACACGCAGTATGCCTTGCCTTTTGAAAGCAATCCAACCATAATGTGTATCAATATTGACTTGCTGGAAAAAGAAGGAATTTCTATCCCAGAATCTGGTTGGACGTTAGAGGATTTTTACAATATTTGTAAACAAGTTACCAAAGATACTGATGGTGATGGGGTGATTGACCAGTATGGTTGTACAGGATATACTTGGCAACAAGCTGTTGCTGCTTATGGTGCGAAGCTATTTAACACAACAGGGACGAAAGCTTATTTTGACAGTGATGAGGTGAAAAATGCTTTATCACTAATTACTAAACTTGACGCCCTAAGTGGCAATTATAATGTAACCTCACAGGATTTTGATGAGGGAAAGGTGGCGTTTCTGCCGATGACATTAGCAGAATATCGTACTTATAAGCCTTATCCTTACCACGTTGCCAAATATTCTAGCTTTTCTTGGTCTTGTGTGACCATGCCAGCAAGCAGCGAAGACGGAGATGCGACACAAGTGTCAACTTCGCTTTATGCCATGTCTTCAAAAACGAAACACAGCGCCTTATCTTGGGAATTTTTGAAATTACTCTGTACGGATGAGGACATTCAACAATCTGTTTTTGATTATTCACAAGGAACTTCTGTTTTGAAAAGCGTGATGCAAAGCGATGCCACGGAAGAAAAATTAAAAGAAGATGGCTTCGGGTCAGATTCGTTAACAGTATCAACGTTGGATTCGATGCTTAGTCAAGGGATTACGCAACCAACCTTTAAAACTTACAACAGTGTCCTTGAGCAAGCAGACTATTTAATTACACAATCTATTGCGAACAATAGTGTGGAGACAGATTTATTTTCTATTCAAAAAACAATCGAGGATAGTTTGAAATAACTTTGATGACATCTGGAATTTAGTTTCCAGATGCTTTTTTATTTGCTTTGAGATGACAAATGTCATTTTTGTGGTGACAAATATCATCGAAACAAGATGACAATCGAGAGTGTGAAAGCGCTTAAAATATTGTTAAACTAACAGTAAATAAAGGAGATAAGTTCTATGAAGTATTTACTACTAGTAAGTCATGGTGACTTTGCGGCAGGTCTAAAAACGTCTTTGGCAATGTTTGCAGAAGATAAGATTGACCAAGTCATTGCTGTTGGTTTAAAGAACGGAAAGACAGTTGATGATTTTGAAAAAGACTTCAGACAAGCCATTTCGGTTTTGACAGATGATGATTCGGTTGTTGTTTTAGCCGATATTATCGGTGGAAGTCCTCTAACAACTGCTTGTAATGTCTTAGATGAGCTTGGCAAACTGGACAACGCTGTTATTTTAGGTGGTATGAATTTACCAATGGCTATTACGTCTGCTGTGATGAAAGATATGCTTGATGGTGATGATTTTGTAAATGCTGTCTTACCTGAAGCGCAAACAGCTTTACAAGAATTCAAAATCACTGCAGATGATGATGACGATGATATTTAAAAAAGGAGATAAAAAATGACTGTATCATTTGTACGTATTGATGACCGTATGATTCATGGACAAACTGTAACACGTTGGGCAAAAGAATATCCTTGTGATGGTTTGATTGCCGTAAACGATGCTGCATCCAAAAACAAAGTTTTGACACAAGCTTACAAAGGAGCTTCTGATAAGAAAACTTTTGTTTGGTCGGTAGATGCTTTTGGAAAAAAATCACAAAAAGTATTGGATTCTGACACACGTTATTTTGTGATTACCAAGAATCCAATTGACATGAAAAAAATTTTGGTTGACCAAGGCTTTGTTCCTGGTGACGTTAAGGAAATCATTGTTGGTCCATGTAACGACCGACCAGGTGCTGTCAAACTTGGTAATAATCAATCTATCACCCAAGAAGAAGCTGACGCTCTTGAAGCTATTGAAAAAGCTGGTTACAAAGTGAAATTTCAATTGTTGCCAGACGTTTCAATTGGTTACTGGTCAGATTTCAAATCAAAATTTGGTTATTAATGATTTTATGTAGCAGCGAAAAAGTGGGGATGAAAGATTATTCTTTCATGTGAAAGCTCGCTTACCGCTCTTTGTATCTTGTTAATTGAACACGAGCTGCGAGCTGTGTCAAAAAGATAGTTTCTCCTAGAGTCTAGTGACTCTTCGTCAAAACTCCTATTTTGCCTTTGCTCGCTTAACGCTCTTTGTATCTTGTTAATTGAACACGGCCTACGAGTTGTGCAAAAAAGATAGATTTCCTTGTGTGCCAGCACACGTCGTCAATCTCCTATTTTTGCTTTACTCGTTTGCGGCCTTTGTATCTTAATATAGGAGAAGATGTATTATGGCAATTTCTTGGTTTCAAGCAGCCTTGTTAGGTCTGTTTGCGTGTTTGTCTTCAATGCCTGGGCTTGGGGGTACGACCATTGGTAACTATACGCTTGGTCGTCCTCTTGTCGGAGGTCTTGTCTGTGGGCTTATTCTCGGAGATATCAAAACAGGAGTTATCTGCGGGGTAGCAATGCAGTTGGTTTATATTGCACTGGTTACACCAGGTGGTACCGTTTCAGCTGATGTGCGTGCGGTATCTTATATCGGTATTCCTTTGGCGATGGTAGCTATCCATTCACAAGGTTTGTCAGCTGATTCAGCCGATGCGGCTAACTTGGCTAAATCAATGGGAACACTTGTTGGTACTGTTGGTACTGTTCTTTTCTATGGTACAGCAACCATGAACCTTGTTTGGCAACACATTGGTTGGCGTGCGGTAGAAAAAGGTCAATTTAGAAAACTGTATCAAGTTGACTGGCTTTATCCTTGGGTATCTCACTTCGTATTCTCATTTTTACCAACTTTGGTGATGTGTAAACTTGGTGCGACTGCTGTTACAGCAATGAAAGATGCACTTCCAATGGATGGTATTCCAATGAAAACCCTCTTTACAGTAGGGGCTTTGTTACCATGTGTCGGAATTGCTATTCTTTTGAAACAAATTGTTGAAAAAGTGACTGACTTTATTCCATTCTTTGTTGGCTTCACTTTGGCAGCTTCACTTGGTTTGAATTTGGTGTCATGTGCTGTGATTTCATTGATTTTCGCTGTATTGTTCTACGAACTTGAAATGGCTAAAAATGTGAGAGCAACAGCAGCTGCGGCTGATGATTTTGATGACGATGATGAGGAGGATATCTAAAATGGCTCAAAAGAAATTAACAAAGAAAACCTTGATGAAATCTTTCCATCATTGGTATTATGGTAACTTAACTTGCTTCTCACAAGAACACATGCAAACCTTTGGTTATTTGACATCAATGCTTCCAATCGTGGAAGAATTGTATGATAACAAAGAAGACCAAGCACGTTCAATGCAAACTTACACAGCTTTCTTCAATACAGAACCTCAACTTGGTTCTCTTATTGTCGGGATTACAGCAGGGCTTGAAGAAGCGCGTGCTAATGGCTCTGAAGAAGTTGATGACGAAACCATTAATGGGCTTCGTGCAGGGCTTATGGGACCAGTAGCTGGTATCGGTGATTCACTTGTTGTAGGTACGTTGATTCCAGTTATTTTAGGGATTGCTCTTGGGCTTTCTACAGGTGGTTCACCAATCGGTGCTGTTTTCTATATCGTGGTTTGGAACTTGCTAGCTTATTTCGGTATGAAATTTGCTTACTTTAAAGGTTACGAACTCGGTGATAAAGCTGTTGAATTTCTAGTTGGTGCTCAAGGTCAAGCTATTCGTAAAGCCGTTTCTATCGTTGGTGGTATGGTTGTCGGTGGTGTTGCTGCGACTTGGGTATCTGTTCAAACATCATTCCAACTTGGTAGTGCAAAAAATCCTTACCTAGTCCTTCAAGATAAATTAGACTCTGTTTATCCAGGACTGTTAACGGCTATCTTTATCGTTTTTTGCTGGTGGTTAATGTCTAAGAAGAATATCTCACCAATCAAAGTTATGTTATTACTTGTCGTTATTGCCTTTGTTGGTGTCCTTGTTGGATTCTTCGATCCAGGTTTGTCTTACTAATTATTTTTCGCATAAAAGGATTTAATGAAAGGGGAAATCATGACAAAATCAGAAATGATTAACGGTTATCAAACAGAAATAGCCTACCAAAAGCATATGATTGAAAATCTTGGACGATGGCTGACCTTGCTGTTTATTGTAGCAAGCGTTGGATTTTTGCTAACATACTTCTTTCACAAAACAAATCTCGTTTTATCCATTATTGGCTATGCTCTAGCTTTTGTCGGTATCTTTGGTATGTTATTATTTGGCTACGGCATTTACCGTGGCAAACGAAATATCGCCAAAGTTATTGATGATTTTGAAATGAAACTCCAATCTTTTTAAACAAATAAACTTCCTCAAAATACCATTTAATACAATACTCATTCAAAAATAAAAGTTTCTAGTGGTTAATCTCCTTACTAGGAACTTTTTTTATCGAAAAATTCATAGAATCTATGGTATATTAATAAAAATAAAATATGAAAATGGGAGATTATGATGAAAAGAAAATTTAGGACAGTATTGGCTTTATTGGCTGTTTTTGGGTTATCTGCTTGCCAGAGTAAGGCTAATAGCGAACCAGCAAAAGCGTATGATTTAGCAATTTCGTATGGTAATCAGATAACGACATTTAAAACTGATAACAATCAGCTTGAAAAAGTTGAAACACGACAATTATTTGATAAAAAAGATATTGGTATTTGGCAAGAACGCCTACAATCTGTCAAGGGAAATTTATACGGTGGAACTAACGAATCATTAAATTCATTTAAAATGTATTTATTTGATGTAGAACCTAAAACGTTAAAAGGTAAATTGGCAGAAGTTGGTGGCAATGACATCTATGGCTCAGCTAGTGACGAAGAATACATTTACACAACTGCCGTTTTCTTAGGACATAGTGATTTTTATAAATATGATACCGACCTACATCAGGTTACTAAAAAATCAATTAAAGAGGACGGTCTAATAAATTTCACCAATGACATGATTTTTGTTGGAGATACGCTTTATGTCATTGTGGGCTCTGTGGATAATGAGAAAGAGACTAATGCTAATTATCTATGGGTAATGAATAAGCAGCTAGAAGTTCAAGAAAAAATTGACCTCAACTATACCGAGGGTGGTTATTTTCGAATGGTTGAAGCAGACGGAAAAATTTATATGACAGCTGCTAAAGAGGGGATTCGTGAGGACGGTGAGCCAGATGGTGGACAGCATATTCTTGTTTATGACCTTGCAAGTGGTGAAACCAATCGTATTGAAACCGAGCTTAACTATCCAAAATTTATTTATTATGACGAATCTCGTCATCAATTATTAGTTCTTCATGATCCGCTTTACGTTGCCGATTACACTTGGACAATCATTGACTTAGAAACGCTCTCTCAGACCCATCTTACTTTCCCAGAAATTGCTTCGGGCATGACAGAAGTCTTTTTTACACAGACAGATTCAGATTATTACTTTTTATTTAATGAACAATTAGTGAAATACTCCGTGGATACGCAGGAAAAAACGATTTATGATTTATCAAAATTTGGCATAAATTACGCGGATGCGGTGATTTTCCCCGAATAATCCAAAAGGCACACGACGTGCCTTTTTATTATTTTTATTTTTCAGAATTTTAAAAATATATTGACATCGTCTAAAAATAAGGGTAAACTGTAACTAATCATCAACAATTGATATCAATCTAGTGGCATATCATTAGATTGAGAAACTTGACAGGAGAGATAATATGCTTAATGTAACGTCTAAAATGAATCGATACTATTACTTTAGTTTCTTTAGATAGACGTTTGTAGCCAATCATGGATGCAAACGTCATACCGTTTGTATCTATGAAGCTAAAGCATTTTACTGTTGAGAAAAGCCGATTAGATACTTTGAGTTTCTAACTGGCTAGTAAGATTTGCTTTTTACGCATACATTGAAAACCAGTTAGACTTTTGAGCCTAGCTGGTTTTTGTTGTAGTTGAGGTAGAACAACTCAGTTCTAAGTGAATAAAGCTAATCATCTTAATTCTATTTTGGAGTTAGGGGATTAAGGAAAAAGGTAGGTAAGTAATATGAAAAGAAACATGGCAGCTATTATGGCTATGATGTTAGCTGTGCTCACCCTGTTTGGGTGTTCGTCATCAAAAAATACCAGTGAAGACGTCGTTCACATCGGTATCCTTCAGTATGTTGAACACCAATCGTTGACTGCAGCACGCAAAGGATTTGTGGAGGAATTAGAAAAAGAAGGGTATGTGGATGGTGACAATATTGTCATTGATTATGAAAATGCCCAAGGTGACCAATCCAATCTCCAAACGATTTCAACTAATTTGATTTCAAACAATGACCTTGTTCTAGGAATCGCAACGCCAGCAGCACAAACGTTGGCAAACCTATCAACGGATACGCCAGTTTTGTTTACAGCTGTTACAGACCCTGTGTCTGCAAAACTAGTTGATTCAATGGAAAATCCTGGTGGCATTGCAACAGGAACAAGCGATATGTCGCCCATTTCAAAACAAGTCGAATTACTTCAAAAAGTCATGCCTAACGTGAAAAAAGTTGGGATTATGTACACAACAAATGAACGTAATTCGGAAGTTCAAGTTGAAGAAGCTAAAGAAGAATTTGCTAAAGCTGGCATTGAAGTCATTACTAAAGGTATCTCATCAACGAATGATGTTCAAGATACGGCTAAAAGCTTGATGAGCCAGACAGAAGTGCTCTTTATTCCAACGGATAATATGATTGTCAGTGCGATTTCACTGATTACAGAATTGTCTAAGGAAACAAAAATTCCAGTTGTCGGTGGTTCGGCGGATGTTGTCGAACAAGGCGTTCTTTTCACTTATGGTGCTAATTATGAAGCGCTTGGACGCCAAACGGCAAAATTAGCGATTCGTATTCTTGAAGGAGAAGATGTCAGTGATGTCGCTGCAGAATACCCAGAAACATTAAATGTTGTTACCAATGATGAAATGGCTGAAACGTTGGGAATTGATTTGAGCAGTATCGAGAATGATACGACAGAATCATCTTCTGACACGACCGAAACAAGCACATCATCAAGTTCAAGTAGTACAAAATCTAGCACATCAAGCACAGCGACACAAACGTCAGATTCTTCAAGTGCCAACGGTTGGCTTGATATTGTTTTATCAGCAATTTCACAAGGTCTCTTGTGGTCAATTATGGCAATTGGTGTCTTTATCACTTTCCGTATTTTGGACATTGCTGACCTTTCTGCCGAAGGTTCATTCCCTCTTGGGGCAGCTTCAACAGCAATTATGATTGTGAATGGTTTTAATCCATTGATTGCTACCATTGGTGGTTTTGTGGCAGGGATGATTGCTGGTGCGGTATCTGGTTTCATGCACACTAAGATGAAAATTCCAGCGCTTTTAACAGGGATTATTACCCTTACAGCTCTTTATTCTATCAATCTTTTGGTATTAGGCAGTGCCAATGTTTCATTAGCAGGACAAGAAACACTTGTTACTTTAATGACTTCAGCGCTTAGTCTTTCAAAATTATACGCAGTTATTTTAATTGGTGTTATCTTTGTTACATTAGTTATCCTCTTATTGGTTGTTTTATTAAATACCCAAGTTGGTTTAGCGCTTCGTGCAACAGGTGATAATATTGCTATGGGTGAAGCTAATGGAATCAAAGTTGACCGCATGAAAATTCTTGGATACATGGTTTCAAATGGTTTGATTGCTCTTGCAGGTTCGCTTTTAGCACAAAATAATGGCTACGCGGATATGAATATGGGAACAGGTACGATTGTTAACGGTTTGGCATCCATTATCCTTGCTGAAGTTATCGTGAAATACCTTCCACTTGGCAAACGTCTCTGGTCAATTGTTCTTGGTTCGGTCTTGTATCGTCTAGTACTCGTTATCATTCTAGCCATGAACGTCGATGCACAAATGCTCAAATTAGCATCAGCCATCCTTCTAGCATTGATTCTATACGTTCCAGAAATTCGTACGAAACTTCATATTAAACCCTCAAAAACATTGACTCCAGGAGGTAAAGACTAATGGCTCTTTTAACATTATCAAACATTCATAAAACCTTTGAAAAAGGAACTGTTAACGAAAATCACGTTTTGCGTGGACTTGATTTAGACATTGAGCAAGGTGATTTTATTTCAGTTATCGGAGGAAATGGTGCTGGGAAATCAACGCTCATGAATTCTATCGCTGGTGTGGTTGAAATTGACGATGGAGATATTTTTTTGGAAGGACAATCCATTCGTAAGGCTTCAGTTGCCGCACGTTCAAAAGATATTAGCCGTGTGTTCCAAGACCCACGAATGGGAACAGCAACTAACTTAACGATTGAAGAAAATATGGCGATTGCTTATCGTCGTGGCAAAAAGCGTAGCTTCTTCAAAAAATCTGTCACTGAACAAGAACGTGAATTGTTCAAAGAAACATTGACAGAACTTGGTTTAGGACTAGAAAATCGCATGAAAACTGATGCAGCTTTCTTATCAGGTGGGCAACGTCAAGCTCTGACACTAGCAATGGCAACCTTGGTACGTCCTAAAATTCTTCTCCTAGATGAACATACCGCAGCGCTTGACCCAAAAACAAGTGATATGGTCATGCACCTGACGAAGAAAATCGTTGAAGAACAAGAATTAACAACCCTAATGATTACCCATAATATGGAACACGCTATCGAGTATGGTAACCGTCTTATCATGCTTTACCATGGCAAAATCGTGGTTGACGTTCGCGGCGACGAAAAGAAAAACCTCACCGTTGCTCAACTCATGGACCTCTTCCACAAAAATAGCGGTCAAGCCCTAAACGACGATGCTTTAGTATTGGGATAAAATAGATTAACTGAGCCAAAATTGTCTCCATAAATTGGAACAATTTAGCTCGGTTTCTTTTTTTCTAGAAATGGTGTTTTTTTCTTGACTATTTCTGACCAAGTGTTAGAATATATCCTGTAGACGTTAGCACTCTAATACATAGAGTGCTAATAAAAGAATTTAGCACAGCTATTTTCTAAATTAAAATAAGAGATAATTGGAGGCAAAAGCATGTTAAAACCATTAGGTGACCGTGTGGTCTTAAAAGTTGAAGAAGAAAAAGAACAAACAGTTGGTGGTTTTGTCCTTGCTGGCGCAAGCAAAGAAAGAACGCAAGTAGCAACTGTTGTAGCAGTCGGTGATGGAGCTCGTACATTAACAGGTGAGCTAGTAGCCCCAAGTGTTGCAGCAGGTGATAAAGTTATTATTGAAAATGGTGCTGGAATTGAAGTCAAAGATGGTGATGACACTGTCACTATCGTTCGTGAAGCAGAAATTTTAGCTGTTTTGGCATAAGATAAGCTGATAGTCATTTTAAATGATAACTCACTTACGTTAAGAAAAATCTTAAAAACTTTTTCAATTAATATATTAAAGAATCAAACAGAGGGAAAATTATTATGGCAAAAGATATTAAATTTTCAGCAGATGCACGTGCAAGCATGATGCGTGGGGTAGATATTTTAGCGGATACTGTTAAAGTAACCTTAGGCCCTAAAGGACGTAACGTTGTTCTTGAAAAATCATTTGGTTCACCACTAATCACAAATGATGGTGTAACTATTGCTAAAGAAATCGAATTAGAAGACCATTTTGAAAACATGGGTGCAAAACTTGTTTCAGAAGTTGCCTCTAAAACAAATGATATTGCTGGTGACGGTACAACAACTGCCACAGTATTGACACAAGCCATTGTTCGTGAAGGTCTTAAAAACGTTACTGCTGGTGCGAACCCAATCGGCATTCGTCGTGGTATTGAATCAGCTGTCGCTGTTGCTGTTGACGAATTGAAATCTATCGCTCAACCAGTTGCAAACAAAGAAGCGATTGCTCAAGTTGCAGCTGTTTCATCACGTTCTGAAAAAGTTGGTGAATACATTTCAGAAGCCATGGAAAAAGTCGGTAATGACGGTGTTATCACTATTGAAGAATCACGTGGTATGGAAACAGAACTTGATGTTGTAGAAGGTATGCAATTTGACCGTGGTTACCTTTCACAATATATGGTTACTGACAATGAAAAAATGGTTGCTGACCTTGAAAATCCATACATCTTGATTACAGATAAGAAAATCTCAAACATCCAAGATATCTTGCCACTTCTTGAAGAAGTTCTTAAAACAAGCCGTCCACTTCTTATTATTGCTGACGACGTTGATGGCGAAGCTCTTCCAACACTTGTTCTTAACAAAATCCGTGGTACTTTCAACGTTGTAGCTGTTAAAGCTCCTGGATTTGGTGACCGCCGTAAAGCAATGCTTGAAGATATTGCTATTTTGACTGGTGGTACTGTTATTACAGAAGACCTTGGTCTTGAATTGAAAGACGCTAACATGACAGCACTTGGACAAGCTGCTAAAGTAACTGTCGATAAAGATAGCACAGTTATTGTTGAAGGTGCGGGTGAAGCTTCAGCAATCGCAAACCGTGTTAACGTGATTAAATCACAGCTTGAATCAACAACATCAGAATTTGACCGTGAAAAATTACAAGAACGTTTGGCTAAATTAGCTGGTGGTGTTGCGGTTATCAAAGTTGGTGCAGCGACTGAAACAGAATTGAAAGAAATGAAATTGCGTATCGAAGATGCGCTTAATGCCACACGCGCTGCCGTTGAAGAAGGTATCGTTGCTGGTGGTGGTACAGCACTTGTTAATGTGATTTCAAAAGTTGCTGAACTTGAACTTGAAGGCGATGAAGCAACAGGTCGTAACATTGTCCTTCGTGCTCTTGAAGAACCAGTTCGTCAAATTGCTTTCAACGCAGGTTACGAAGGTTCAGTTATCATTGAACACTTGAAAAACTCAGAAGTTGGTACAGGATTTAACGCTGCCAACGGTGAATGGGTAAACATGGTTGAAGCTGGTATCATTGACCCAGTTAAAGTAACACGTTCTGCTCTTCAAAATGCAGCTTCTGTTGCTAGCCTTATCTTGACAACTGAAGCCGTTGTCGCTAACCATCCAGAACCAGCTGCTCCAGCACAATCTCCTGCAATGGATCCATCAATGATGGGTGGCTTCTAAAATTAGCGCAGCTATTCTTTAAAAAGCAAATAACTAAAAACTCCTCAAATATCATTTTTGAGGAGTTTTTCTGTGCTTATCATTGAATAAAACGCCTTTATTTAAGGGTTTTATAGTAAAATTTGTTATAATAAGAAAAAGTATAGATGACGTGGAAAGAGCTAGAATTCATTGTACGGAGAGAATTGATATTGAACGAAAAAGAATTAATGAACTTAGGTGAACTTTATCGTGAACTCAGAGTCGCGCGTGGGTTGAAATTAAAAGATGTTGCGCGTGGTAAATTATCTGTATCACAGTTATCAAAATTTGAAAATGGTCAAACCATGCTGGCGGCAGATAAGCTGCTTATTGCCATTTCAGGGATTCATATGAGCTTTGCGGAATTCGGTCACGCTTTGAATCATTATCAAGAGAGTTCTTTTTTTGCAACAGGTAAGCAGATTGCAAAGTTACAAATAGCAGGTGATGTCGAAGGGTTGAAACAACTGCTAAATACCCTAGAAGATACCGAAAGTTTTGATACTTATAACCGTTTAAATAGGATTGATGTCGCAAGTGCCATTCATTCCCTCGACCCGACTTATGAAATCTCAAAAGAGGACAAGAAATTTTTGACCAATTACCTTTATGGTATCGAAGAATGGACGGAGTACGAGCTCTATCTTTTTGGAAACACGATGTCGATTTTATCAGATGCGGACTTGATTTTCCTAGGCAAAGCCTTTGCAGAACGTGATAAATTCTACCTATCATTACCACAGCATAAAAAAACGGCAGAATTGACCTTTTTAAATATCATTTTTGCCTTAATAGACCGTGAAGAACTTTACTACACAGCTTATTTTATTGATAAGTTGGAAAAATTAGTTAATTACCAAGATATGTTTGCCATTATTTTTTTAAATTTTTTGAGACAAACATTAGCCTACCTAAAAGGTGAAATAACAACAATCAAGCCAATGGAAGACTATATTGAAATGGTAGAAAAACTTGGTAATCCAACAATGGCCATTATTTTAAAAGAACACTTAGAGCAAATATTAACTCAACATAAGAAAAAGAACCATTAAAAATGATTCTTTTCGTTCGGAAATAGAGCTTGGCTAGAATGGCCAGATTCGGATATTTAGAAGAATAGTCGCTACAAAAATCAATTTTTTAAGCATAACAATTACCTCCCTTTTCTGCCTATTATATATCAAAATAATAGCAAAAGCTAAAATTCTCAAATATGAAAAAAATATTTTTAAATTTTCATATTTGCGAATATTCCGTATACCGCTTTTTCTGTGTTATATTATATCCATAAGTATTTTGATTAATGCTTATTGAACCATGTCGTTCTTACATGTAAGAATTTTCAAGTATGAAAATCAATTGATTGGGAGCTTTTGATTTTGGGAGCATACTAGAAAAAAGATATTGTTCTAAGGGAATTGGACCTTCCTAGGAGAAAAAATTAGCAGAATTGCTAAAGACTTGAACAGCTGACTCGGTTCAAGTTAACAAGTCATACCTTTTATATTGAGTGACACCGTCTGTAGTATTCGTAGTAGTATTATTAGCTCAATTACAAATTAGTATATCCATATGGTATGACAAGATACGAACGGTTTATAAGGGTTTGTTTTAGACATGATTGTTCACACTTAAAAATCACTGATAGCTAACCTAGACATCCTCGTAGACCTTATTTTATTTGACACCATATTTTCGGTTGGGGGCAGCTGAAAATATGATGGTGCAGCTTGACTGATTACCATTCTGAAAAGACTGATAAGCTACACTAAAAAACTTAAAGAAAAACGAACTTTTTGATTTGGTGGAGTTCGTTTTTTCTTTTTGAAATGAATTTACCTAAAAAACATTAAAATAGTCGAAAAATATTAGAAGCTGTAGTATACTAAAGGCAATAATGACAGTTTACTCAAGTATATGATTGTTTTTTGAGGTGAAGGGGGTAAGCTTATGTTCTTCTGGTTAGGTGTTGCGGGTGCAGTTTTAGGTGCTATTTATTATGTGACGATAGATAATAAAGATGACTTTTGAATAGAATCAAGTGGCTTTTTTGAGTCGCTTTTCTTTTGGCTTGTAATATGGTGTGATTTTTTTGTAATAGGAGATTAAAGAGTTTTTGATATAATAAATCAACTAGTAAGAATGATGGAGAAAAGTCATGAAAAAGGTAAAAAACGTTTTAAGATTGAAAAAAGTATGGTTGCCAAGTCTGATTATTGGACTTGTTTTGCTAGTATTTTTAGTGTGGGGAAGTTTTCATTATTCTAAAAAAGCCTTGATTGAAAAATACACCACAGCTTATCAACAATCTGGCGATACGTTTGATAATATCAAAGAATACGTGGTTTGGGCAGATACGGATAAACAGGTGACAACTGCTCAAGCGCAGTACGCATCATTTACAAAGCTTTCTAAAAAAGAAGCGCAGCAATTAACTAAAACATTGGAAACTGCCGATAGTTCTGCTGATAGTTATGTCAAAAAAGTTGGACGAAAATTCCTCTTTTTCCCAGATTATCGTGTGGCTTTGAAGCCAATGAGCTTAACCATAAAAACAAATGTCAATAAGGTTGATGTTCTTTTAAATGAAAAGAAAATTGCGGTTAGTGATTCTGAGGACTACACTAAGACAATGAATCGTTTGCCGATTGCGGATTACACGGCAAGTATTTCGGGTACCTATAATGGTAAGCCAGTAGAGTTAAGTAAGACTTATGATGGTGAAAATACACTACTAGATTTGTCAGTGAGTTTTAAAACTTTCACGGTGACAAGTAATTTAACTGATGGTGAGCTTTATTTTGATGATACACGCGTTGGAACGTTGACGAATGGTGAGTATGAAGTGAGCGATTATCCTTTGACGGATTCGGCGCAGGCGTATGTGAAAAAGAATTATTCAGATGGTGAATTGACCTCGCAAAAACAATCATTAGCCGCTATTTCAGATGGTGATACGGTGTCATTAGATGCCGAAAATCTTTTGGATGAGGCGACAGCAGGACAATTGCTAGTTTCGGCTTTTGACCAGCTGATTTCATACTTAAATGCGGGGCAAGATTCATCAACGGTGTCTACAGTATTTGAAGATGGCAGCAATAATGAATTCTACAAAGGCTTAAAAGAGAGCATTAAAGCTAAAATGCAAACAGATAGCCGTAAGGCGACAAGTCTAACAATACCAGCTATTACTCTAACAAGTTTGTCACAGGTTGGTAAGGAATCTTATCTTGCGAATTTTTCGGCGACTTATGATTTTTATTATGATAAATCAACAGACAGCGAGAAAAAGACATCTGGTGATGTTGTTCAGACTTTAGAAGGTAAACTAACGTTTAAGAAATCTGGTTCTAGCTACGTTGTGGCTAATTCTGGTCAGAAGAGTATTACTGTCACAAGTGAGGATAATCAAGTGAAATCTGATTCGATTTTCCCAGAAAAAATCTTGGGAACTTGGAAGACAGATGATAAAGATGGAGTGACATTCACATTTGAAGCTGATGGAACTGTAACTCAGACAAGTAAATCTAATAAGACCAAGACTGCAAAAGTTACGAAGCTTGAAGAAGAAGGGGATAATTTGTATCGTTATGTTTACGATGATGGCACAGATACGACTGCTTTTATTACTGGCGGTATTGGTGGTATCGGCGTAAAATATGCCTTCGGTATTAAAATTGATGGCTCAAATCTGAAATTAGTTCTTTGGCAAACTGGGACAAATGATGATTTTGATTACAGCAAGCCACTTTATGGCAATACATTGACGAAAAAATAGAAAAATAATTTTGCTTAAAAGTTGAAAAGCGCACCAAACTCGGTGCGCTTTTGTGTTTAATGTAAACCTGCTTCGAATGTTTGAGATTTCGCTTCAACACTGATTTTTTCAAGGGTAAAGGGGTGTGTGAAACTCAATTTATGCGCGTGTAGCATGAGACGTTTGGCTGGAATTCTACTGTATAATGGGTCGCCAATAATGGCGTGATTGTGAGCGGACAAATGTACACGAATTTGATGTGTACGCCCAGTTTTTAGACGACATTTCACCAAAGTTCCTTGTGAGAATACCTTGAGTCTATCAACGATGGTTAGGGCAGTTTGCCCATTTTTACGGTCAACCACACGTTTTCTACGGTCATGGCGGTCGCGCCCAATTTTATCTTGAAAAACTTGGTGTTTAGGTTCAAACTTACCTTGGATAAAAGCCCAATATTCGCGAGAAATATCTTTGTTTTCGAGCAGACGATTGAGAATAGGTAGTACAAAGGGATTTTTGGCAAACATGACAGCTCCGCTCGTTTCCATATCTAAGCGATGGATGACGTAGCAAGTCTGTCCGACATAGGCAGAGACATGGTTAAGCAAGGCAATTTCATTTGGCTCATTGCCATGAGTTTTCATGCCTTCTGGTTTGTTGACGATAATCAAATGTTCGTCTTGGTAAAGGCAATCAACCAGCTCAGCATTCCCAAAAGGAATTTCTTTTTTAGGGTAATCTTCATCGTCAAAAATGAGGTGAATAGTGTCTCCAGTCTTGACCAAACTTTGCCAATTAATCATTTCGCCATTGATGAGCAAGTGTTTTTTAGTGCGTAAAAAATGACGAATTTTTCGTGGAATGAGCAAGTGCTCTTCTAAAAGTTCCTTAACTGTGCAGTCGGGATAAGGATTTTTAATCGTAAATGATAAAGTCATGATTCTATTATAGCATGTGCGTAAGCAAAAACGCACCCTATCAGGTGCGCTGTGCGCTTATTTTTTATCGTTTTCGTGTAACCAATCATGGTATTTTTCCAGAAGATTGACAGCCATTTGAGTTGCGACTGCCATTGAATAAGCTTCAGTACCTTCGGCTTCGCTTTCAGAAACTTCAATTTTTGTTTCATCATAAACAGCTTTTAAACTTTCGTGTGACAATGTTTTTTTGAATGCTTCAAATCCTTTATTCATCGTGAAATCCTTTCTAATACTCGCTAAAGAGCATTACGTGGACAAATGGCTATTTTAAGACCAATTGTGAGCGCTTTTCTATGCTTTTATTTTATCATAAAACCGCCAAAATAAAATGAAAACGTTGTAATGCTTAAGGATTCTTTTTATCTCTGACGATTTTAAAAGAAATTGATATAATGTGGGTATGACAAAATTAAAAATGATTAAAGAAAAAATTCTTTCTTTGGTTAATGATATCAAGGAAAGAATCCCTTCTCACAATCACAGTAAGCGGAAATCATCAGGAGATGATTTATCAACTGCTACTGTTAATGAATTTGAAAACGAAAAAGCTGAAGAAAAAGAAGCAGCACCGACGTATCAACGTAGTAAGGGGCATCATGAAAAGGTGAAGCCATCACCTGTCTGGGTGCAAAAGATTTCGCGCTTTATGCCCTCAACCAAAAATCCAATCAGACGTTTTTGGCGTCGTTACCATATTGGAAAAATCTTGCTTATCTTGGCAGGAATTGGTGTTCTAGCGATTGGGTCTTACCTTTATTTTGTTGCCAAATCGACAAATGTTTCAGATTTGCAAGATGCCTTGAAAGCAACAACTGTCATTTATGACAAAAATGGTGACCAAGTTGGCTCATTGTCAGGTCAAAAAGGAACCTATGTCGAGTCAGATGCGATTAGCGACAATATAAAAAATGCGGTTATTGCAACCGAAGACCGAACTTTCTATGAAAATAGCGGGATTAATTATTCACGTTTCTTCTTGGCACTTTTCACATTTGGGCATTTTGGTGGTGGTTCAACCATCACACAACAATTGGCTAAAAATGCTTATTTGAGTCAGGAACAGACCATAACCCGTAAAGCCAAGGAATTCTTCTTAGCACTTGAATTGACCAAGAAATACACCAAAGATGAAATTTTAACCATGTATTTGAACAATGCTTACTTTGGTAATTCAGTCTGGGGTGTAGAAGACGCTAGCCAAAAATATTTTGGTACCAGCGCAGCGAATTTGACCATTGAACAATCCGCAATTCTTGCAGGGATGCTAAAAGGTCCTGAAATTTATAACCCTTATTATTCCGTCGAGAATGCGACAAATCGTCGAAATACGGTCCTAAGCGTTATGGTTGATGCTGGTAAAATCACGCAGGAAGAAGCCGATGAAGCTGAACAAGTTGATATTTCTAGCGAGCTTAACGATACTTATACTGGCAATTCTGATGATTACCAATACCCATCGTACTTCGATGCGGTTATCCAAGAAGCCAAAGAAACTTATGGCTTATCAGAAGACGATATTGTCAATAATGGTTATAAAATCTATACTGAACTTGATCAAAACTATCAAGCCAATATGCAAGCTGTTTTTGACAATACTTCTTACTTCCCAACATCAGATTATGATGGTGAAAGTGCTCAAGGTGCAAGTGTTGCCATGGACCCATCAACGGGAGCTGTACGTGGTTTGGTAGGACGTGTTAGCTCAACTTCCGCCTCATTCCAAAGCTTCAACTATGCGACACAATCAGCACGTAGTCCAGGGTCTACGATTAAACCTCTGGTAGTTTACTCACCAGCAGTCGCTTCAGGCTATTCAATCACAACCGAATTGCCAAATACCGTCCAAGACTATGATGGCTATGCGCCAACCAACTATGGTGGTATTGAGACAGACGATTTACCGATGTATCAAGCTCTTGCCAATTCTTATAACATTCCTGCCGTTTACCTTTTGAATAAAATTGGTATCAGTAAAGGAATAAGCTATGGTAAGAAATTTGGGCTTAACATGGATAATGTCAGTGAAGAATTAGGTGTAGCCCTTGGTGGTGGTGTCACAACCAACCCACTTGAAATGGCGCAAGCTTATTCAACCTTTGCAAATGGCGGTGTCATGCCGAAAGCGCATTTGATTACAAAAATCGAAAATGCTAGCGGTGATACGATTGCAGAATTCAAGCAATCCAATAAACGTGTTATTAGTCAGTCAGTTGCTGATAAGATGACAAGTATGATGCTTGGAACATTCTCAAATGGTTCTGCCATCAACGCCAATGCTTATGGTTACACAATGGCTGGTAAGACAGGTACCGTAGAAGCAAGCTTCAACGAAGACTTGACAAGTGACCAATGGGTTATCGGTTATACACCTGATGTTGTCATTGCACAATGGATTGGTTATGATTCAACAGACGAAAATCACTACCTAACCGATGCAAGTTCGGGAACGGCATCGACGATTTTCAGTGCAGTAGCAAGTAGTATCTTGCCGTATACAGCAGGTACAGAATTTACGGTAGAAAACGCCTATAGTCAAAATGGTTATGACTTGGTTTACAGCACAGATGATTCTACAAGCACAAGTAGCAGTTCATCATCAAGTTCGGATAGTATTCTTGATAAAGTCCAAGAATCCGCGCAAAATGCCAGTGATACCATTGGAGAAGCTATCAAGGACGCTTGGGATAGCTTCTCAAGTTGGTTTAACAGTCAGACAAACTAGCAAGCTTGCCAAGTTAACTAAAACATGATAAAATAAGGTCTCGGAGGCATTATGGCACAGAAAAAAGCAAGTTTAGCTTGTACAGAGTGTGGAAGCCGTAACTACTCTATCGGAGTTAGTAGTAATCCAAAGCCTGTACGACTAGAAGTTAATAAATATTGTAAACATTGTAAAAAATACACTCTACATAAAGAAACACGTTAATCACTTTATGTAGGAACTGGCATTCTCAGCTTCAGAGTAATGAGCGGAGATGATAGAAAAAGGAGGCGCCCGTGGCATTCATTAAGGGAGTTTTTACGATTTTAAAAGACACAACATGGCCAAATCGTAAACAACGTTGGAAAGATTACATTTCTGTACTTGAATATACAGCATTCTTTACCATTGTTATTTTCATTTTCGATAAATTGCTCTCGCTCGGAGTGACAGATTTATTGAATCGTTTTTAAGAACAGAATGAAAAGTTTTCACTAAAGAACCTTGTTAAAAAAGATGCCTGAGGAAGTATAACCTCAGGCTTTTTGCTATTCATTCAGCAGCAATTCATTGACAGCGCCAGCTATTTTTTTTATAATAAAGAAAAAAGCAAACGAAAAAGCCTATGGGGCTTTTTTATAATGGAGGAAGAAATGTTAGATTCATTTGATAAAGGTTGGTTCGTTCTACAAACTTACTCTGGATACGAAAACAAAGTTAAAGAAACACTTTTACAACGTGCACAAACTTACAATATGTTGGATAACATCTTGCGTGTTGAAATCCCAACACAAACAGTTAATGTTGAAAAAAATGGTAAAGTAAAAGAAGTTGAAGAAAATCGCTTCCCTGGTTATGTTTTGGTTGAAATGGTAATGACAGACGAAGCTTGGTTCGTTGTTCGTAACACACCAAACGTAACTGGATTCGTTGGTTCACATGGTAACCGTTCAAAACCAACACCACTTTTGGAAGAAGAAATCCGTTCGATTCTTATCTCAATGGGTCAAACTGTTGATGTGATTGACACTAACATCAAAGCAGGTGACGTGGTTCAAATCATTGATGGTGCCTTTGCAGGACAAGAAGGACGTGTTGTTGAAATTGAAAACAATAAAGTTAAATTGATGATTAACATGTTCGGAACTGAAACTCAAGCTGAATTGGAACTTTACCAAATCGCTGAATTGTAAGAGATATAATGCCGACGGCATGAAAAACTAAAAACGCTGAGCTCTTTCTTAGAGTTCAGCGTTTTTAGATATTGATTTTATATTTATTTTTCGATTTCTTCAAGATAACCTGCTGTCATGATGCTGACAGGGAGTGCAATAATGGCAACACCTAGAACCGATGAAATCATCGTGATTAATTTTCCGATTTCAGAAACGGCGTAAATATCACCGTAGCCAACTGTTGTCAGCGAAATAGTTGACCAATAAAGTGCATCAAAGAAATTTTCAAATGTATTAGGTTCAACGTTAAAAATGACCAATGCTGAAATGAAAATATAAGTGACCACTAAAGCTCCCACAATGATTAGGGATTCTTTTTGTTTTTTAAGAACATTAATCAAAAGATTGATACTTTTAGAATAACGAAAGAGCTTAAAGACCCGAATCGTACGAATCATGCGGATAATTTTCAATAGTTTAAACGTATTGTTCCAGAAAAGTAGCGAAGATAAAATCGCGATTAAATCCGTGATAGCAAGGAAAGTAAAAGGGTATTTGATAAACGATAATTTTCCCTGTTTGAGTTTATAATCAGCAGTTATGAAACGCAGTAGGTAGTCAATGATAAAAATCACTGTCGTGATACCATCAAGCATAATATAAAATGAGGATGTTGTTTTGCTAGTCAATGGCAATAAGCTAGCTGCAATTGCCAAAACCATGAAAACATCGTAAATTTTTTCAACAGTTGTTAGGTTATCAGAAGGTTCGATAATATTAAAAAGTTGCTTTCTCATAATGGCTCCTTTAGATTCTTAGGACTATTATAACACAGCTAAAAGACTCTAAATGCTTTAGTTTTTGGTATAATAAGTAACAAAACTTGGAAAGGAACGAGGTGACTGATGATGTCTGTTGGGTTAGTATTAGAAGGTGGAGGCATGCGCGGGCTTTACACAGCGGGTGTTTTAGATACTTTTTTAGAAAATGGTATTAAAGTTGATGGCGTTGTTTCTGTATCAGCTGGGGCGTTGTTTGGCGTGAATTTATTGTCAGAACAGAAAGGACGTGCCCTGCGTTACAACCAAAAATATGCTTCCTATCCTAACTATATGGGACTTCGTTCGTGGCTAAAAACGGGAAATGTTGTCAATAAAGAGTTTGCTTACTACAAAGTGCCGATGGAATTGGATGTATTTGATGAGGAGGCTTTTGAAAAATCAGGTGTTCCATTTTATGTCACAGTGACAAATTTAGCAACAGGAAAACCTGAATACCATAAGGTTGACAATGTCTTTGAACAAATGGAATTGCTTCGTGCCAGCTCAGCCTTGCCTTTAGCGTCAAAAATTGTGGAATGGCAGGGAAATAAATACCTTGATGGCGGCTTATCTGATAGCATTCCTGTTGATTTTGCTAGAAGTCTTGGCTTTGATAAGTTAATCGTCGTACTAACACGTCCCCTAGATTATCGTAAGAAACCATCAAGTGGTCGTATGTACAAGCTTTTTTACAAAAAATATCCTAACTTTGTAAAAGTTGCCTCAAAACGTTATCAACACTATAATGACACGGTTGAGCATATTATTGATTTGGAAGAAAAAGGTGAACTTTTTGCCATTCGCCCAAGCCAAAATTTAGAAATCGGACGACTCGAAACAAACCCTGATAAATACCAAGAAATCTACCAAATCGGTGTAGACGATACTGAGGAAGTATTGAAACAATTGAAGGATTATTTGGCAAATGACTAAATGAGCAATTAATTTGTCTCAAAATTCTTCTTATCAACTAATAACAGGCATGAAATCCCTTGTGATTTCGCCTTTTTTCTTTATTCTTTTCGTGGTATAATAGTAAGCAACACTAAGAACATGGAGAATAACATGGCAACTTATAATCATAAAGAAATTGAGAAAAAATGGCAGGCCTATTGGGCTGACAATCATACGTTTAAAACAGGAACAGACGCTGATAAACCAAATTTCTATGCGTTGGATATGTTCCCATACCCATCTGGAGCTGGTCTTCACGTAGGACACCCAGAAGGTTATACTGCAACTGATATTCTTAGCCGTTTCAAACGTGCTCAAGGTTACAACGTTCTTCACCCAATGGGTTGGGACGCTTTTGGACTTCCAGCAGAACAATACGCAATGGATACAGGTAATGACCCAGCTGAATTTACAGCGAAAAACATTGCAAACTTCAAACGCCAAATCAACTCACTTGGTTTCTCATATGACTGGGACCGTGAAGTCAATACAACTGACCCTAACTACTACAAATGGACTCAGTGGATTTTCACAAAATTGTATGAAAAAGGCTTGGCATATGAAGCAGAAGTGCCAGTAAACTGGGTTGAAGAATTAGGAACAGCCATCGCCAACGAAGAAGTACTTCCTGACGGTACATCTGAACGTGGTGGTTATCCAGTTGTTCGTAAACCAATGCGTCAATGGATGCTTAAAATCACAGCTTACGCTGAACGTCTTTTGGAAGATTTAGATGACCTTGATTGGCCAGAATCTATCAAAGATATGCAACGTAACTGGATTGGTAAATCAACTGGTGCTAACGTTACTTTTAAAATCAAAGATACGGATAAAGATTTCACCGTATTTACAACTCGTCCAGATACATTATTTGGTGCAACTTATGCTGTTTTAGCGCCTGAACACCCACTTGTTGAAGCTATTACAACACCAGAACAAGCGCAAGCTGTTGCTGATTACAAACATCAAGCAAGCCTTAAATCTGACCTTGCTCGTACAGACCTTGCTAAAGAAAAAACTGGTGTTTGGACTGGTAGCTATGCGATTAACCCAGTAAATGGTCGTGAAATGCCAATCTGGATTGCTGACTATGTTCTTGTAAGTTATGGTACTGGTGCTATCATGGCAGTTCCTGCCCACGATACACGTGACTGGGAATTTGCAAAACAATTCGATTTGGAAATCATTCCAGTTCTCGAAGGTGGAAATGTTGAAGAAGAAGCTTACACAGAAGATGGTCTTCACATCAATTCTGGTTTCCTAGATGGTCTTGATAAAGCGCAAGCTATTGATAAAATGGTCGAATGGCTTGAAGCAGAAGGCGTTGGTAATAAGAAAGTAACTTATCGCTTACGTGACTGGCTCTTCTCACGTCAACGTTATTGGGGTGAACCAATCCCAATCATTCATTGGGAAGATGGCACAACAACAGCTGTTCCAGAAGATCAACTACCACTTGTATTGCCAGTAACAAAAGACATCAAACCTTCAGGTACAGGTGAATCACCACTTGCTAACTTGACAGATTGGCTTGAAGTGACACGTGAAGACGGTGTTAAAGGTCGCCGCGAAACAAACACAATGCCACAATGGGCTGGTTCAAGCTGGTACTTCTTGCGTTATATTGACCCACATAATGATGAAAAATTAGCTGATGAAGAGCTTCTTAAAGCTTGGTTGCCAGTTGATATCTACATTGGTGGTGCAGAACACGCTGTGCTTCACTTGCTTTACGCTCGTTTCTGGCATAAATTCCTTTATGATTTAGGCGTTGTTCCAACTAAAGAACCATTCCAAAAACTCTTTAACCAAGGGATGATTTTGGGAACAAGTTACCGTGACCACCGTGGTGCGCTTGTGGCAACTGACAAAGTTGAAAAACGTGATGGCTCATTCTTCCACATTGAAACTGGTGAAGAACTTGAACAAGCGCCAGCGAAAATGTCTAAATCACTTAAAAACGTTGTTAACCCTGACGATGTTGTTGAACGTTACGGTGCTGATACACTTCGCGTATACGAAATGTTCATGGGACCACTTGATGCATCAATCGCTTGGTCTGAAGAAGGTCTTGAAGGTTCACGTAAATTCCTCGACCGTGTTTACCGTTTGTTAACAACAAAAGAAATCGTGGCTGAAAACAATGGCAACTTGGATAAAGTGTACAACGAAACTGTCAAAGCAGTTACAGAACAACTTGAAGCCATGAAATTCAATACAGCTATCGCTCAATTAATGGTATTCGTCAATGCTGCAAACAAAGAAGACAAACTCTTTGCTGACTACGCTAAAGGCTTTGTACAATTGTTAGCACCATTTGCACCACACCTTTCTGAAGAATTGTGGCAAACATTGACACAATCTGGTGAATCAATTTCATACGTTGCATGGCCAACATGGGATGAATCAAAACTCGTTGAAAACGACGTTGAAATTGTTATCCAAATCAAAGGTAAAGTTCGTGCAAAACTTGTTGTACCAAAAGATTCAAGCCGTGAAGAACTTGAAAAACTTGCTCTTGCTAACGACAAAATTCAAGCAGAAATTGCTGGCAAAGACATTATCAAAGTGATTGCCGTACCTAACAAACTTGTTAATATCGTGGTAAAATAATCACTGCATATAATCTTGAACTCCTGTCCAATGGGCAGGAGTTTTTTGTATTTTTATCATGAAAGCATGGTAAAACTTGGTAAAAACATCTAGTAAACGTTTACAAAACATTATCTAAAGAGTAAAATAAAATAAAGAACCTAAGAAAGAGGACGAGAAATGGAAGTCAGACAAGAGATTGTTGATACAATTAATGGTCAAAAAATCGAAAAATACACGCTAATCAATGATAATGATGTCCGAGTTGGCTTGTTGACCTTTGGAGCAACTTGGCAAGAATTTTTGATTCCTGATGGTAATGGTGGGCATAAAAATGTGATTATCGGTTTTGATAAACCAAGTGTTTATGTAAATGATACCTTGTGTGCAGGACAATCAATCGGTCGAGTCGCTGGACGTATTGATGGTGGGAAAGCAGTTATAAACGGCGAAAAAATCCAATTACCACAAACGGAAAAAGGAAACTGTCACCATGGTGGACTTCAAGGATTTCATCAACAAGTTTGGAAAGCTTTTGTAGAGGCTGGTAAAAATGCGCTTACTGTAGTGATGGTTTATGATGCTAAAGAGAGCGTTGACCAATTTCCAGGAGATATGCAGGTAGAAGTGCGATTTACGCTAGATAATGCGAATCGTTTTACAATTGCTTATACGGGTAAAAATGCTACTAAAGCAACACTTTTTAACCCAACAAACCATGCTTATTTTAATCTTGGAGAACGTCAAGATTTGAGTCGACATACGTTCACAGTAGAAGCAGATGCTTATTTGGAAACGCGTGATGACCTTGTGCCAACAGGAAAAATATTAAATGTTGACCAAACAGCTTATGATTTTAGAAAAGGGCAAAATCTAGGTGAGGCGATTGAAAAAACAGGTGGTCTAGATGATGCTTTTATCGTAAAAGGAAACCTTGATAAACCATGCGGTGTGCTAAAAGACGAAGAAAGCGGAGACAGTGTTTCGATTTATTCAAACCGCAACGCCTTGGTAGTTTATAGCATGGGTGGAATCCCTGATAACATCTACCCAGCGCGTGATAAAGGAGCAGCAGCGAAAGAATTTGAAGCCGTTGCACTTGAAGCACAATTCTTACCAGACGCCATCAATCATGACGGCTTTGGTGATATTATATTGCTACCAAACGAAGAAAAAACATATACCATCGCATTTGAATACCATAGAGGGTAAGATGTTCTCGAACTCAGTTAAAAAGGAGATTCCTATACGGGAATCCCCTTTTCATTGTTTATAGTTGTTTTATGATTGAAAAATAAGCCAGAGCAAAATAGTTGTGTAAGGGTACACTTTATAGTAGCATAGCGTTATAACAATTCTATAGTACCGTATTCTAACATCAGTACCATGAATTAGAAAGGAAATGTAAACAATGATTGAAATTACATTTTTAAACGCAGGAAACCAAGAACAAGTGGTAACATTTGACTCATACGAAGAGTTCAAACGTTCACAACAAACTTGCTCAATCGATATTGCCGACTATTACAAAGTGACTAAGGTGATTTACAACGGTCATATGCTGGATTATTCAAGCAATTATGGCAACTTATTTTACTACTTTTTAAAACAAGATTTAACACAATATCATATTTAAATAAAAAGACGACCAGTTGGTAGATGGTCGCCAAGAATTTATGATAAAATCACACTAAATTATTTTTATAACAAACAAAAAAGCCCTAAACAAAGGGCTTTTTCTTATGATATTTAGTCCTCCCTATAGGGCTCGAACCTATGACCCATGGATTAAGAGTCCACTGCTCTACCAACTGAGCTAAGGAAGGATAAGAAGCTGTATTGGCACCGTGATTCACGATTTGTATTGAACCCGCGATCTACAAGCAGGTGGGCAACTCGCTCTAACTTAGTCGCTTCCGCATGTGACGGCTTGCATACTGTTAGAAGACTACTGTTTCCCGAAATACAAATATTTAGTCGGTCAACACATTGATGTGAATTCGTATGCCACAGCAATAACCTATGTATCTATGATAGCATTTTTAAAAAATATTTCAAGGGTTAATCTTAATTTTGGAAAGCGGTTTTCTAAAATTCTCGCGAAAAGATTGAGCACTAATTACTCTGAAAGCTTATCAATTCGCTCTTTATTAGCACCGAGTGCACGCTCGTATTTTCCAGTTTGATTGGCATCAAAATAGTTTTTTCCAACTAATTTATCTGGTAAATACTGTTGCTTAACCCATTTTTCAGGATAATCGTGAGGGTATTTATAACCTTGAGCGTTGCCCAATTCTTTGCTACCAGCATAATGTCCATCGCGCAGATGGCGAGGAATTGGCAAAGTTCCACTTTTATGTAAATCAGAAATAGCTTTGTCAATCGCTGTAATGGCAGAGTTTGATTTTGGTGATAAAGCTAGGTCAATTACGACATTGGCAATTAAAATGCGTGCTTCAGGAAAACCGATTCGTTGAGCAGCATCGAGGGCAGTAACCGTATGAATTTGGGCGTCTGGATTAGCAAGTCCAATATCTTCGTAAGCAATAACAGTAAGCCTACGAGCGAGGCTTGGCAAATCACCAGCTTCAATCAGACGGGCGGCGTAGTGCAGACTAGCATTGACATCAGACCCACGAATGGATTTTTGCAAAGCTGACAGCACATCATAGTGACCATCACCATCTTTATCCATGGTAATATAGCTGCGCTGCAAGCTGTTTTCAACGGTGTCAAGGCTAATGTGGCGTAGCCCATCTTCGTTTGGTTTGGTTGACATCACCGCTAAATCAAGCGAATTAAAGGCAGAGCGAAGATCGCCATTCGTTGCCGTTGCAATGAAATCCAGTGCATCCGCATCAATATCGATATCAAAATCAAATCCACGTTCTTTATCAGATAAAGCCGTTTGCAAAGCAGCCTTAATGTCATCTGTTGATAAGGGCTCAAGCTCAAATATTTGAACTCGTGAGCGAATGGCTGGGGTAACAGAAAAGAATGGATTTTCAGTTGTTGCTCCAATCATGATAATATTACCATTTTCAAGCAATGGCAAAAGAAAATCTTGTTTGGTTTTATCAAGACGATGAATTTCATCGAGCAACAGTACTAAGCCACCAGAAAATTTAGCTTCTTCAGCGATTTCTTGTAGCCGTTTTTTGCTATCTGTTGTGGCATTAAAAGTACGAAAAGCGTATTTGGTTGTTCCTGCGATAGCGCTAGCGATTGAGGTCTTCCCAATACCAGGAGGACCGTAGAGAATCATCGATGATAGCATATTGGCTTCCACCATACGACGAATGATTTTTCCCTCGCCGACCAGATGTTTTTGCCCAATCACTTGGTCGATATTTTTAGGGCGCATACGCAGAGCGAGATTATTTGGCATGAATATCCTCCAGATAATAACTGTAAATAAGGTCGTCAACGTAAGTATCGTTCAAATAAAATTGATTTTTTAACACGGCTTCTTGTTTAAAGCCTAATTTTTCATAAAAAGCGCAGGCTTTTTCATTTGATGAGAGGACATGAATAAGCACTTTTTGGTAGTCATCAGCTTGTGCTAATCCAAAGAACGTTTGAATTAACTGACGACCAAGCCCTTGCCCACGTGTTTTTTCAGAAATGGCAATACCAAAGGTTACCACGTGACGTCCGCTGGGAAATGGGTAATAACTATGATAATCAAGAACACCTAAAATCTCATTATTATCTTCGATAACAAGGTAATGTGTTTCATTTTCGAAATTTTTGATGAGTTTGTCCTTACTGGTAACGGGTAAGCTAGCAGGAGTATTGAGAGCATTCCAGGTTTTATTTTCAAGTGTGACAACTTGGTCAATATCTTCTAGCACCATTGGTCGTATTTGCATGTCATTTCCCCTTAAGTATGATAAAATAATTGTAACACAAAAGAAGATTGGAAGAAATTTTTAATGGCTAAATTTGGCTTTTTATCAGTATTAGAAGAAGAAATGGATAAGCACTTCACGTTTGATTATGCCATTGATTGGAATAAGAAAAATCATGCGGTAGAAGTGACTTTTATTTTGGAAGCGCAGAATCAATCAGCTGTTGAAACTGTGGATGACCAAGGTGAAATCAACGATGAAGACATTCTCTTTGAAGATTATGTGCTTTTTTACAACCAAGCAAAATCAAAAGTTAACGAAGATGATTATTTGGTGACGATTCCGTTTGACGCTAAAAAAGGCTTCTCACGTGAATTTCTAGCTTATTTTGCTGAAACGTTGAATGATGTTGCAACCAAAGGTCTTGATGATTTAATGGACTTTTTAGCAGATGAAAATGCGACTGACTTTGCACTTGAATGGGACGCCGAAAGCTTTGAAAAAGGCAAAGCAGAGTTGAAAGAAACAGACTTCTTTGCTTATCCGAGGTATTGAGGGTGACAAAAAGAGGTAAAAATATAAACATGTTCCTAATGGATGGCGAGGTCACTGGTAAAATTAAGTGTACGTTGTCCAATTGGACAGGAGTGATTTACAAAATTCCTAGGCTTCAACTAGGAGATTTAAAATCAAGACCTGATATGAAACAGAGTGGTATTTATTTCTTATTTGGTCGTGACGATGACAATCATCAGGATACCGTTTATATTGGTCAAGCAACAACTCGAAAGAATGGTGAAGGTGTTTTGTTACGTGTTCAAGAGCACACTAGAGATAATTATTCTGATTACTTTAATGATGTGATTGTGTTGACAACACAAAATGATTCATTTGGACCAACTGAAATTAGTTATTTAGAAAATCGTTTTACTCAGCTAGCGAATGAAGCAAACCGTGTTGTTGTTCGAAATGGTAATGAACCTAATCCAGGGAATGTAACTGAGGAAAAACAGTCTGAGTTGGATGAAGTTATTGATAATACAAAGACTATCATTGGTGCTCTTGGGTATCGTTTATTTGTTCCAAGAGTTAGTAACGACATATTGACTGATGAGGAACAGACAGAAAAAACTTTTGTTCTAGGGCGTAGGATTAAGCGCTCGGGCAAAAAAATTATTGCATACTGTAGGCAGACAACAGAAGGATTTGTTGTTCTTAAAGATAGTATGGTAGAGGTTACAGACGGAAAGGCAATTCCAGAATCTATTCGTGAATTACGACAAGAGTTACAAGAAAAAGGAATTATTGAAAATGGTATCCTTAAGGAAAGTCAGTTTTTCAATAGTCCATCCTATGCAGCATCATTTGTCTTAGGAATGAATACTAATGGTCGTACTGATTGGAAAGATTCAAATGGATGTACTTTGAAAGAAATAGAAGAGAATATGTAATTATAGTTACTGTAAGGTAACTATTAAATATAAGCAAGAAAGGAAAAAGGGGTTAGGTAATTTTAAACTGAACCCGCCCGAAACATTGTGTCAAAAAGATAAAGTTCTCCTTTTGGCTTTGTGTTTTACGGGCTTGGTATCTTAAATATGGACAAATGGCAAGAATTGACCGTTGAGGTCTTACGAGAAGCAGAAGAAGCTGCTTCCAATATTTTAATTGAATTGGGAAGTCAAGGTGTGGCAATTGATGATAGTGCGGACTATCTCGGTCACGTCGGTAAATATGGCGAAGTTTTCCCAGAAATTAAACAAGTAGAAACTGTTAAAATCACAGCTTATTATCCTGAAAATATTGATATTACTGCTGTTGAAAAAGAAGCAACTGAACGCTTGGCTGAATTGACAAGTTTCGGTGTTGACGCTGGTGATGTTCACTATGAAACGCAAGAATTGGCAGAACAAGATTGGGCAGAAAATTGGAAGAAATATTATGCGCCAACACGTATCAGCCATGATTTGACAATTGTTCCAAGTTGGACAGATTATGAACCAAGTGCAGGTGAAAAGATTATTCGTCTTGACCCTGGTATGGCATTTGGTACAGGGACTCACCCAACTACAAAAATGAGCCTTTTTGCGCTTGAACAAGTGCTTCGTGGTGGGGAAACTGTCCTTGATGTGGGAACAGGTTCAGGTGTCTTGTCTATTGCCAGCTCACTTCTTGGTGCTAAAGACATTTATGCCTATGACCTTGATGAAGTAGCGGTGCGCGTGGCACAAGAAAATATTGACCTCAATGCAGGTACTGAAAATATTCACGTATCAACTGGTAACCTTTTACAAGGTGTGGATATTCAGGCAGATGTTGTCGTGGCTAACATTCTTGCAGATATTCTGGTTAATATGACAGAAGACGCTTATCGTTTGGTTAAAGACGAAGGTTACCTTATCATGTCAGGAATCATTTCTGATAAATGGGATATGGTTCGTAAATCAGCTGAAGATGCAGGATTCTTCCTTGAAACACATATGGTTCAAGGGGAATGGAACGCTTGTGTTTTCAAGAAAACAGATGATATTTCAGGTGTAGTTGGAGGATAAATGCAACAGTATTTTGTAGCAGGACAAGCTCAAGAAATCGTAACAATTACGGACAAGGATACCATTAAACACATGTTTAACGTCATGCGTTTAACAGAAGATGAGGAAGTGGTTCTTGTCTTTGATGACCATATCAAACGTTTGGCAAAAGTCATTGATAGTGCTGAACACCGTTTTCAACTCATTGAAGAGCTTGATAGCAATGTTGAACTGCCTGTCGAGGTAACGATTGCCGCAGGATTTCCAAAGGGTGATAAGTTGGAATTCCTAGCACAAAAAGGAACTGAACTTGGCATGGCAAAGCTCTGGGCATTTCCAGCAGATTGGTCAGTAGTCAAATGGGATGGCAAAAAATTAGCTAAAAAAGCTGATAAATTGGCAAAAATTATCCAAGGTGCTGCTGAGCAAAGCAAGCGTAATGTGATTCCAGAGGTCACACTTTTTGAGAAAAAAGCAGCCTTTCTAGCAGAACTTGGACAGTTTGATAAGATTTTCATTGCCTATGAAGAATCTGCTAAAGAAGGTGAAACAGCCGTTTTAGCGCGTGAATTGTCAACTGTCGAAGCAGGAGAGAAGATTCTCTTTATCTTTGGTCCTGAAGGTGGTATTTCACCAGAGGAAATCGTTGCTTTTGAGGAAAAAGGTGGTCAAAAAATTGGCTTGGGTCCACGTATCATGCGTGCAGAAACAGCTCCACTATACGCTCTTAGCAGCGTCAGCTATGCTTTAGAATTATTGAAATAGAAGAACACTTTTGAAGTGTTCTTTTTTGATTTGCTAGTTATTTTTATTACTTTTTTACCAGATAGAGTTACATTTTTTAATTGACAGCGCTTTAAAAAGTTTTTATTCTAGATATATACAAATATAGATAAGGATAAAATATGGCAACAATAAAAGATGTCGCAAGGCTTGCAGGGGTATCAGCTTCAACAGCATCGCGCGCGCTGCATAATAGTAGTATGATTAGTGAGCCAACTAAAAGACGTGTTCGTCGAGCGATGAAAGAACTTGATTATTCCCCTAACTATTCAGCCCAAAATTTGGTTAATCGAACCACCAATACTATTGGTGTTGTTTTACCTGTGCGAGAAAGTCAAGAATCACTTGGAAACAATCCATTTTTCATGCAAATCATCCAAGGAATTTCCAGTGTTTGCAGCGAAAATGATTATATGGTTAGTCTAGCAACAGGGCGAACTGATGAGGAATTGCAAAAAAATATTCAAACATTGATTCGTAGCGGGAACATTACCAAGCTCATTTTTCTGTATTCTAGAAAATCAGACCCCGCTTTTGAGTGTGTCAAACAAGAACGAAAAGTATCGTGTGTGGTTGTTGGAGGGTCTTATGATGATGCACTGCAAAAAAACGTCCGTTTTGTAGACAATAATAATTATCAAGCTGGTAAAGATGCAGCTGAATTTTTATTGGCAAAAGGATACAAGCAGCTTGTTTTTGCTTATACAGATATGAATGAATTGGTGCAAACTGAGCGCTACAAAGGTTACTGCGAAGCATTACAAGAGCATAGCGAAGTAGGAAGAACGCTTCAATTCTCTCGACTAAGCGATGACGAAAATATAGTGACATTGCAGGAGTTTCTTGCTAAAAATCCTGAAACTGAAGCATTTGTTGCTTGCGATGATATCATGGCAATTCGATTGCAACGTTTGTTTAAGGATAACAATCTTAAAAATCATTATGCCATCATTAGCTTTAACAATTCATTAATTACTGAAATTGCTAGCCCAGCCCTATCTTCGGTGGATATTTTTCCGTATCAATTGGGAGAAAATGCTGCTAAGTTGGTATTGGCAGACCCTAAAAATATAACGGAACAAACAATGATTATTCCGCATAAAATCATTGAACGAGAGTCAACACCAAAGTTGTTATCTTAATGTGATAGCAACTTTTAAAAAAATTTTTGCCGAAAACGCTTTACAAAAAATAAATACGTGTTATAATAAAATCATCAATAAAGCGCAAACGTTTGCGTAAATTTTAAAAGGCTCAAACCAAGAACTTTACAGGGTTTAAAAAATAAAAATGGCATTATTTTTTAAAAATTAAAGCAATTGGTTTCCTAGTAAAATGGATTAAGGAGTTGTTTCATGAAGAAGGCATTTAAAAAATTAACCAGCTTCGAATTTTGGCAAAAATTCGGTAAATGCTTGATGGTTGTTATTGCTGTTATGCCAGCAGCAGGTTTGATGGTTAGTATCGGAAATTCCCTTCCACTAATCAATGCAGACTCAGCCCTTCTTGCTACAGTTGGTAATGTTATTGCTCAGATTGGTTGGGGGATTATTAATAACCTTCACATTCTCTTTGCATTGGCAATTGGTGGTAGTTGGGCAAAAGAACGTGCTGGCGGTGCGTTTGCTGCAGGTATCGCATTTATTCTTATTAATCTGATTACAGGTCACGTTTACGGCATTTCACTTGATATGATTGCTGATGGTACAAGTACTGTTCACAACGTTTTTGGTGGCAAAATGCTTGTGTCAGATTATTTCGTTAACGTTCTTGGACAACCTGCTCTTAACATGGGTGTGTTTGTCGGTATTATTTCAGGTTTTGTTGGTGCAACAGCTTATAACAAATATTATAACTACCGCAAGTTACCAGACGTTCTTTCATTCTTTAACGGAAAACGTTTCGTACCATTCGTTGTTATTTACCGTTCAGTTCTTGTTGGTTTATTCATGTCACTTGTTTGGCCAGTTATCCAATCAGGAATTAACGGATTTGGGATGTGGATTGCATCTTCACAAGATTCAGCACCATTCTTAGCACCGTTCTTATATGGTACTTTGGAACGTTTGCTTCTTCCATTTGGGCTTCACCATATGATTACCATTCCGATGAACTATACATCACTTGGTGGTACTTATGAAATTTTGACAGGTGCTCAAAAAGGAACAGAAGTTTTCGGACAAGACCCACTTTGGTTAGCATGGGTAACAGACCTTATTAATCTTAAGGGTTCTAATGCCTCAGCTTACCAAGACCTTTTGACAACTGTAACACCAGCTCGCTTTAAAGTTGGGCAAATGATTGGTGCAACTGGTACACTTATGGGACTTAGTCTTGCGATGTACCGTAATGTTGACCCTGATAAGAAGAAAAAATACACTGCTATGTTTATTTCAACAGCAGCAGCGACATTCTTGACAGGTGTTACAGAACCAATCGAATACATGTTCATGTTTGTTGCAATGCCACTCTACGTTGTATACGCTGTTGTTCAAGGGGTGACATTTGCTTTAGCTGATTTAGTTAACCTTCGTCTCCATTCATTTGGTAATATTGAACTTTTAACACGTACGCCTATGGTTCTTAAAGCTGGACTTGGCGGTGATTTGATTAACTTTGTCATCTGTTGTATTCTATCAGGAGTTGTGATGTACTTTATCGCAGACTTCATGATTAAGAAATTTAACTATGCAACACCAGGTCGTAATGGTAATTATGACGATATGGATGATGACCAAGATAATGCATCAGCAAGCGGTGCTAGTGTTTCTGCAGACTCACAAATCGTTCAAATCATTAATCTCCTTGGTGGACGCGATAACATCGAAGATGTTGATGCTTGTATGACTCGACTTCGTGTCACAGTCAAAGATGTCGCTAAAGTCGGTGATGAAGAAACGTGGAAAAAAGCTGGCGCTATGGGACTTATTATTAAAGGTTCAGGTGTCCAAGCTGTCTATGGACCAAAAGCAGATATTTTGAAATCTGACATTCAAGACCTTCTTGATTCTGGTGCTGAAATTCCTACCATCAATTTATCAGAAGTTGAAGGAAATGATGCCACTACAGTTTCATATAAAGGTGTTACAGAAGATGTCCTTGCAGTTGCAGATGGTGAAGTAAAACCTATCACAGAAGTTAAAGACCCAGTCTTTGCTGGAAAAATGATGGGTGATGGCTTTGCTGTCGAACCAGAAAATGGTAATGTTTACGCACCTGTTTCTGGTATTGTAACAAGCGTCTTCCCAACAAAACATGCTTTTGGATTGTTAACAGATAACGGACTTGAAGTTCTTGTACACATTGGCTTAGATACTGTTGCTCTCAATGGTGTTCCATTCTCTGTGAAAGTCACAGAAGGTAGCCGTGTTCAAGCAGGTGACCTTTTGGTGGTAGCTGACTTAGCTGCTATCCGTTCGGCAGAACGTGAAACAACAATCATTGTTGCCTTCACAAATACAGCAGAAATTAAAGCAGTCAATTTAACACAAACAGGAAAAGTTTCTGCTAAAACACCTGTTGCCAAAGTAGAACTTTAACGTTATATTACTAATAGCAATAAGAGATTTTTAGGTTAAATCTAAATAGAAGGAGGTCTGAGGTCAATCATTATCTCGGACTTTCCTTTGACTTGGGGAGAAAAGACATGGCTAAATTTTTGACACTTAATACGCATTCTTGGTTGGAGGCAAATTCATTAAAGAAATTATTTGACTTGGCAGAGACGATTTATAGTGAAAATTACGATGTCATTTGTCTTCAGGAAATTAATCAAGATATTCGTGGGCTATTAACAAAAGAAGTTGAAGATTATGAAAAATTACCAGGTAGCCCAGCCTTACACCGTGACAATTATGCCTTACAGCTCGTTAATTATTTAAGAAGTCAAGGGCGAAATTATTATTGGTCTTGGGCTTACAATCATATTGGTTATGAAAAGTACAACGAAGGTGTCGTGATTTTATCAAAAACACCGATTAAAGTGAAAGACATTCTCGTCTCTGATGTTGATGACGAAACTGACTTTCATACTAGACGTGTCCTTGTAGCTGAGACAGAAGTTGATAATAAACCAATCACCGTAGTTAGTCTACATATGTCTTGGTTTGGCAAGGGCTTTGAAAGTGAATGGCAAAAGTTGGAAACAGCTTTGCTTGATTATCCAAAACCATTGGTGCTCATGGGGGATTTTAACAACCCAACAGATACCGCTGGTTATGATATGATTTTAAACAGTCCACTTGATTTACAAGATAGCCATAAAGTGGCTAAAAAGGTTCAAGGCGACCATACAATTATTGAAGACATAGATGGTTGGGAAGGGAATAAACAGTCCCTTAAAGTTGACCATGTCTTCACAACTAAAGATATTGACATTCTATCATCGACCGTTGTATTTGACGGCGGTGACGCTCCTATCGTCAGTGACCATTTTGGCATTGCCGTTGAGTTTAACTACTAATTATTAATTCATTCTACCTCCTAATTTATTTGTTTGTTTTTACAAAAACCGCTCCTAATTTCAGGGGCGGTTTTAGGTGTTATGAATTTTTGAAATAATTCATATATAGTAAGTAGGGTGAGTATTTAGGCCGTGGTATGTGATATAATAAATGTACTATGACTTTAAAACCTTTTACAAAATGGACAGGGGGAAAGCGCAAGCTGCTCCCAATTCTAAAAGAAAAATTACCTCCAAAATATAATCGATATTTTGAACCTTTTATAGGAGGTGGTGCTTTATTTTTTGATGTGGCACCTAAAGATGCAGTTATTAATGATTTCAATAGTGAGCTAATTAATGCCTATATTCAAATAAAAGACAATCCTGATATGCTACTTAAGTTGTTAAAGGAGCACAAACAAAAAAATAGTAAAGAATATTATCTCGATGTGCGCTCTTTTGATAGAGACGAGAGAATAAATAGAATGACTGATGTTGAGCGGGCAGCGAGAATATTGTATATGTTACGTGTTGATTTTAACGGTCTTTATCGAGTCAATTCGAAAAATCAATTCAATGTTCCTTATGGAAAATACAAAAATCCGAAAATTGTTGATGAGAAATCTATTTATGAAGTTTCTAAATATTTGAATGATAATAAAATTCGGATTTTGAATGGGGATTTTGAAAAGGCTGTACGAGAAGCTCAAAAAGGCGATTTTATTTATTTTGATCCTCCGTATATTCCTTTAACTGAAACAAGTTCTTTTACTTCTTATACGCATGAAGGTTTTTCCTATGAGGATCAAGTTAGATTAAGAGATTTAGTTAAAGAATTGGATAGGCGTGGTGTGTATGTAATGTTGTCAAATTCTTCTAGTCCGATTTCTTATGAATTGTATAAAGAATTCAATATATACGATGTGAGTGCAACAAGAACTAACGGAGCTTCTAAGGCTAGCCGTGGGAAAATTAAAGAAATATTGGTAACTAATTATGACTAATTACGAATATAAGTATGGGGAGGTTATTATGACAAAGCCATACTATAATAAGGATAATGCAATGTTAGTCCATGCAGATACCTTTCAATTTTTGAAAAAAATAAAACCTGAGAGTATGGATATGATTTTTGCTGATCCACCTTATTTTTTAAGTAATGGTGGATTTTCCAATTCAGGAGGGCGAGTAGTATCAGTTGATAAAGGAGATTGGGATAAAATTTCATCGCTTGAGGAAAAGCATGCATTTAATAGAGAATGGATTAGTTTAGCAAAGAAACTTCTTAAGCCTAATGGGACTATTTGGATATCTGGCAGTTTTCACAACATTTATTCGGTTGGTATGGCTCTAGAACAAGAAGGATTTAAAATTTTAAATAATATTACATGGCAAAAAACTAATCCAGCGCCTAATCTATCTTGTCGATATTTTACACACTCTACGGAGACTATTTTATGGGCGCGAAAAAATATCAAAAATGCTAAACATTATTATAACTATGATTTAATGAAAGAGTTAAATGGTGGCAAGCAGATGAAAGATGTTTGGACGGGTTCTTTAACTAAAAAAGCAGAAAAATGGGCTGGTAAGCATCCTACCCAAAAGCCTGAGTACTTATTAGAAAGAATCATATTAGCTAGTACAAGAGAAGGTGATTATATCTTAGATCCTTTTGTTGGAAGTGGAACTACTGGTGTAGTTGCTAAGCGTTTAGGC
>CAVAFU010000015.1:0-29242 GCA_963588325.1 Oribacterium sp.
TCAAAAAAACACCCCAATCGTTAGATTTTGTGTCTAACTTTTGGGGTGCGGTACAACCGTGGTGAGAAGCTTTTTTTAATAACGTCTGAGTAATTTTTTGAGATTATGAATAACTTTGTATTTGAGTGGGCGAGGGTAGTAACGGAAAGTTCCCATCTTTCGAGTGATATATCCGTTATAGTTCTGTTTAAAGCGTAGGACACCATCTGTACCATCAAAATGACCAGTGATTCCAAGAAGATTATAAGTAGTGATACCACGTTTTATGGCTTCTAACATCACATATTCCTGTAGAAGAGCAGGAGCATAGAATTTATTAAATTCAGGATATGAACCTGAGAAAAGATAGACAGCTTCTTGTTTGGTATAAACGAAGAGGCTTCCTGCCAAAATAACATTTTGTGAACCATATTTGTCAATGAATTCTTTGGCTTCTGCAATACGTGTATCAAAGGTTGCTGATTGACTTGATAACTCACGTAATTGATTTTGTTTCTTTTCAGAGACAGTATGATTTTCCAAGGCTGTTTTAAGCTTATCAATTTTTTGATTTAGCTTGCTTTGGTCAGCCTCAAGGTTAGCTAAATAATCTTGGAAATTTAAGCTAGCCACCATAAATTCACAAGAATCTCCAAAACTATCATAGAAATCTTGGTAATAATCGAGAGATTTATCATCATAATCTCTGCGGTCTGAAGTAGCAGAAGTGATTTCTTTGAAAAGTGGTAGCTCATCACGGTCAAGTTTTCTTAGGGTAATACCGAAAGTTTTGGCTTTTTTGACCAATGGTCGTCCTTTTTTGCTAAATGATTTTAGCAAATTAGCTTCTGCGATATCGGTTAAATCCTTGACGTAATGCCAATCAGGCTCACCACCAGGGTAGCCAGTTAAGAGGCCATCATGATGGTAACCAAGTGATAGAAAATCTTCTAATAATGCAGTGTTTTCTTGGTCAGTTGGTTCACCATTGGTATCGAAATGTTGATAGGTATCATAAGGTTTAACCAGTAATTCAAGAGCGTTGTTAGCCTTAGCATAGGCTTGAAGCTCTTGGTAGAATTGTTTTAAATAACGTTTATCACGCGCAACAGGACCAGAGTTAATTTCCATGTGAAGTCCACCAGTCATTGGCAGACTATAGAGAACTGCAGCAACCTGCAATTGTTCATCATCTCTTAATCCTAGATAGGTTACTTGATAACCTCGCTTTTTTAGCAAATTCGCCATCTCTACAGATTGCATGAATGATTTGTATGGGACGGTGTTGCAAAAAGTCTCAAAAACTTTTTTTTCAATAATCTCAAGACTCATTAATGGCCATTTCTCCTTTGTTTACGAATGTTGTAAGCTAAGTTTGCGGCTTTGTAAAGGAATGGATTTACTGGAATGTTAAATTCTCCGATAAATTCTTCGATGGTTGGATTGAAGTTTGATTTGAATTTAGTTAATCCGTCATCAAGTGTTCCTTCGACACCACCCATATTTGCCCAAATGATATCGTCAGCATAAGCATCTTCGAATACTTTTGGATAAAGTGAATATTGTGGGTAGAATTTCTTGAACTCGTCGTTCATACCAGCATAAAGCATTTCCATAACATTACCAAATGATACTGAAAGAATACCTGCGATGATAAGTTCATCTGGGTATTTTTCAACAAATTCTTCAAACTCAGTAATGTATTTTGTGACAGAATTTTTTTGTTGTGTTAATTTTGTTAAACGTTTTTTCTGATGTTCAGCTGTTTCAGAAAGGTCTTTTTCAATTTGTGCTAATTGTTCTTTGTATTCAGCAAGGCGTTTTGGCAAGTTAACTTTTGCTAAGTGAAGGTAAGCATCATCGCCATAAGTTTCCATCATTTTACGGAAGTAATCTTCGTTACGAAGAGCAACGCCTTTACGGTTTTCAGTAAGGGCAACGACATCAGCGAACGCTTTAACATCGTCGATAGTTCCTCGGCTTGTGATAACACCACGGTGAATGGCATCTTTCATTAAACGTTTGGTATGTTTAGGGAAAGTTGCTGTCATGTCTTCTTGAGTGTAGACGTTAGCTTGGAAGCGAGGTTGAATGCTTTCAGCGATTGTTGTTGTACGTCCAGTCCATTCACAGCCTGCAGCTTTTAAGTTATCGATGGCAAGAAGTGTGTCTTTGTTTTCATCAACTTCTTCACCGATTTTGTATTGTTTAAGTAGCAAAGCTGGATCCATTTTGATAAAGAGGGCACGTTTTGTTTTACCGTATTTTTTAAGTGAACTAATGACAAAAGCAACGAGTTCTTTATCGCTGTAATCCATGATTGGTCCACGTGGGATGTAAAGCATCGTAAATCCAAGTGGCAAAGCTTTGATGAGGATAGAAGCAGAGGCTACTAATTTGTCATCTTTGTAGAAACCAAGACGTTCATTGTCCCAGTTATCTTTGATTTTTGCCCAGTTTGATGATTGTAAAAGATTTGTTTGGTTGCTTGATTTTGCAAAATTATCGTGTTCTTCAGCAGAGATACCGATTTTATAGCTATACATTATTTTAAGACCCACTCTCTAAGGGCGTATGCAACGCCGCTTTCTTCATTTGATTTTGTAATATATTTAGCGATTTCTTTGAGTTCTGGTGTACCGTTTTCCATGACAACAGGGTTACCAACAGCTTCTAACATAGCTCGGTCGTTTTCAGCATCACCGATAGCCATGGTTTGTTCTTTGCTAAGCCCCATTTTTTCAGCAAGGTGTGTGATAGCATTTCCTTTGCTGGCATTTTTGTTCATGAATTCTAGGTAAAATGGTGTTGATTTAACGATGGTGTATTTGTCATAAAATTCTTGTGGAATTTTAGCAATAGCAGCATCGAGAACTTCAGGTTCATCAATGAACATCATTTTAATGATTTCTTTATCGCCCATTTCTTCTGGAGTGCGGTAAAAAATTGGCATGTTAACCAAAGTTGATTCGTGAACGGTGTATTTACCAATGTTTCGATTGGCAGTGAAAATACCTTCTTTGGTAATAGCATGCATGTGAACGTCTAACTTACGGCTGAGAAATTCAATATCAAGATAGTCATCGTAAGTCATGGTTTCAGTGATAATGTTCTCACCAGTAGCGGTATCTTGGACTAAACCACCATTGAAAGTGATGACATAATCGCCTGATTCTTTCAGGTTTAATTCATCGAGAAGTGTTTGGACACCAGGAATTGGACGTCCAGTAGCAATAATGACTTTAACACCTTGTTTTTTAGCATCTTGAACAGCTTCAAAAACCTCTGGTGTGACTTTACGGTCATTGGTCAAAAGTGTGCCATCGATATCGACAGCGACTAATTTAATAGACATAAGGTTATTTTTACCCTTCCTAAAGAATCTCTACCTATCTATCTTACTAAAAACTGGCTTATTTGTCATGGGGAACACAAGGAAATCTGTAGTGGAACGCTTCCAAATTTAAGATAAAAGAATTTAGCTTGTTTTCTTGAAGATTTCGCAGTTGTCAATTAGTCATGATAAACAAAATGTTCGTTTGAAATGTAGCTCATAAATGCTTTTTTATCGATGGCAAATAGGTCGTTGTCAACTAACATTTCTTTTGGAAAATAGAAACGTCGGTCACCATAAATGGTACCAGTCAAAGTTTTAACGATTGGAGAAATTGTCGATAATTCTACAACAGAACCGTCTTTTTGAATCATGTTAATCTCGGTTCTCGGTTCTTCTTTTTCAGGACGATAGATATCATATGGAAGGTCAAAATTGACATGAATGCCTGTGTAATACTCTGGGTCAAAGCCAACAGATTTAACAAGGTCAACAAGGCGGCTAAGCTCCTTGCGTGATGATTCTTCGAAGGTCACCGATTTAAAGATTTTACGATTGACAAAACGGCTAGCCAAATCAGCTAAAATTTCATCTTCAGCAGTCATCCAAGCTTGAAAATAAGTATTCATCACACCATCATCTAGGGCTAAATAGTCAGCTAAATCAGCACGATTTTCTAAAAATGGAATCAGATTTGGTGCAGTTCTTTCAAAGAAATGAGTATCTGTTTGATAGAGATACTTCGCACGTTTTAAAAGGCTTTGAAGCAAGACTTCCATCCCACGACTAGCAGGGTGAAAATAGACTTGCATGTACATTTGAAAGCGGCTGACAATGTAGTCTTCAACGGCATGCATACCATTGTATTCAAAAACAATACCATCTTCGGTTGGGCGGATGACACGTAAGATACGGTTCAAATCAAACTGTCCGTAATTAGCACCACTATAATATGAGTCACGAAGAAGGTAGTCCATACGGTCACAGTCAATCTGACTAGAAATCAATTGGACAACTTGCTTGTTATGGTAAGTGTGATTGATGACACTAGCAACTTTTTCTGGAAAATCAGGCGAAATACGACGCAAAATTGCATTGATTTCAGTATTTGGACTAGTGATAATCTCTTGTGTAATGGCTTCGTGGTCAGTGTCAAATAGTTTTTCAAATGTGTGTGAATAAGCACCATGTCCAACATCATGCAACAAACCAGCTACCATGGTTAGTAGATTTTCATCAGAATTCCAAACGTCTGGAAATTTAGCGTCAAAAATTTCGGTCACACGTCTTGCGATTTCATAGACTCCTAAGCAATGTGAGAAGCGACTATGTTCTGCACCATGAAACGTAAACGCAGTTGTCGGAACTTGTTTGACACGACGTAAGCGTTGGAATTCTTTACTATTGATAAGGTCGTAAATGACCTGATGATTAACAGTTATATAATTGTGAACAGGGTCACGAAATACTTTTTCATTCATGGCTTTATTATAACAAAAAACTTGAAAAAGCTGATTCTTGAAGGTTCGGGATGTTTACGAATACGTGAATTTGATTTATAATGTTGGTTATGACAAATGAACTTATTCTTCGAATGATTCAATTATTTTTAGTTTTTTTGATTGTTTGGATATTTGGAAATATTCTTCACAATGCTAAAAAGAATCAGATTAATTTAAAAGAGAAATTCTGGACGGGGCTATGGATTGGCTACGTGACGGATTTGTTAGATACTTTAGGGATTGGAACGTTTGCAACGAGTACAGCCCTTTTTAAAACGACAAAATTGGTTGAAGATGATAAGGAAATTCCTGCAACATTATCAACAGCGCACGTTATTCCTGTCTTGGTTGAAGCACTTTGTTTTATTACAATTGTCGAAGTTGATTTAACAACGTTGCTTGCTATGGCGACAGCTTCTTTCTTGGGAGCATTTATCGGAGCAAGAATCACCAAAAATTGGGATACGCGCCGCGTTCAACGAGTCCTGGGAATTCTTTTGATTGTTGCAGCGGTGATTATGGTTTATCGAATGATAGCTAATCCTGGAGCTGATATTTCTGATAGTGCTCATGGGCTTCATGGCATTTGGATTTTCGTGGGGATTGTCTTTAACTTCACTATTGGTGTGTTGATGACAATGGGACTAGGAAATTATGCACCAGAACTCATCTTTTTCTCAATGTTGGGTATTAATCCGTCAGTTGCTTTGCCTGTGATGATGCTTGATGCAGCTGTTATTTTAGCAGCAAGTTCAACTGAATTTATCAAATCAGACCGTGTGCATTGGCCTGGGGTGCTTGGAATTATCATCGGTGGTGTTTTTGGCGTATTAACGGCAGCCTTTTTCCTAAGTAAACTTGATATTAATAACTTTAAAATCTTGGTTGTCTTTATTGCGATTTTCACAGGAACAAGTTTGTTACGTGCTTCTGTGATAAAACGATAACTCAAGGGATTTTAGTTGCCTTTCGGTCTTAGGTATTGTTATAATTTTAGAGAAAGGAAAATTTAGCGTTAATGAAACTTCACATAAAAAATAAGATTGATTTAGATGGTCAGGTTGAACACATCGAACAAAGTTATCCTGTTACATTGACTGAAAAAAATGGTCATATTTACCTTACTTATGTTAATGAAGAAAAAGAAAATGTTGTGATTAAATGTAATGATACAGAGTTGGTCATGACACGTTTTTCTAACCCAAAATCAATTATGCGTTTTCACAGTGAAAATCCAGCCTTGGTTGCTATTCCGACACCAGTTGGTTTGCAACATCTGCAAACACAAACTAGCGTTTATGAGTTGGATGCTGAGCAACAACATCTTAAAATTCATTATCAACTAAAACAAGTTGATGGGGACAATGTTTTTGCTAATTATCAGCTTGAAATTCACTGGGCATAAACCTGCTATAAATGCGGTGTTATAGGGATTCAGTGGTATGTATTTAGTTGACAAAAAGATTAAAAATTGATATGATTACTCTGTATTCAAGGGAGTAGCAGGCGATTTTTTTTACATTTAATTTTGCATCCTCCGCTGTAGCTGTTTTGCTGGGCTTTTGTCTAATTTGCAGCTGCGGTGTCTAGGATAATGTCAAAACTAAATGGTAAAATTCAGTGCGCAATTTGCGTCTGAAAAATCGCGTTTATGTCGTCATTACGAAATCACTGATTTCCGGCATATTCTTAAACGGCGAGACTTGTTTTTTAAAAAACAGGTCTCTTTTTCTATTTAAAGGAGACCAGAGGAGGAAGCTATTTTGTCTAAAGAACAAAGTAAAGCCTTGTTTTACACACAAGGAAAAGATGAGACGCTAGAAGCGTTACAATCATCACGTGAAGGGTTGTCTACAGCAGAAGCTCAAAAACGTTTGGACGAATATGGTCATAACGAGCTTGAAGAAGGGCAAAAACGTGGCTTATTAGCTAAGTTTATCGACCAATTCAAAGACTTAATGATTATTATTTTGTTGGTTGCAGCAGCACTTTCTGTGATTACAGAAGGGACTGAAGGGTTAACAGATGCGTTAATTATTTTAGCGGTTGTTATCCTGAATGCCGCTTTTGGTGTTTATCAAGAAGGACAAGCAGAAGCAGCTATTGAAGCTTTAAAAGACATGTCAAGCCAAATTGCGCGTGTACGTCGTGATGGTCATATCATCGAAATTGATTCGAGAGAATTAGTTCCTGGTGACATTGTCATGCTTGAAGCTGGTGATGTGGTGCCTGCTGATATGCGTTTGCTTGAAGCAGCATCATTGAAAATTGAAGAAGCTGCTTTGACTGGTGAATCTGTTCCTGTTGAAAAAGATTTGTCAGTAGATGTAGCAGCTGATGCTGGTATCGGTGACCGAGTTAACATGGCTTACCAAAACTCAAATGTCACTTATGGTCGTGGTTCTGGTGTTGTTGTTAATACTGGAATGTACACTGAAGTTGGTAAGATTGCTGATATGCTGGCAAATGCTGATGAAACAGATACGCCACTGAAACAAAGTCTTAACGAATTGTCTAAAATCTTGACTTACTTAATTGTTGGGATTGCTATTATTACGTTTATCGTTGGTGTCTTTGTTCGTGGTGAAGCTCCGCTTGAAGGTTTGATGACTTCTGTTGCTCTTGCTGTAGCTGCTATTCCTGAAGGCTTGCCTGCCATTGTAACAATTGTATTATCAATGGGAACAACAACTCTTGCTAAACGTAACTCAATTGTGCGTAAATTGCCTGCTGTTGAAACACTTGGTTCAACTGAAATTATCGCTTCAGATAAAACTGGTACTTTGACAATGAACCAAATGACTGTTGAAAAAGTTTATACTAACGGTCAGTTGCAAAGTTCTGCTAGCGAAATTGCAAGAGATAATAATACGCTTCGTATCATGAATTTTGCTAATGATACAAAAATCGATCCAAATGGAAAATTGATTGGTGACCCTACCGAAACAGCACTTGTTCAATTCGGACTTGACCATAGTTTTGACGTACGTGAAGCTTTGAAAGAAGAACCGCGTGTGGCAGAATTACCATTTGACTCAGAACGTAAATTGATGTCAACGATTCATAAAGAAGCTGACGGTAAATACTTTGTTGCAGTAAAAGGTGCGCCTGACCAATTACTTAAACGTGTTACTCGTATTGAAGAAAATGGTCACGTTCGTGAGATTACTGTTGCTGAAAAAGAAGCTATTCTTGCTGTTAACAAGGAACTTGCTCAAAAAGCTCTTCGTGTCTTGATGATGGCATATAAATACGTTTCTGAAGTGCCAACACTTGAGTCAGAAATTGTTGAGTCTGATTTGATTTTCTCAGGTTTGGTCGGAATGATTGACCCAGAACGTCCAGAAGCAGCTAAAGCGGTAGCTGTTGCCAAAGAAGCTGGCATTCGTCCAATCATGATTACTGGTGACCACCAAGATACAGCAGAAGCTATTGCTAAACGTCTTGGAATTATTGAAGAAGATGGTCAAGATCACGTCTTTACTGGTGCTGAACTTAACGAACTTTCTGATGAAGAATTCCAAAAAGTCTTCAAACAATATTCCGTTTATGCGCGTGTGTCTCCAGAACACAAAGTTCGCATTGTGAAAGCTTGGCAAAACGAAGGTAAAGTTGTTGCCATGACAGGTGATGGTGTCAATGATGCTCCATCACTTAAGACAGCCGATATTGGTATTGGTATGGGGATTACAGGTACAGAGGTATCTAAAGGTGCTTCTGATATGGTCCTTGCGGATGATAACTTTGCAACAATTATTGTTGCGGTTGAAGAAGGACGTAAAGTCTTCTCAAATATTCAAAAATCTATCCAATATCTCCTCTCAGCAAATATGGCAGAAGTGTTTACAATCTTCTTTGCAACATTATTTGGTTGGGATGTGCTTCAACCTGTACACCTTCTTTGGATTAATTTGGTAACTGATACGCTACCAGCTATCGCCCTCGGTGTTGAACCTGCTGAGCCAGGTGTTATGAGCCATAAACCTCGTGGCCGTAAATCTAATTTCTTTGATGGTGGTGTTATGGGAGCTATTATTTATCAAGGTATCTTCCAAACAGCGCTTGTTATTGGTGTTTATGGTTGGGCATTGATGTTCCCAGAACATACTGCTAATCGTATGATTCACGAAGATGCATTAACAATGGCTTTTGCAACACTTGGATTAATCCAGTTAGTACATGCCTTTAACGTTAAATCAGTTTATCAATCAATCTTCACAGTTGGAGCCTTTAAAAATAGAACCTTCAACTGGGCTATTCCAGTAGCTTTCTTACTTTTGATGGTAACAATTGTTGTTCCTGGATTTAATGATTTGTTCCATGTATCTCACTTGAGTGTGAGTCAATGGGCAGCGGTTATCATTGGTAGTCTGCTTATGGTTGTTCTTACTGAAATTGTGAAAGCTGTTCAACGTGCACTTGGACAAGACGAAAAAGCTATTTAAAAATAAAAAAGAGGCTGAGCTTAAAGCTCAGCTTTTTGTGTTGTCAGAGGTCAAAAATAGTCATGGATTTTTGAAATTCTTTTGCTAAATTTTGACGTTTGTAGTCATTGAAATCATCGAGCTTTTTGACAATGTTATAACGCTTACTGAGATTCCAGGTGTTTTTGGGGTTCAGTTCAGGGTGTTGGTTGACATAATCAATAGTCAAATCCCATTCACGAATGTAGCCAAGAGGTCTAGCGTGGTAAGTAACGTGGTCAATTTGTTGTGTGGTAATACTGTGGTGGGTATGCCCGAAAACGACATCATTAACCTGATATTTTTTAAAAATATCGTGAAAAACCTGGCTTCCTAAAAAGGCATTGAAAGGTTTAAAACGTTCATGTTGTAAGGTGAAGCGTTGATGGGGCACAAAATGCAGACTAGCAATGACATCGGTATCGATTGTAGCGAGAATATGTTCTAGTTCTTGGGCAGCTTGCTGCGTGAGTTCCTTGTCAGATAAATGACGATTTAAACGACGATCAAACCAGAACATATTTTTGAATTTTAGCGTTTCTTCAGCTGATTTTTCTGGTGAAAAAGAATAATCATACCAGCCATGAAAAGCTAACAAAGTCTTTTTGCCAAGTGGGATAACTTGAAAATCCAATTGATTGATAATTGTATCGTCTAAATCAAGCATGTCGTGATTACCCAAGTTGTAGGTCACATCAAAATAAGCAGACATTTTATCCAAAAACGGGTAAGAAATATCATAGAAATGATTGGAAATATCACCATCTAGATGTAAATGTGAAATGTTTTGTTCTTTTAAAGTGTCAATGAAGGTATTGATTTCAAAATCACCAAATTGATTTAAATCAATGTGTAAATCACTCATAATAGCTAATTTTGTCATGGCAATATTGTAGCAGAATCTGCTCAAAAAAGCCCTTAATGTGCATTCTTATCTCTTTGAAAATATGATAAAATGTTTTCAGGAGGCTTTCATGATAAAGGCGATAATATTTGATATGGATGGTGTCTTATTTGACACTGAGAATTTTTATTTTAAAAGACGCGAGACATTTTTAGGCAGTAAAGGCATTTCGGTCAAGCACTTGCCGCCAAAATATTTCATTGGCGGGCGCATGGATCAATTTTGGGAAAATATCTTAGGTGATAAAATTGCGGATTACGATACGAAAGCACTAGAAGCAGAATACACAGCCTATAAAAATGTGCATCGTCCAGCTTACGATGAACTTGTTTTTGATGATGCCAATCACGTTTTAAAAACATTGACAGCTAAAGGAATCGTACTAGCTTTAGCATCCAATAGTGCCCGCGAAGATGTTGAAGATGCCTTGGAAAAATCTGGCTTAAAACAGTATTTTACACACATCTTGTCAGGAAGTGATTTCGCAGAAGGAAAACCAAATCCTGCTATTTATAATGCTGCGTGTGACAAACTTGGCTTTGACAAAAAAGATATTGTGATTATTGAAGATAGCCAAAAAGGCATTCAAGCTGGAGTAGCAGCGGGTGTACGTGTCTTAGCTATCCGTGATAAAGTCTTTGGCGTTGACCAATCAAAAGCTGATGTTTTGATTGATAGTTTGACAGAAGCTTTGCAATTGGTTGAAAGTGAAAATCGTAACCTTTCTATTTAATGTTACGTTTGTTATCATTTTGTAATGATTCTGCCTTGGTTGAATTACATTTTTAGCTTAAAATAAAAAAGGTTAATGACTTATGATTTTCAGCTAGAAATTTTAGTAATAGTTATGATAAGACCCATGAATGCTCGTTTGCAAGGTGTAAAAGACCATATGGCGTATAATGGCAATTTTGTGGGCTTTATGGTAGAATAAAAGAACAGTGATGATAACTGATATGTCTTAAAAGCGTTGTGAAAAGATAATGTTTTCATCTCGCTTTCTTGATGGACTTAGTATCTTAATTAATTGAACTCGTCCTAAAAGTGTCGTGAAAAAGATAATTTTCCTTGTGTCTTAGGACACAGCGTCAAATTCCTATTTTCATCTCGCTTTCTTGACGGACTTAGTATCTTAATAAAAAGGAGTTATTTCATGGAAGTGGCTGAAATCCGCCAAAAAATAGTAGAAAATCAAGAGAAGTTGACTAGCTTCAGGAGGTCTCTTTGACTTAGATCGTTTGGAAGAAGACATTGCGCTTCTTGAAAACAAAATGACTGAGCCAGATTTTTGGAACGATAATATTGCAGCGCAAAAAACGTCCCAAGAGCTTAATGAGCTAAAACAAAAATACGAAACATTTAACACAATGCAAGAATTATCTGATGAAACAGAGCTTTATTTAGAGATGTTAGATGAAGATGATTCTGTACAAGCTGATTTAGAAGAAAGTCTTGAAAAACTTGATAAAATCATGACAAGTTATGAAATGACTTTACTCTTGTCAGAACCTTATGATCATAACAACGCTATCTTGGAAATCCATCCAGGTTCAGGTGGTACTGAAGCACAGGATTGGGCAGATATGCTTTTCCGTATGTACACTCGTTATGGTAATGCTAAAGGCTTTAAAGTTGAAACTCTTGACTATCAAGCAGGTGATGAAGCTGGAATTAAGTCTGTAACACTCTCATTTGAAGGACCAAATGCTTACGGGCTTTTGAAATCTGAAATGGGTGTTCATCGTTTGGTACGTATTTCACCGTTTGATTCAGCCAAACGTCGTCATACATCATTTAGTTCGGTTGAAGTTATGCCAGAATTAGATGATACAATTGAAGTTGAAATTCGTGACGATGACATCAAAATGGATACTTTCCGTTCAGGTGGTGCTGGTGGACAAAACGTCAACAAGGTATCAACTGGTGTTCGTTTGACTCACGTTCCAACAGGAATTGTAGTAGCATCAACAGTTGACCGTACTCAATACGGAAACCGTGACCGTGCGATGAAAATGTTGCAAGCTAAACTTTATCAATTAGAGCAAGAGAAAAAAGCGCAAGAAGTGGATGCTCTTAAAGGTGATAAAAAAGAAATCACATGGGGAAGTCAAATCCGTTCTTACGTCTTTACACCGTATACAATGGTTAAAGACCATCGTACAGGTTATGAAGTTGCCCAAGTTGATAAAGTGATGGATGGAGACATTGATGGCTTTATCGATGCTTATTTGAAATGGCGTATCGATTAATTCGAAAGTAAATTTTTAGGATAACTAAAAGACAAAGGAAAATACAAATGGCATTAATTGAAATGAATGGTGTCACTAAGAAGTATCACCGCTCAACAACTGCTTTGAGAGACATTAATGTAACTGTTAATCAAGGTGAATTTGTTTATATCGTTGGTCCTTCTGGTGCTGGTAAATCTAGTTTTATCAAATTATTATACCGTGAAGAAAAATTGACAGCAGGAACACTTAAAGTTGGGGAATTTGACCTTAACAAATTGAAAAAACGTGAAGTTCCAATCTTGCGTCGTAGTATCGGGGTAGTTTTCCAAGACTATAAACTTCTTCCTAAGAAGACAGTCTTTGAAAATGTTGCCTATGCAATGCAAGTTATCGGTGAAAAACCACGTGAAATCAAAAAACGTGTTCCAGAAGTTCTTGATTTGGTAGGTCTTAAACACAAAATGCGTTCATTCCCAGACCAATTATCTGGTGGTGAACAACAACGTGTGGCAATTGCGCGTGCGATTGTTAACAATCCTAAAGTGTTGATTGCTGACGAACCAACAGGAAACCTTGACCCAGAAATTTCTTGGGAAATTATGCAATTGTTAGAACGTATTAATCTTCAAGGAACAACTGTCTTGATGGCAACACACAACAAACAAATTGTCGATAATCTTCGCCATCGCGTTATCGCTATTGAAGACGGTCGCATTGTACGTGACGAAGAGGAAGGAGAATACGGATATAATGATTAGAAATTTTTTCCGCCATTTATGGGAATCCATTAAAAGTTTGAAACGTAATATCTGGATGACCATTGCTTCGGTCAGCTCTGTTACAATTACATTGACACTTGTCGGAATCTTTGCAGCTGTTCTTATGAACGTTGAACGCATTGCGACAGGTATTGAAAATAATATCCAAATCAATGTTTATTTGGATGTTGATTCAACTGATAGTTCTGAAACAAAAACAAATGAAGTTGGTGAAACAGTTGCTAATGACTCATATCACCAAGTTTATGACCAAATTTCTGCTATTTCAGGCGTAAAATCTGTTACTTATTCAAGTAAAGATGATCAGCTTGCTAAATTGCAAGAAACATATGGTGATGACTGGTCGCTCTTTGATGGTGATTCAAACCCATTGCAAGATGTTTACATTGTTGAAGCTACATCACCTGCTAAAGTGAAAAAAGTTGCCAATAAAATTGCTAAAATTGATGGTGTTGAATCTGTAGACTATGGTGGTTCAAACTCAGACCAACTCTTTAGTATTGCAAAATTCATCCGTACTTGGGGATTTGCAGGAACAGTTCTTTTGATTGTGGTAGCTATCTTCTTGATTTCAAATACTATCCGTATGACTATCATGTCTCGTCAACGTGATATTGAAATCATGCGTTTGGTTGGTGCTAAGAATTCTTATATCCGTGGGCCATTCTTCTTTGAAGGTGCTTGGGTAGGTCTTCTCGGAGCGATTATTCCATCAATTATTGTTTACTTTATTTATCGCTATGTTTACACATCATTTAACCCACAATTTGAATTACAAGGATTAACATTATATCCAGCTGATTCATTCCTTCCACTTGTTATTGGAGGTATGTTCTTAGTCGGAATTATCATTGGAGCACTTGGTTCAGTAATTTCAATGAGACGTTATCTTAAAATTTAAGATTATTAATGATAAAAAAACAACTTCTGAATTTCAGAAGTTGTTTTTTGTTTTAACCAATAAAATTGGTAATGGCTGAAACAATTTGATTTTCTTGTTCAGATTGAGAAATCGTAGCAGTGCCATCTTTATCTTGGTGACCATAATTACCAAAGCCACTGTGATTACCACCTGTAATGGTAACATATTGTGTGTCGGCTGGTAGGCGTTTTTTAGCGGCTTTGTAATTATCCCATTTTAAGACTTTATCTTTACTTGCCGTAATAGAAAGAACTTTTAAGTTGCTGTTTGACAAATCTGTTTTTTCAGAAGGATAACTAGCCAGTAAAATCAGACCAGTAATGTCATTTGAATCTGCTGCATTCAAGCAGGCGACAACGCCACCAAGTGAATGTCCAGCTAGATAGACATTGGTGAGATTGTTTTTCTTGATTACCTTTAAAGCTTTTTGGCTAGAAAGAACGGGTAAGTTCAACGGTGTTTTGAGGAGATAAACATTAAAACCTTCTTTGGCTAAATCTTTTGCCATTGTGGCATAAGCTGTCTCCTCAACTAAAGCTCCTTGGTAAAAAACAATCGTTGCTTTGGTATCACCTGAACTTTTAAAAAGCAGGTAATCTTTGGTTGTTTTTGTTGCAGCTTTAGCTGCTGTTTGAGCTTGTGAGCTAGCTTGGTAAGTTTTGTGTTGTAACACAGCAGTACCAACAGCAAGGAATGCCAAGACTAGAACAAGTACTCCTAAACTAATTTTCTTTAATTTTTTCATGATTTTGTAAAGTAAGGATTAAAATTTTTCTCGTGGGCAATTGTCGTTTCGCGACCATGACCAGGGTAAACGGTAAAATGATTAGGCAAAGTGAAAAGCTCTGCTTTTATACTAGCAAGCAATTGTTCCGCATTACCTGTTGGTAAATCCGTACGCCCAATGGTTTCACGAAAGAGGGCATCACCTGTTAAAACTAATTCATCATCTGGGAAAACTAATGACACGCTGCCGCAAGAATGCCCTGGTGTTTGACGAACATGAAAACGAAAACCAGCGATATGATAGTCATCATTGTATTGATAATGGTGCTCAGCAGGTTTTAAGACAACATCAGGTAAATCTGCATGGCGTTCCAAACCTGAAAAATTATCCTTAGGTGAGTAGAGCCATGAAGCTTCCTTATCAGAAACATAAACAGGTGGGTGCCCAAAAGCATCACGAATAACATCAAGTCCCATAATATGGTCATAATGAGCATGGGTGATTAAAATCGCCACAACGGGCTTATCAAATGATGCGATTTTTTCTTGAATGTGGTCGGCATCACTGCCTGGGTCAACAACAATAATGCCTTGGCTATTAACCAATAAATAAGTATTTTCACGTGCAACGTGATTTAATAATCTAAAAATCTTCATAAAAAAAGTGTATCAAAAATTTGGCTAAAAGTCATATTTGCGAGATGTAGCGATAGATAACGGTAAAAATAATATCGAGATTAGGTGAATGTGCCTATCAAAAATGGTATAATTTATGTGTTATGATGCAAGTGAATTCTCAAAAATATGCTGTTGTAGATTTGGAGGCAACGGGTGCCCATGCAATGGCAGAAATTATTCAAGTTGGGATTGTGATTATTGAAAATGACGAAATCGTCAAGACTTATCAAACTGACGTTAATCCCCATGAGGCTTTATCTGAACATATTATTAATTTGACTGGTATTACAGATGAGCAATTAGCTAAAGCGCCAGATTTTTCACAGGTTGCACAGGAAATTTTTAATCTGATTGAGGATTGTGTCTTTGTCGCTCACAATGTCAAATTTGATGCTAATCTCTTGGCAGAACAATTATTCTTAGAAGGGTATGAATTACGAACACCTCGCGTTGATACGGTTGAATTGGCGCAGGTTTTTTATCCCACTTTTGAGAAATATAGTTTGGGAAATTTGGCAGATGTGTTGGCGTTAGATTTAGCAGATGCCCATACTGCAATCTCCGATGCTTATGCAACAGCACAGCTATTTTTAAAATTAAAAGAAAAAATGCGCAGCTTGCCTAAGGAAGTTTTGGAACAACTTTTGCCGTTAGCGGACAATCTTTTATTTGAAACTGGAATGCTAATTGAAGAAAGCTTTGCTAAGGCTGATGTCTTATCACCAAAGGAATTTCAAGAAGTTGGTGGTTTGGTTTTACGACGTCCTAAGAAAATTGGTAAAGAGCGCAAGTTATCAGAAGACTTTGATGTTAATTTAGCGCTGTTAGGTTTAGATGTGCGTGAGAAGCAGCAGCAATTTGCGCAATTGGTGAGAGATGATTTTCAGTCATCACAAGTTTCGTTTTTAGAGGCGCAAGCTGGGCTTGGAAAGACCTATGGCTATCTTTTACCTTTGCTCCAGTTGGCTCAAGATGAGCAGGTCATTGTTTCTGTACCGACCAAAATTCTTCAAGACCAAATCATGGCAAATGAAGTTAAAAAAATCCAAGACGTTTTTCATATACCGTGTCAATCGATTAAAGGTCCTGGAAATTATATTAAACTAGATGCTTTTGCGGATAGTTTGCGACGTGAAGGGGATAATCGCCTTGTTAATCGTTATAAAATGCAGCTCTTGGTTTGGTTGACAGAGACAGAAACTGGTGATTTAGATGAAATCAAACAAAAGCAACGATTTGAAGCTTATTTTGACCAGATTAAGCACGATGGTAATTTAAGTGAAAAATCCCTCTATAAGGAAGTTGATTTTTGGAATCGTACTTATGAAAATGCCAAACACAGCAAGCTTTTAATTATCAATCATGCTTATTTCTTGGAACGCGTGCAGGATGATAAGGCTTTTGCGGCTAAGAAAGTGCTTGTTTTTGATGAAGCACAGAAATTAATCCTAAATTTGGAACAATTCTCGCGCCGTCGTGTGAATGTAACGCATTTGGTGCAAAAACTTGAAAAGCAATTAGATGCTGCTTTGCCAACTTTGGAAAAACGCTTAATAGAAAGTCTTTCTTTCCAATTGAGTCATTTGGCGACACGTTTTTATCAAAATCAAGAAGTTTATGTCACAACAGAGGACGTTAGAAAGCTTGAACAAGCTGCCAATGAATTACTAGCCATTAACCCTGAGTGGCGTTATATTTGCTTGGAAGAATTATTGGATTTATTTACACAGCCATTTACGGATTTTTGGTTTGAAACTGTTTTTGAAAATGAAAAACGTCAGACTTACTTGAATGCAAGCAGTGAAGAGTTATTGAATTTCCAAGAATTTTTACCAGAAACACGCAAGACTTACATGGTTTCAGCGACCTTACACATTAGTCCACAAGTCAGTCTTGCTGATTTATTAGGTTTTGACCATTATCATTTCATGAGCATTGAACGTGACAAACAAAATGCACAGCGAATTTGGATTGATGAAGAAATGCCAAATGTGGCTGATATTTCTGATGAAGAATATGCCACAGCTATCGCAGAGCGTGTTTATCAATTGCGACAACTAGATGAGCAAATCTTGGTTTTGTTTAATGCGAAAAAGACAATGTTTGATGTGTCAGAGTTGTTAGATGAGATGGAAATCCATCATTTGACGCAGGAAAAAAATGGCACGGCTTATAATGTCAAACGTCGTTTCGAACGTGGTGAAAGTCATATTTTGCTTGGAACAGGTGCTTTCTGGGAAGGAGTTGATTTTGTTCAGGCAGATAAAATGATTGAAGTTATCACTCGCTTACCTTTTGAAAATCCACAAGATTTATTTGTGCAAAAGATCAGCAATCATTTGTTGGCACAAGCTAAATCACCATTTTATGATTATTCATTACCTTTGGCAATTTTGAAATTAAAACAAGCTATCGGTAGAACGATGCGACGAGACAATCAACGCTCAGCAGTAGTGATTTTAGACAACCGTATATTGACAAAATCATATGGAAAAATGATCAATGACGCTTTGGCAGAAGAATTTTATCTTTCTTCTCAAAAATTTTCAAAGAGTCTAACAGAAATAAAGAATTTTTTGCTATAATAAAGGGGATAAACTAAAAGGGAGAAGTAAATGAAAAAATTAACACCAGTAAAACAGTATTTACTCGGTTTTAGCTTGATTTTCTTAGTTCTCTTGATTTCTGTGGTGACAGTTTTGTATCTATCAGTGAAACCAAGACTAAACGCAGAAAAATTGGCTACCCAAGTTGCCGTTGAAAAAGCTGATTTGACAGAAACATCTTCAGTTGACCTTTATAATGGTTCAGCGACTTACTATAGTGTGTTTGGAACGACATCATCTGGAGATAAAAAGATTGTTTCAGTTGGTGAAGACAATGGTGAAGTGTACGTCTATTCGGTAAGTGACGGTATCAGTCGTAAAGAAGCTAAAGAAGTTGCAACAGCAAATGGAGCGACTGGTATTTCCAAAGTTGTTTACGGGATTTATGACGAAACACCTATTTGGGAAGTGACAGCTACTGATGGTTATTATCTTGTGAATTTCGAAACAAGTGAGCTCGTGAAGAAGGAGGGCATATGACAAACTTATCAAATCGCGTGTTGAACATGGAAGAAAGTGTGACTTTAGCAGCAAGTGCGCGTGCCAAAGCCTTGAAAGCAGAAGGACGTGATATTTTATCACTTACTTTGGGAGAACCTGATTTTGTAACTCCTAAAAATATCCAAGATGCAGCTATTGAGGCTATTCAAAATGGTAAAGCAAGCTTTTATACAGTTGCTTCAGGACTTCCTGAATTAAAAGATGCTATTAATAGCTATATGGAAAAATTCTATGGCTATTCAATCAATCGCAATCAAGTGGTTGTTGCAACTGGTGCAAAATTTATTCTTTATACTTTCTTTACAACGGTTCTTAATCCAGGCGATGAAGTCATTATCCCAACACCATGCTGGGTATCTTATGTTGACCAAGTCAAAATGGTTGATGGTGTTCCAGTAACAGTTGCGACAACTGAAAGCAATCATTTTAAAGCAACAGTTGAACAATTAGAAGCAGCTCGTACAGAAAAAACAAAAGTTCTCTTGTTGAATTCACCATCTAATCCAACTGGTATGATTTATACACGTGACGAGTTAGAAGCTATCGGAAATTGGGCAGTAGAACATGATATCTTAATTCTTGCTGATGATATTTATGGTCGTTTGGTTTACAATGGCAATGAATTCACACCAATTTCAAGCATTTCAGAAGCCATCAGAAAACAAACAGTTGTGGTTAATGGTACTTCAAAAACTTATGCTATGACTGGTTGGCGTGTTGGTTTTGCGGTTGCTGAAGAAGAAATCATTTCAGGAATGGCAAAAGTTATTAGCCAAACAACGTCAAACTTAACAGCTGTATCTCAATATGCAGCAATCGAAGCTCTTACTGGTCCACAAGATTCTATCGAAACTATGCGCCAAGCTTTCGAAGAACGCCTTAATACGATTTATCCATTGCTCAATGAAGTTCCAGGATTTGAAGTGATTAAACCTCAAGGTGCTTTCTATCTTTTCCCAAATGTGAAAAAAGCGATGGAAATGAAGGGTTATACAGACGTTACAGCATTTACAACAGCTATTCTTGAAGAAGTCGGTGTGGCTCTTGTCACTGGTGCAGGTTTTGGTGCTCCTGAAAATGTTCGTTTGAGTTATGCTACAGACTTAGACACATTGAAGGATGCTGTCAATCGTTTGAAAGCCTTTATGGAAAAATAAAATGTCCAAAAGACGAAAAATCATTATTGTATTAGTCGCCTTTTTAGGAATTATATTAGTTGGACTGGGCATTCATTTCAAGCCAAGTTCTCCCAATTTGACAGAAATCGGTGATTACAACGTTACCATCAAAAAGAAGACCTTTGAAATTGATTTAGCTAGTAATAGCAGTACGGGTTATTCTTGGGTGACGAGTGACGTTGATACTGATGCTGTTACGTTAGATAGCATCACTTACCATACTTATCCAAGTAAGTCAGATGTTGTAGGTTCAGGTGGTTATAGCCAGCTTACTGGGAAAGTAAGAAAAGCTGGAAAACAAACCTTTAACTTGACTTATTGTCAAGATTGGGATGGTGGCGAAAAAGAAATGACCTATCAAGTCACAATCAGTAGCACAAAAAATAAAATTAATAAGATTAAACTGACCAAAGTGTCAGAGTAATAGTTGAAAAGAGGAATTATGTCTAAAGATTACGTATCTATTATTGATGTTAAAGACCATGTTGGTGAAGAAGTCACAATCGGTGCATGGGTTGCCAACAAATCAGGAAAAGGAAAAATTGCTTTCTTGCAACTTCGTGACGGAACAGCATTCTTCCAAGCAGTTGCTTTCAAACCAAACTTTATCGAAAAATTTGGTGAAGAAGAAGGAACTGAAAAATTCAATACCATCAAACACCTTAACCAAGAAACTTCTATCCTTATCACAGGTATCGTTAAAGAAGATTCACGTTCAAAATTTGGTTATGAACTTGATGTAACAGATCTTGAAATTGTTGGACATTCAGAAGATTACCCAATCACTCCAAAAGAACACGGAACAGATTTCCTTATGGATCACCGTCACTTGTGGTTACGTTCACGTAAACAAATGGCAATCATGCAAATCCGTAACGCGATTATCTATGCCACTTACGAATTCTTCGATAAAAATGGTTTCATCAAATTTGATAGCCCAATCTTGTCAGGAAATGCCGCAGAAGATTCAACAGAATTGTTTGAAACAGATTACTTCGGTACACCTGCTTACTTGAGCCAATCAGGTCAATTGTACCTTGAAGCTGGTGCTATGGCGCTTGGTCGTGTCTTTGACTTTGGTCCTGTTTTCCGTGCTGAAAAATCAAAAACTCGTCGTCACTTGACTGAATTCTGGATGATGGATGCTGAATATTCATTCCTTTCACACGAAGAATCTCTTGACCTTCAAGAAGCTTATGTAAAAGCCCTTATCCAAGGTGTGTTTGACCGTGCTCCACAAGCTCTTGAAATTTTGGAACGTGACGTTGACTTGCTTAAAAAATACATCGCAGAACCATTCAAACGTGTTTCTTACGATGATGCTATCTCACTTCTTCAAGAACATGAAAATGACGAAGATGCTGATTACGAACACCTAGAACACGGTGATGACTTTGGTTCACCACATGAAACATGGATTTCAAATTACTTTGGTGTGCCAACATTTGTTATCAACTATCCAGCAAGCTTCAAAGCTTTCTACATGAAACCAGTTCCTGGTAACCCAGACCGCGTTCTCTGTGCTGACCTTCTTGCTCCAGAAGGTTACGGAGAAATCATCGGTGGTTCAGTCCGTGAAGATGACTACGACACTCTTGTAGCTAAAATGGATGCTCTTGGTATGGATAAATCAGAATACGAATTCTACCTTGACCTTCGTAAATATGGTTCAGTACCACACGCTGGATTTGGTATCGGTATCGAACGTATGGTAACATTCGTTGCTGGAACTAAACACATCCGTGAAGCTATTCCATTTCCACGTATGCTTCACCGTATTAAACCTTAGTATTTTAAAAAGACGCTTGCTGGCGTCTTTTTTTGTATATAGAGTAATTAAGTATTTGAAGCGCTTTTAAAATTTGGTTTCCTTTAAGATTTCTTTGTTATGTTGTTAGTGGAGGTGATAAACATGATAACTTATATCACGGAGATTACCTTTTTTGATTCAATTTTTCATGTTGCTCTAAGACTTCAACGAATACCAGAAAAACTTTTACTGGAAATAAAACGACAACTTAATCAAGTCAAAGATGACCTGAAATCTTGGGAAGAAAAAATTTCCAAGAACGACAACTTTTTTTCTGACTTAGACCGTTTTTATAGGGCATTTTTTATGTGGATTCTACAAAATAATTTCTCAAAACTCGGGCAACATGAGGCAATTGTTTCAATTACTTGTAAGAAACTTTGATTAAGGTTTAGATTACAAAATGCCAGCTGAAATAGCTGGTTTTTTAAGTGATTTTGAAAAATTATTGTCGGTCGACACTTGGTGAATGTCCAAAATAAGCACGATATTTATCATAAAAATAGGTTTTATTTGAAAAGCCAACGCTTTGTGCTATTTCGTAAATTGGCATCCGCGTAGATTGGAGAAGCAATCTAGCTTTCATGAGTTTTCGTTGTGTAATGAGTTCAGTAAATGTTTTCCCAGATTTTTCCTTAATGAGATTACTAAGGTAATTCTTATTGAAATTCAGTTTTCTGGCTAATTGGCTTAAGGTTAAATCTTGATAATGCTCATCGATTAAATGAAGAATTTGTAAGTAAGGTGTATCTTCGAGCTCGATTTTTTGTGCTTGATCAACTTTTCCAAGATTTCTAGCTAATTCGTAAAATAAAATGGGTAAGTAGTGACTAATGATTTGTTGTGAAAAATCATGTGGCATAAAATACTCAGTCATCATTTGGTGAATGATATGTTGTACGTGTAGGTTATTCTTAGTTGGTAAAATGAGATAATTTGAGCGATGATGTGTTGTTGTATTGGCAAGTAGCAGTTGATAAATCAAACTATTTTGTCCTTGGAGTTGAGTGAGCCAATCTAGTGAAACATTACTATTTTGAAAGAGGATATTAATTAGAATATCATCATGACCAAGAGCAGAAATGGAGTGTCTGCTTCCAGAATCCATTAGTAAAATATCACCTTCTTGTAGGGTAAAGTCTTTTCCATTGATTAGTTGATGACAAGTTCCTTTAAACATGAAATTTAGTTCTAAAAATTGGTGAGAGTGCTCAGGATAATCAGCGTAACGACTATGTTTTGAAATATGAATATCTTTATTATCAAAAAATAAGGTATTTGGTAATTGCATGATACCATCGATAATTTGAGTATCCTTTAAGTCTGGAATAAATCCCAGACTTTTTTGTTGTTTTTCATGTTCTGTTTCTTTTAATAAAAAATTTTCAAGATTCATTTGGTAACACTTTCTTTATTTGTCTGTAAATATGATGCGATTACTCTTGCTATATGTTATTGTACCATAAAAAGAAATAGTGTTAAATATAAATGTAAACGGTTAATAAAAACAGAAAGGAGAAAAAGATGACCTATCATGTAGCAATTGATATTGGTGCTTCAAGTGGACGTGTGATTCTTGCTAAGACAGATGAAAAGCTTGAAATCAATGAAATTCATCGTTTTAAAAATTCTTTTACAAGAAGTTGTGGGCATGATCGTTGGAATATTACTCAATTAATTAATGATATTCTACTTGGTTTAGAAAAAGTTAAAGCTTTTGGAGTTGATACCTGTACAATTGGTATTGATACTTGGGCTGTAGATTATGTTCTTTTAGATGAGAATGGTGACTTGCTAGCTGAACCCGTGGCATATCGTGATTCACGGACACAGGGAGTGATGAAAAAAGTTTTTGAAAAGATTCCTAAAAATGATATTTACCAAAAAACAGGTATACAATTTTTAAATTTTAATACATTATATCAACTCTATAGTGAGGATTCTAAATTACTTTCAAAAGCTAAAGATATTCTTTTAATTCCCGATTATATTGCTTATCGTTTGACGGGCAAAAAAACAGGTGAGGTGACAAATAATTCTACTACACAATATTTAAATATTCATAGTCGGAATTATGATAAAGAACTTCTTGAAGTTATCGGACTTGATTTGGATAAATTTCCAGATTTAATAGAAACAGGAGAAGTTATTGGAAGAATATCTTCTGATCTTTATGCAACATATGATTTGCCAGAAGCTACAGTAGTTGCAGTGGCTACACATGATACAGCCTCAGCAGTAGTTGGAGTTCCAGCGACTAATGAAAATTGGGCGTATCTTTCAAGTGGAACGTGGTCTTTGATTGGTGTGGAAAATTATGCACCGTTACTAAGCCAGGAAGCTTGCCAGGAAAATTACACCAATGAATGGGGAGCGTATAAGACTTATCGTTTCCTAAAAAATATTACTGGAATGTGGGCTGTGCAAGAAATTGCACGTATGCTTGACTATCAATACACCTTTGCAGAGATGGCAGAACAAGCATATCAAGTTGAACCATTTTTACAATATGTGAACTTAAATGATGATCGCTTTACAAATCCCGATAATATGATTACAGAAATTCAATCTTATTGTCGAGAAAGCAATCAGATTGTACCAGAGACTGTTGGTGAATTGGTGATGTGCGTTTATTCAAATTTGGCTCTTGCTTATGCACATGAATGGAAAATTCTTGAAAAATTGATTGGTCATAAATTGGAAGTACTTCACATTGTTGGTGGTGGTAGTAATGTGAAATTACTCAACCAGTTGACAGCTGATGTCATTGGTAAACCAGTTATAGCAGGTCCTGGAGAAGCTACAGCACTTGGAAATATTATGGTTCAGATGATGACTACAGGAGAATTACAAGATTTAAAATCAGCAAGATTATGGCTCAGCCAAAATCAGCCGTTAGAACGTTATGAACCACGTCCGATTGCAGATCGTGATCACTTAGAAATTTATAAACAAACAGTATTTCAATAAATAGGAGAAAAATTATGGTAACGCAAAAAACAATTGAAGAAGCATATGAAAAAGCAAAAGCTCGCTATGCTGAAGTGGGTGTTGATACTGATGCCGTTCTTGAAAAATTACAAAATGTCAAAATTTCAATGCATTGTTGGCAAGGTGATGATGTTAAAGGATTTTTGACACCAGATGGTGAATTAACTGGTGGTATCATGTCAACTGGGAATTATCCTGGAGCAGCTCATACGCCTGAAGAATTACGTGCAGACCTTGAAAAAGCATATTCACTCATTCCAGGTAAACACAAATTGAATCTCCATGCGATTTATCTTGATACAGATGAAACTGTAGATTTAAATGAAATTGAACCAAAACATTTTGAAAAATGGGTTAATTGGGCTAAAGAACAAGGAATTGGGCTTGATTTTAATCCAACATTTTTCTCACATCCAATGATGAAAGATGGTTTTACACTTTCTCATCCTGACAAAGAAGTTCGTGATTATTGGATTGAACATGGAAAACGTAGTCGTCGTATTGCAGAATATTTTGGTAAAGAGCTTGGTGAGACTTGTTATACTAATTTCTGGGTTCCAGATGGCTTCAAAGACAATCCGATTGACCGTATGGCACCGCGTCAACGTTTGATGGAATCACTAGATGAAATCTTCTCTGAAGATATCGATGAAAAATATAATGTAGATACTGTTGAAAGTAAATTGTTTGGACTTGGTGCAGAAGCTTATACTGTCGGTTCTCATGAATTTTATATGGGATATGGTTTAACACGTCACAAGACTATTTTGCTTGATGCTGGGCATTTCCATCCAACAGAAGTTATTTCTAATAAAATCTCATCACTTGCTTTATTTAGTGATCGCTTGATGCTTCATGTGTCACGCCCAGTTCGTTGGGATTCTGATCATGTTGTTATCATGGATGATGAATTGCAAGAAATTACCAAAGAAATTGTTCGTAATGATTTGCTTGATCGTACAGCGATTGGACTAGATTTCTTTGATGGTACAATTAATCGTATTGCTGCTTGGGTTGTCGGAACACGCAATACACAAAAAGCTCTTTTGAAAGCCATGCTTGAGCCAACACAAAAATTAAAAGATATGGAAAATAACTTTGATTTTACATCGCGTTTGGTTCTCACAGAAGAATTGAAAGATTTCCCATACAGTGATGTTTGGAATTACTTCTGCCTTAAAAATGATGTTCCAGTTGGTTTGGATTGGTTTAAAGAAGTCAAAGATTATGAAGACAAGATTTTATCAGAACGCAATTAATAATTAATAGTGAGAGGGAGAAAAATGACAAAATTTGTAGAATCATCATTTGTGAAAAATATGCGTGAAATTACGCGAGAATCATATCTTCGTTATTGGGATGAACGCAATGGTGGCAATGTTTCTTATCGTTTAACTGCTGAAGAAGTAGAAGGTTTTGAAGATGTAGCTGATGTCAAACGAACTTATGAGCTTGGCTTTGATGCTTCAACTTTAGCTGGATACTATTATCTAGTTACAGGAACAGGTTGTCATTTTAGAAATGTTTACGACAATCCTGAACGTGATCTCGGACTTGTAAAAATTTCTGAAGATGGAAAAACTTATGATATTGTTTGGGGATTTAATGCAGGTGGACGTCCAACATCAGAATTTCCTAGTCATTTGATGAGTCATATTGAACGTTTAAAAGTTAATCCAGAACAACGTGTTGTTTTCCATTGTCACCCAACCAACTTGATTGCTTTGTCGTTTACGCAAGAGCTATCAGAACGTCATTTATCACGTCTACTATGGAAAATGCAAGCTGAATCTATTGTTGTCTTTCCAGAAGGGATTGGTGTGATTCCTTATATGACTCCAGGAACAAATGAAATTGGTGAAGCTACAGCTGCTAAAATGGCAGGTTATCAAGCTGTTCTTTGGCCACATCATGGCTTGTTTGCTTCAGGAACATCACTAGATGATACTTATGGCCTAGTGGAAGTTCTTGAAAAAGCTGCTATGATTTATTCACAAGTTGGTGCTCAAGGCGGAAATATCAAACAAGATATTACAGATAAACAATTGCAAGAAATTGCAGATTATTTCAATGTAACTCCGCACGAAGGGTTTCTAGAATAAGCTGTTATAAATGGTCTCCTCAAAAAGAAGTCAAACTTAGGAAAAGTTTGGCTTTTATTTTTAATTATTTGGTATTTTAGCGAGTATTTGGAGGGTGTGTGTCGGTTTTTAGCATAAAAAAGGAAGGGGATTTTTGTTAAAATGAATTAACAAGTCAGTAGGAGGAAAATTTTGATGAGAAATACACGAGAAAGCTGGCATGGAAGATGGATTTCAACAGATTTTGCTACGGTATCTCAAGAACCTGAGTTTACTCTAGAGGAAATGTTCTCTGGAAAAATTAAACCACAAAAGCCAATTGAAGAACGTCTCCATCCGAGCGTTTATTTTAAAAAAGGTTTTAAAGTGTCTAAACCAGTCTGTAAGGCACGTTTAATCATTACTTGCCAAGGAATTTATCAAGCTTATTTAAATGGGAAAAAAGTAACAGAGGCTATTTTTACTCCAGATTATACCGATTATAATGATTTCTTGATGTATCAAACTTATGACGTCACTGATTTATTAGTAGAAGGTATGAATATCTTGGCGATTGAAGTGGCAGATGGTTGGTATGCTGGACGAATTAGTGTTCAGGGAGGTAGTGCTCAATTTGGTGATAAACTGGCCTTATTAGCGGACTTAGAAATTGATTTCGTAGATGGTGATAAGATTTTTGTAGGAACAGATGAAACGTTTACATCAGGAACTGGAAAACATTGTTATGCTGATATACAGATTGGTGAGAAACAAGATTTTCGATTGGATTCAGATTGGAAGACAAGTTTAGATGAATTGCCTGAAAAAGTATTTGAAATTGAAGCTGATTATAAACGTTTGGCTCCTCAAGAAGGTTCTCAAGTTTATCGAAAACAATTTTTAGCTCCTAAGAAAATTTGGCATGAGTCAAAAAGTATTATTGTTGATTTTGGACAGGTTATTGCAGGACGTATCCGTTTAGAATCATATTTAGCAAAAGGTCAAGAGATTATTTTGGAACATGCTGAAGTGCTTGATGAAGAAGGAAAGTTTTTCAAAAATATCATTGGTCGTAATAAAGATGCTACCGATATTTTTATTGGAAATGGTAAAAGAGAAGTTATGGAACCAGATTTTACTTTTCACGGTTTTCGTTATGTAAAAATTACAGGTCTTGAAGAAATCTCAGCTGATGCTATTCAAGCAATAGCGATTTATTCAGATTTACCTGAGACGGGGCATTTCTTAACAAGTAATTCATTAGTAAATCAGTTATTATCAAATATTCTTTGGAGTCAACGTGGTAATATGTTATCTATTCCAACAGATTGCCCGCAACGTGAACGTGTTGGATGGACAGGTGATATGCAAGTTTTCGCTCCATCATCGACTTTTTATATAGATACTAACGCTTTTATTCGTCGTTGGTTGAGAAGTGTTCGTATTAATCAACGTAGCAATGGCGAAATTTTGGATTATTCACCAGCACCGGCAGATGCTCAAAAGAGTGTTGTTTTTACAGGTTCTTATTCGTCAGCAGGATGGGGTGATGCAATAATCATGGTTCCTTGGACACTCTATGAACGTTATGGGGATATTACTGTTTTAGAAGAGAACTATGACGCTATGCTTAAATGGTTTGAGTTTGAGCGAAGAAGTGCTGCAGGAGATAAAGAAGGAGAAGAACGTTATATTTGGAATACGAAATTTCATTATGGTGATTGGATGTTTCCAAGCTTTATGATGGACGATCCTAACCCGATGAAAACAGCTGAAGTGACAAAAGATATTGTTGCAACTATGTTTTTAGCACATTCAGCAGAGCTTTTAGCCAATATCTCGGAAGTCCTTGGAAAGGATAGTACGCCTTTTAGAGAGTATTTTGAAAAAGTTAAGGTCGCTTTTAATCATTATTTTGTAACGAATGAAAATCAGTTGAAAAGTGACTATCAAGGGTGTTATGTTTTAGCTTTAACTTTTCATATGATTCCTGAACATGTAAAAACTGATTTTGTAACACGTTTGGTAGAAAAAATTCATGAAAATGGTGAACGCTTGGATACTGGTTTTCTATCAATTCCTTATCTTTTAGATGTTCTTTGTGAAAATGGTTATCAAGAATTGGCGAAAACAATTTTCTTCCAAGATGCCTGTCCATCTTGGTTTTATGAAGTGAAGCAAGGAGCGACAACCATTTGGGAATCATGGGCTGGTATTCAGCCTGATGGAAAAGTAGGTGCTTTTTCATTTAACCACTATGCTTTTGGTTGTGTTTTGGATTGGATGATACGAGAAACTGTTGGATTACATGTTAGAAAGTCAGGATATCAAGCAATTACCATTAAACCAAGTATAGAAATTGTTGAAAACTTTAACTTTAATTTTAAATCGCCACAAGGTCCTATTTCTATTATTAAAGTAGGAAAAGATTGGAGAATAACCGTTCCTAAAACGATTGACATGATAGTTGACTTGAGTGAGGTTGGTGGAGAATATACGCTAAACTAAAAAAAGTCCTCTCCTAAATGTACTGACCCCAAAAAGTTGGACAATTAATTATTGAAAGGATTTAGTCCTG
>CAVAFU010000016.1:0-18415 GCA_963588325.1 Oribacterium sp.
TATAAGCGTATTAGAACCACTAGCATAGCTAGTGGTTTTCTAGTTACAATAAAAACCACACAAACGTGTGGCTTTCTATTTATCTATTCTTTCGTTCTGCGTAGTAAAACCAAGAAAATAAATGCTAAGACAATAACTGCTAAACCAACGAAAAAGTAATTCAGCACATAGTCTGGTCGTAAAAGTACAGTAAAGATTCCTGTTCCAATCGGCATAAAGAGCACCGCTATTGTAAAAATAATCCCTAAAACACGTCCCAAATAATCACTATCAACTTCTCTTTGAACCAATGAAAACGAATGAATGTTAAACACTGTCAAAAAGATACTGCAAAATGCTGGAGAAAGCGATAAGAAAACAACATTTGGAAAAATACCATATAAAATAGGAGCCAAGCCAAGGAAGAAACCAGCTGTTGCTAGAAAAATCATCAACCAATCCGTAGAAAGTTTTTTATTCACCTTACCACTAATGAGCGCTCCGATAAGTCCCCCAATTGCTTCTGCTGTCAAAAACGTTCCATAAATATTTTCCGTAATCTCAGGAAACATTTGATTGCTGTAAGGTAATAACAAATTATAAGCAGCCATAAAAAAATTCACAGACGCTGACAGAGCTAACAGTACTGACACTTGTCTTTTTTGAGACAAATACTGAAAACCACTCATTATATCTTGAAAAATACTAGTAATTGAAAAATGCTGATGCTTGGTATTTTCTTCTAAAATAGGAGAAACCAAGGCAACAATCAGACTTGATAACATAAATGAAATACCATCCAAAAGCAAAGCGCCATGAATACCAATTAATCGGTAAACACCAACAGCAACAATTGGAATCACGATTTTTACAACCGTAGCCGCTGTTTGTAGGTATGAATTTAGTAAAGCGATATTATCTTTTTCTACCACTTCTTTTGTGAACGCATTGTAAGCAGGTGTCGAAAAAGACGATAAAAATGCCAAAAAAACATTAGCAATGATAATCGCATAAATCAACCACGTTTTATCGCTAATAAAAGACAAAAGAATACAAGCAAGACCACTTAGAAAATCCGTTAAAATAATGATTTTCTGACGACGGAAACGGTCAGCAATTACGCCACCAAAAAGATTAAAAAGGATTCCCATGATATTTTCAAGAGATTGATACAATCCAACCAAAACCATCGAATTCATGTTCAAACTGGCTAAAAATGAATTGTTAACATAATCAAATAAAACATCACCAATTTTTGAAATAGCGCTGCTTGTGACAAGTAAACTTGCATTTTTTTGTTCTACTTTTTTCATCTAATAAATCTCCCCCATTGAAAAAAAGTATACACCTTCAAACTAATTTTTGCAATATTCTTTCTTCTTTTGAGAAGAAAAGTCAAAAAAATCCTGCAAAGAGTGCAGAATTTTACTATTTTAGTGTTTTATCAACCAATTTGATTAATGCTTCTGTCATATGACGTGGTCCACGAATATTAGTGACACCACACTCTTTCAACACATCAATTGGAAATTGGTCATCTGGAAATGTTCGCAACAACTCAATCGTCATTAATTTTTTGATAGACTCTTCTTTTCGATAGCCATCATTAGCAATATCTGATTCTAAAACTCGACAAAGGTAACGGAGCGCACGCGTTGGTGCTGTGATATAAATCGCGACGTAATCCCCTTTTTTAATGCTTGCCTTCTGCGTCCAATTAATGATTGAATTTGCTGCAAACTCAGCATCAATGTCATAATATTTAAGATTAGCAGGAATAATCCAATAATCTGGTCCAGACAAGCTCCCAAGACTTTTTCCTGCAACTAAAGCTCTGCTATTGTCCACCAAGAAAAAAAGCAAATCATCCGAAATCGTCTCATCTAATACCAATGAAACCCAAGATTTTTTACTCATATGATAGGACGGATAAATGCCGCTTATTTCAAGCAATTGAGGCAAATCTTTAGGACTAACTTTGATATTGATAATCTCGATTTTCTGCTCAAGCGCTTCTTTTGACCATGTTTCGTTTCCTAAATCCAGTTTTTCACGCGCCACCATCATGATTAAAGCATACCATTTACGATTTTGCGGATAACGATAAGATGAAATCTCAGGATATTTTTCAAAAGGATGGTCATAGCCATCACCATAGGTTGTTTGCAAGTGTTGTGCTAAACGGTTGGTTTGTGGATTGATAAATGGCAAAGCTTCAAAACAAGTATCTGCAATACGTTCAAGAACACTTTGACAAGCTTCTTTGACCTGCCCAACAAAATTTCCTACCGCTTGCGCTACGTGGAGAGCAAGGTACTCCTCATCAAGGTCAGTATCAATCACTTGAATCATCACCTTACCATCTTTGGCAATATGAACACGCACCTCAAATGCACCATCTAAAATCAACTCTGCATAGTCATAACCACTTTCCGATTTTTGGAAACCAAATGGCGCCAAACGCTCAAAGACCACACGCTTTTTAGCAAAAATTTCAGATTCAAATGACATATAAGCTCCTTTCAGTGTACACTGTTATTATACCAAAAAACAAGTTTTTGATAATTCTTTAATATTAGTACATTTTTGAATTGACAAGTTTACTTGGCAGGATTATAATAAAAGCGACAAGAAAACTTGGCAAGAGGTGATTATCATGAATAAAGAAGATATTTTAAAAATGGCTCAAAACGAAAAAAGAGATGATATGGAAATTCACATTAAAGATAAATCATTGATGTGGTCTTATCTCATTATGGTTATATTCACAGCTCTTTTTAGCTTTTTCAAAGCGCTCAAGGGATTTCCTATAACTGATTTAACAGCCACAGTCTGCGCTTCTGTCTGTGCAACAATGACTTATCGCTATTTAAAAACAAAAAACAAACAAGATTTCTTATTTGCAATTGCTATGCTTATTGTGACACTTATCTCTTCCATTTACTTTTTTATAGGGTACTAACAAATGACTGATAAACTTGAATTAAAAAATAATGTCAAACAAGCACGTCTTGAGAAAAAGCTGTCCCAAGCAGCTTTGGCTAATTTAGTCGGTGTATCTCGAAATACGATTAGTTCCATTGAAACAGGACAATTCAATCCTACTGCCAGATTAGCCCTCCTACTATGTATCGCACTTGATAAAAAATTTGAAGACTTGTTTTATTTTTGATAGCAATAATTGCATACTTTGTCCAGTAGAGAAATTTACTGGATTTTTTATATACCAAAAAAACAAGCCCAGCCGTTTGGCTGAACTTGTTTTGGAGATTATGAAAAAGAAAAGTTTTAGGATGGTTATAGTATATAAAGACTACCTTAAATAAATCTAAAACTTTTTAAGAAAACATTTTTCTTCATAAACTTCATTGAAAGTATATTCTGTTCAACTATTTTCAGCATTAAAAACATAGCACTGAATAGCTTTTGAGACACCATTTTCATTATTAGAGCATGTTTCAACGTTTGCATAGCTTTTTACTTCTTGGTGAGCATTTGCCATGGCAACCCCTAAGCCAGCTAGTCTTAACATTGGAATATCATTGTAATTGTCACCGATAGTCATCGTGTTCTCCAGCGGTACTTGATAATATTTGGCGATTTCAACCAAGGCATTTTCTTTTGAAACAGATTTTGAGGTCACTTCTAGGTAATTGTCTTTTGATAAATAAAAGGAAGCATCTGCAAAATTAACAGTTTTCAAAAATTCAAACACCTCTTGAATTTCCTTTGGAGTTGCAATCAATAGCAGTTTATGAATTGGTCTGTTGGCTGCTAAAAGCTCATCAAACGGAACCCGCAACGGCATTTCCTTAGTAATATCTGCTTCAATCTGCACCCATTGGTCAATTTTTTCAACAATCCAATCACCCTCAGAGTAGATATTTATCGAGATATGAGGAAATTTTTCTGTGATAATTTGCACCAAACGTTTAATATCACTCGTATCAAGCGGATGTTCGATTAATGTTTGATAATCTTCTTTATCTCCCTCAATAATCAAAGCGCCATTGTAGCAAGCAATCGGATTTTTCCCTAAATCAAGCGTCTCAGCGATTGGAAACATCCCATGAGGAGACCTAGCCGAAGCCAGTACAAAAGGAATATTTTCTTCTTTTAGTAAAGCAATTGTTTCTCGTAAGTCTGAGTCCACTTGATGGTCAGTATTTAAAATAGTACCATCGATATCACTTAAAATGAGTCGAATTGATTTTGTCATCGTTATTCTCCTTTTTAGAAAATAAGTTTTACATTTGGGTCTAATAAGGTCTTGATTTCGTCGCTTGGCTCTTTATCTGTAATAAAATAATCAAATTCATTAATATTTGCCAAAACGTAATGAGACTGTGTTTCAAATTTTGCTTGCTCTGCTAGTAAGATTTTGGTTTTAGCATTTTTTAAAATCAAACTTTTCAAATGAGTATCTGTCTCATCTTCAAAAGAAACCTCACCATTTTTCAAACCTGCTGCGCCAATGATAGCCACATCAAAATGGATAGACTCAAGCAACTCTGCTTCTTTTACAGAATAATAGAAGCGATTTTTGAGATGAAATTTTCCTCCTAAAAGATGAAAATCAACCATTGATTTGTCCGAAAACACCAAAGCATTATCTAAAGAATGCGAATAAATCGTTACTTTTTTATCGACTAGTTGAGCCAATTTCAAGACAGCTGTAGAGACATCGAAAAAATATAATTTATCTTCTGTTATCAATTGATAAGCAAGTTGAGCAATCTCACTTTTTTCCTGTGTTAGCTTTTCAAGACGCTCTTCAAATGACAATATAGTCTGTGTTTTAGCCAGCGGTAAAATACCACCATGAGTTCTAACCACTTGATTTTTTAAAGTCAAAAGAGCAAAATCTCGACGGATAGTATCTCTTGAGACTCCCAACAAATCAACAGCTTCTTTAGATGATAAACTCCCCTTTTCTTCAACCAAATCCAAAATTTTTTGCAATCGTTGCGCTTGATACATAGGCTTTCTCCTTTATTCACCATCATTATATCACGTTTTTAAGTTTTTACAAGCAATTTTAAGTATTTGTAATTATTTTAGGTTTAAAAACTTAAAAATACTGATTTGCTGACAAAAAATAAAGCTCAATTCTGCCAAAAACAGAATCAAGCTTTAGTTACTAACTTTTATTTCACCAATTTTTTCATATCTTCGATACGAGCAACTGTTGCGTCGTATTTGGCTTGGTAGTCAACTTGTTTGTCACGTTCTTTTTGGACAACTTCTGGTTTAGCGTTAGCGACGAATTTTTCATTGCCAAGTTTGCGCGCAACCATATCCAATTCTTTTTGCCATTTAGCAAGTTCTTTGTCAAGACGTGCCAATTCTTCTTCAACGTTAAGAAGGTCAGCAAGTGGCAAGAAGATTTCAGCACCTGTGATAACACTAGACATTGCCAATTCTGGTGCTTCAATATCAGAAGAGATTTCAAGTTTTTCAGGATTTGTGAAGCGTTTGATGTAGTTCACATTGCTGTTAAAGAAGTCTTCCAATTCTTTATCGCTTGTTTTCACAAGAAGAGTGATTGGTTTGCTTGGAGCAACATTCACTTCGCTACGTGCGTTACGGACAGCACGGATAAGGTCTTTAAGGCTTTCAACACCTTTATGCGCAGCTTCATTTTCAAATGCTGGGTTAACAGTTGGGTATTCAGCTGTTACGATTGAACCTTCAGAAATTTGTTCAAAAATTTCTTCCGTAACAAATGGCATGATTGGGTGAAGCAAACGAAGAATCTTATCAAGGGTGTAAAGAAGAACTGAACGAGTGATAACTTTTTCGTCTTCATTGTCGCTATAAAGCACTTCTTTTGTCAATTCAACGTACCAGTCAGCAAATTCATCCCAGATGAAGTTGTAAAGAATGTGACCAGCAACACCAAATTCAAATTTATCAAAGTTTTCAGTTACTTTTCCGATTGTTTCATTCAAGTTGTGAAGAATCCAGCGGTCAGTTACGTTACCAGCTGTACCAGCAACAACTTTTTCAACATTTGCGCTAGCTTGGTCAAGTGTAAGATCTTCATTGTTCATCAAGATGTAACGAGAAATGTTCCAGATTTTGTTAATGAAGTTCCAAGCAGCATCCATTTTTTCGTAAGAGAAACGAACGTCTTGACCTGGTGCAGAACCGTTTGATAAGAACCAACGAAGGGCATCAGCACCATATTTCTCGATAACGTCCATTGGGTCAATACCGTTACCAAGTGATTTAGACATTTTACGTCCTTGTTCGTCACGGATAAGACCGTGGATAAGCACATTTTCAAATGGACGACGTCCTGTGAATTCCAATGATTGGAAAATCATACGTGATACCCAGAAGAAGATGATATCATAACCAGTTACCAATGTTGATGTTGGGAAATAGCGTTTGAAATCTTCTGAGTCTGTATCAGGCCAGCCCATTGTTGAAAATGGCCATAGTGCTGAACTGAACCAAGTATCAAGCACGTCTTCATCTTGTGTCCATCCATCACCTTCTGGAGCTTCTTCGCCAACGTACATTTCACCTTCAGCATTGTACCATGCTGGGATTTGGTGACCCCACCATAATTGACGAGAAATAACCCAGTCGTGAACATTTTCCATCCATTGAAGGAAAGTATCGTTGAAACGTGGTGGGTAGAATTTCACTTCGTCATCAGTGTCTTGGTTAGCAATGGCATTTTTAGCCAATTGGTCCATTTTAACGAACCATTGTGTTGACAAACGTGGTTCAACTGGCACACCCGTACGTTCTGAGTGACCAACGCTGTGAACCATTTTTTCAATTTCAACAAGTGCGCCAATTTCTTTCAATTTTTTAACGACAGCTTTACGAGCTTCGAAACGATCCATACCAGCAAATTCACCAGCAAGTTCGTTCATTGTACCATCGTCGTTCATGACGTTGATTTGTGGCAAGTTATGACGTTGACCAACTAAGAAGTCATTAGGGTCGTGCGCTGGAGTGATTTTAACCACACCAGTACCAAATTCTGGGTCAGCGTGTTCGTCACCAACGATTGGGATAGCTTTGTTAACGATTGGAAGGATAACATTTTTACCAATCAAATCTTTGTAACGGTCGTCATTTGGGTTAACCGCAACGGCAACGTCACCGAACATTGTTTCAGGACGAGTTGTGGCAACTTCAAGGCTGCGTGAACCATCTTCCAACATATAGTTCATGTGGTAGAAAGCACCTTCGACATCTTTGTGGATAACTTCGATATCAGAAAGGGCTGTACGAGCTTTTGGATCCCAGTTGATGATGAATTCACCACGGTAAATCCAACCTTTTTTATAAAGTTGAACAAAGACTTTACGAACGGCTTTTGACAAGCCTTCATCAAGGGTGAAACGTTCACGTGAGTAATCTACAGAGATACCCATTTTACCCCATTGTTGTTTGATTGTTGATGCGTATTCATCTTTCCATTCCCAGACTTTATCAAGGAATTTTTCACGACCAAGGTCGTAACGTGAGATGCCATCTTCAGCAAGACGTGCTTCAACTTTTGCTTGAGTAGCGATACCAGCATGGTCCATACCAGGAAGCCATAGCGTATCAAAACCTTGCATACGTTTTTGACGGATAATAATATCTTGCAAAGTAGTATCCCAAGCGTGACCAAGGTGAAGTTTACCTGTTACGTTTGGTGGTGGAATAACGATAGAATACGGATGAGCTTTCTTATCGCCAGAAGGCTTGAAAACATCCTCATCTAACCATTTTTGATAACGCCCAGCCTCAACCTCAGCTGGGTTATATTTTGGTGAAAGTTCTTTTGACATAATGTGTCCTTTCTACATTTTTTTAATTTCATTCATTTTTTGTAAAATAAGCTGTGCTGATTCGTAAGCCGAAAGTTTTGTATTATTAATTTTATAATAATACTTAAGAAATTCTGGTGATTTTTCAGGATTAAACTGCGCAAATGTCATCGTTGATAAAATATCATTTTCAGACCATTCCAAATCACGTTTTAACGGTTTACATTTTAGTCTGTGCTCAGTGCGATTACGTCGAAGACGTTCATTTAAATCAGTTTCAAGTTCCACAAACAAAACATCTCTTTTGAATGAGTGAAAAACATTCTGAATCTGTCTAAGGAAATCGATATCATTTAAATCATTAAAATCAATCACAACTGTAAAAATTAGAGGTCTATCGCTTTTAGCAAAAGCTTCAAAGAAATCCATTCGAATCTTCCGAATAAGCTCACTTGATATCGGACCATATTCCATGAAACGTCTAACAAAATCAATGCTATCGTGATTATGAAATAATGTCATATCAGTCATTTTTTCAATTTCTTGACCAATCGTCATCTTACCTGAAGCTTGTGCACCAATAATAACAAGATTCATCACAGCTCCTCCCACTCACTTTTCAGCAATCCATAGCGCAGTAAGTCACAACGTTTTCCTTGTGCGTCTTTGCGGTCACGGATGCGTGATTCGAGGGTGAAACCTAGCTTCTCAGCAATACGTTGGCTTGCTTTGTTGTAACTGTAACATTCAATTTCGATTTTGTGGAGATTGAGTAAAGTAAAACCAACTTCCAATAGCGCACGCGCAGCTTCTGGCATGAACCCTTGTCCCCAATAATCAGGGTGAAGCAAATAGCCCATTTCAAGAACGTCATCAGCATGGCGATTATTAAAATCAACCGAACCAATGACTTTATTTGTCCCTTTTAAGCAAATACCATAACCAGATGGTATTTTTTGCTCAACCCAGCGCTTGGGCATAATATTCTCAAGATAATTTGCCTCTTCTTCCACACTTTCTGCAGGTGGAAAACCAGCTGGCCAAGTCACCTCTGGCAAGCTCGCATAAGCAAAAATATCTTCAGCATCTGACACCAATCGCTGACGCAAATACAGGCGCTCTGTTTCCATATCAGGAAGTTTACTATCTTTAATCTGACCTAAAATTGTAATCATAAATTTTCTCCTACTGCGGCGATAAAAAATCGCCCCTGTCTTTCGACAGGGACGAACTTTTTATAAATCCGCGGTACCACCCACATTCGAGTGACTAGCACTCGCTACTTGATTATTCAGTTACAACAATCAGCAACCAGTCTTAACATTTGTACGGATTTCTCAACCACACCGCTTTCTGTAACAAATGGTCTTTAAGACACCTCTGAATGCTATTATTTTAACAGATTTGGTCAGCTAACGCAAATGGTTTAAGCTTTAAAAGCGACACCATTTTCTTTCAATTTGTTAACAGTTGCTGGACCAATTCCTTTAAAGGCCAAAACTTCTTTTTCAGTGAAGTTTTTGAAATCAGAAACTGATTTAATTCCTTCATTGTAAAGTGTTTCAATAAGTTTTGGTCGAATGCCTTCTACGGCAGAAATCGCTGAAAATTCTTCCAGACTAAGAGTCGCTTTTGAAACAACGTTGGCAGCAGCTTTTACTGTTGATGTAGCAGCTGTTTTAATAATGCCTGCACGTTTTAATTTCAACAAGTACTCTTTTTTTCGATTCTTTTTCTTTGCCATTTTAGTAATTTCTCTCCCCTAAAAGATTATCTGGTAATTCGTGGAAACCTTTTCCGGCTTTATAATTAGCAAATTTGCCTTGGATGAATTTGTAAGCATCCAACTTACTTTCATAACGGATGTAGGCATCAGCAGCACGTTCATCCTTATCTTCTTCGACAATCTTACGACTAGCTTCCATAGCCATTTCATTGATTGTAACTTGAGAATCAACCCAAGCTTCAAAGTCTTTTAAAAATTCTTGTTCGTAAGTCATAAATACCTCTCGTCTGATTTCCTAGGTCATATTATAACACAAACATTGGCAAAAAGAGAAGTTTGTAAAGGATTTGTAACATGATTTCCATGAATAACACTACTTTTTTAGGGAAATTTTCAAGAAATTCTCAATTTTTGATACCAAAATAATCATTTTTTTGCTTAAATCTTCATATCGCCTTGCTTTTCTAAAAAGTTTAAAGTAAAATATTAAAAATATTTTCATCAAAATTGGGAAGGGGAGAATTTATGATTTTATCACAATTTGATCATCAACAAAAAGCTATTATCAATCCAGGAGATTTAATTCAACCCTTGCCTGATTTTCCAAAAACAGTTGTGACATGTTTTGCAAGGAGCACTTTTGCAAGAATCTTGGCTGAATTTTCTCACCGTGAAATAGCAAGAACAAGTGTTGCCAATCTAGAAATTCCAATCTATGAACTAAATTTTCATGGTCAAAAAATTGGCTTTTTTAACTCTTACGTTGGAGCAAGTGGTTGTGTTGCTATTTTAGAAGATATTATTGCCATGGGTGCTGAAAATATCCTTGTTTTTGGTACTTGTGGCGTCTTAGATAGCAGCATCAAGGAAACATCAATCATTATTCCTACAGTGGCTATTCGTGACGAAGGGACTAGTTACCACTACGCTCCTCCAGCAAATGAAATCGAACTGAATCATGCCTATCGCAACCAATTCAAAACATTTCTTGATGAGAAAAATATTTCTTACACCGAAGGAAAAGTTTGGACAACTGATGGCATTTATCGTGAAACACATCAAAAAATGGCTAATCGAAAAGCCCAAGGAGCCATTGCTGTTGATATGGAATGCTCTGCTATTGCTGCCTTTGCCAATTTTCGAGATATCAATCATTTTCAGTTTTTCTACTCAGCAGACAACTTAGATGCAGAAACTTGGGACGTCAGAACATTAGCAAATGATGCCGACCTTGAAACCAAAGACCGTATCGCAACCATAGCTCTGAGCTTTGCCGTTGAATTATTCATCTAAAGTCACTATAATAAAGTATACATTTTACGAAAAGAGGATGATTATGGAAGTCGCATTTAGAGCCTTCACTGATGAAGACACTGCTCAAGCTATCGCTATTTGGAATCAAGTTGTCGCAGACGGAGTCGCATTTCCGCAAACAGAATTGTTAACAATTGAATCTGGGAAAGCTTTTTTCACTCAGCAAACTTACACAGGCATTGCCTACCAAATTGAAACAGGACAAATCGTTGGACTATATATTCTTCATCCAAATAACGTGGGACGTTGTGGTCACATTTGTAATGCCAGCTATGCCGTTGATAGTCATTGCCGTGGGTACCATATTGGTGAAAAACTTGTCCGTCATTCTATGACAACTGCTGAAAAAATTGGTTTTCGCATTCTCCAGTTCAATGCTGTTGTTAAATCAAACCAAGCAGCTCTCGCTCTATATAAAAAACTAGGTTTCGTTCAATTAGGAACTATTCCAGCTGGATTTCTTAATAAAAATGGTGATTACGAAGATATCATTCCTCACTACTACGACCTCACCCAATTAAAAACTAATTAATATAATACCAAAGCACCCTTATTAGCTTTAAAATGACTTTTATTGGCTATTAGGTGCTTTTTTGTATTACGATATCTGACCTAGATTTCAAATAAAGTTATTCAGTATATCACAAAAATAATAATTTTCAAGTCTTGCAAAACACAAAATATAGTGTTAATATTTTACACGGACACAAGATATTGTGTTTTATATGCAGTCTAACCAAGAAACGGAACCTCTTTCTTGGCACTACATAAATATTCTAATTCAGAAAGGAGACCACTTTTCCCTATTTTCACATAAAACCATAACTACCTAACATCCATTTACTACCACATAACGCTTGATAGAGTTTTATTCTATCTCAAACCACTACTTTTTATCACTATAACATATAGCATATTGGAGGTGCATTACCATCGTGATTATTCTAGCAGGAATGATAGGAGTTGGAAAAACTACCTACACTTCTCTTTTAGCTCAAGAACTAGGAACAACAGCTTTCTTCGAGCCTGTTGATAACAACCCTATTTTGGATAAATATTATGAAAATCCTGAAAAATATGGCTTCGCTTTACAAATTTACTTTTTAAACAAGCGTTTTAAAGCCATCAAAAAAGCTTATGATACCAATAATAATGTCTTAGACCGCTCTATCTACGAGGATGCGCTCTTCACATATATCAATACACTTCAAGGCAGTATCAGCGAGCAGGAATATAACATTTACCTAGAATTACTAGATAACATGATGGAGGAAATTGACGGACTTCCTAAGAAAAGCCCCGATTTGCTCATCTATCTAGAAGGCAGTTTTGACCACATTATGAATAATATCAAAAAACGTGGACGTGATTTTGAACAACCTGATGACCAAAATGGGCTTCGCGATTACTACAAACTCCTTCATACACATTATGATAATTGGTACGAAAACTACCAATACAGTCCTAAAATGAAAATTAACACCGACCATATCGATGTTACAAAATCTGAGGACTGGCAAAAAGTTTATCAAATGATCCGTCAAGAAATGAAATCAATTGGAATTGGAGATTAACATTTTTTGAAAAAACAACTTTCACTTAAAAATTCTTTTAACCTCGCTTGGAATCGATTCAGTGCTAAAGAAAAGATTTTCGTAGTCTTTGCTTTTATCGTATCACTTAGCTTTACGCTGTATGGCATGATTCCAACACTATTCTCAGGAAATCTCAGCCTCTTAAACATTCTTTCGATTATCATGTCTATCTTTGGTTTTATCGGGACATGGACACTAGCCATTCAATGGCAACATACCTTTAAAGCTAACGGCATTCAAAATATCTCTGGTATTTTGGTTGCTGGAATTCAAGGTGTTTATGGTGAAATGTTTAAAAGCTGTTACTACCTAGCGACAGAATTTATCGGACATTATAACTGGAAAAATCGCCGTAATGACAATGGTGAATTGGTTGTTGATAAAAAATTCAGCTTCAAAGACGTCCTTATTGCTGTTCTCTTCTGGACAATCGGTTTAGGCTTTATTTCTTATTGGATGGGAGGACGCAGAATTATCCTCGATTCCATAACAAACGGTCTTTCCTTTACCGCTCAACAACGCCAAGTCAAAGGTCACATTGACGGTTACTACATTTGGATAGTTGTTGACCTACTCAGCTTTATTCTTTATCTTTCCGTTGGTAATCCAATCGTTGCTTTTAGCTACTTAGGCATGGTGGCTCAAGGATTCGTTGGTATTATGATTTGGAAGAAAAGTCAAGGACAAGCTTAAATCCAAACAAAAAAAGTCTCAAAAGAGACTTCCTAACCATTTTTGCCGCCACCGAGAATTGAACTCGGAACGGAGCATTACCATTGCTCTATTATACCATTTAACTATAGCGGCTACTTATTTACTAATCATAGTAACATGAAATCACTTTCCTAGCAAGAAAAAGTTACTAAGCGTATTCTTGTAAAACTACTCCACTACAAACTGGATTTCATGTCTATAGCAAAAAAGCTTAACTCACCTGAGTTAAGCTTTTTGTGTCACTTCGTGAATAGATTTAACAGGTTTTACATGACTACCATGCTCACCTAACATTTTTTCCATCCAAATCATGTCATACCACTGATTGAATTTATAACCAGAATGATGAAATTTCCCAACCAGTTGATAACCAAGAGCACGATGGAATTTTTCACTACCATTTGTCAAATGAGCATCTTCTGTTTCAGTTGAAGCAATACAAGCATTGAGATTCAAGATTCCCATTTTTGTCAAGTAGTCTTCTAAAGCATTGTAAATCTTACGACCAACACCCTTACCACGCGCAGCCTTATCCAAGTAAACCGTTGCTTCTGCGGACCAAGCATAGGCAGCTCTTGGATGAAATTTTGAAGCGTAGGCATATCCCAAAACCTTACCATCCTCTTCTGCCACCAAATAAGGATAAAAAGCCATTGTTGTACGCATTCGCTCTTGAAATTCCTCTAAACTTGGCACCTCATATTCAAAAGTAATCGCCGTCTTTTCAACATAATAACGATAAATATCAAGTAAATTCTCTGCATCTTCCAAACAAGCAAAACGAATAGTAACTGTCATTCTTACCAAAATATCACTAACAGTGATACCCTCCTAAAACAAATTTTTACCAGTATATCGACAATCCAAACATTTGTCAAAGATTAAATAACACAGCAAGTAAGAAATGCAAATCTTATCTTCAACTAGTTACTCTGCTCAAATAACCAATCACGCACCGCTTCGATGGTGTAAAAACAATACCATTTACACTTAAGATAAAAGACCTCACTAATTAGTGAAGGTCTTTTTTAATAGTTATTGTAAAATGTTCAATCACAATTTACTTCTTTTGCAATTTCACTACCGCTTCTGTCCTTGCAGTATGCGGAAACATATCCACTGATTGAATATATTCCACATGATACACCTTACTCAATTTGACCAAGTCACGAGCAAGCGTTGCGGTATTACATGATACATAAACCATTTTAGCTGGTTGGTACTGTAAAATAGTATCCAAAAGCTTATCATCTAATCCTGTACGAGGTGGGTCTACAATCAAAGCATCTGCACGATACCCTTCCTTATACCATTTTGGAATAATATCTTCTGCACGCCCAGCTTCATAATAAGTATTTTCAAAGCCCATGCGTTTTGCATTTTGCTTAGCATCAGCAATCGCTTCTGGAATAATGTCCATTCCACGCACGCTTTTTACCTTATCAGCAAAAGCAAAGCCAATTGTTCCAACACCACAGTAGGCATCAATAATATGGTCATCTTCAGTGACATCAAGCGCTGCAACTGCTTGTCCATATAGAACCTGCGTTTGTTGCGGATTTAATTGATAAAAAGCACGTGGAGACAAGGTAAACTGATAGTCCAAGACTTCTTCATTAATATCAGCATCACCCCAGATAACTTCCGTTTTTTCGCCATAAATTTCGCTTGATTTTGAGCGGTTAAAGTTCACAGCAATTCCTTTGATTTCCGTAAATTCAGCCGTTAATTGCTTAACAACAGGTGCTAGGAAAACATCACGACTCGTAATAAAAATCAATTGAACTTGATTGGTTGCAACAGCTTTACGAACCATAACTGTACGTACACCAGCAATCTGACGTTCATTATAAATTGGAATATTGTGTTTCTCCAAAAGTTCTACCACACGATTAATAATTGATTGAGTCAGCTCATCTTGCACCAAACAATCCTTGATATCAACCAAGCGATGGCTTCCTTCTTCAAACAATCCCGCTTTAACCTGTCCCTTAAATGAACGTGTTTGAAATTGTAATTTAGCACGGTAATGATAAGGAACTTCCATTCCAAGCGTATGACGAATCTCATAATTCTCATACCCAGCTGGCTTAAATTTTTTCAAGGACTGTGCAATCAAATCATCTTTAAATGCTAATTGTTTATCATAGCGTAAATGCATAATCTGACACCCACCACATTTCGCATAAATCGGGCACTCTGGTGTCACACGGAATTTTGATTTTTTATTAATCGTTAGAATTCTCGCCTGCGCAAAATTACGCTTAACCGTTGTAATCTGACAAAAAATATCTTCACCTTTCAAAGCACCAGGGACAAATACCAACGTTTTCTTATAAAATCCGATTCCCTCACCATTAATTCCCATGCGCTTGATTTTCAAAGGAATTTTTTGCTTTACTTTTAAATTCATTATTGACTAAATATAACTCCTGCTTCTTTCAATTTTTCTAAAGTTGCCTTACCAAATTTTGGCAATGCTAATATTTCATCTTCTGTCCACACTTGAAAATCTTGCATTTCATAAATATCATTCAAACTCAAAATAGCTAACTGACTTGATGATAAAAATGCCAATTCTCCCAAATCATCACCAACTTCATCATTATCGATAAAATAATCATTCAAATAAGCCTTAACATATTCACCCGCTGTTGTCAAAAGTGGCAAAACACGATAAAATCCAAGGTAAACATTTTCTAAACTATTTGGTTTATAAACGCCAGACAAACCTGCGTCAATAATATCCTGTATCGGTAGTTCAGGTATTTGACAAAAAACAGCAAATTCACTAACTTCGACACATAAAATTTCAATCAAATAATGTGCCATATCATCATCACCAGCTAAGATAGCTGCCACTAACAATGGTACTTGTAATAAAATATCCGATTCATAACCCTGACAATCTCTAAAGAAACGAACCGCAGACGCATAATCAGACATCAAGACATACAATGCTAATATTTCATAACGGCACCCAAAAGTATCTGACTCATCAAACTGGTATAATGTCTCAAAAATCTCCAATGATTTCTGATATAAACCATTTTGCCTATATAATGAGGCCAAATTCACCTTTGAAAAGAAATAATCAGCCGAATCCTTGTTTAAATCAATGACCTTTTTCTCGATGAGCAAATCGTACTGCTTGCTAATTTTTTCAAGCTCCTTAATATCTAGAAAGCCATCCAGATTCTCAGCAGTTTTCAATTCATTACCATCTAAAATAAAATCATCCTTGAAATGCTCTAAATCATCATTTGACATTTCAAAAAAATCATCATAAAAATAATCATCTTCTAGCTCTTTTAATTGACGATACTGTTCCAAATTAATAATTTTACTATCTTTCATCATCTCACCCTCCCATCTCTACATTTTAATCTCTTCCATTTTAACATTTTTGCTATAATGATAGTATGAAAATCACAAAAATTGAAAAGAAAAAACGACTTTATCTACTAGAAATTGACGAAAATGATAAACTTTACGTAACAGAGGACACTATTGTTCACTTTATGTTAAGTAAAAATATGGAAATTGATGAACCTACTTTAAAAGCCATTCAAAAATTTGCCCAGTTTTCCTATGGAAAAAATCTAGCACTTTACCACATTTCATTTAAACAACGAACAGCAGCTGAAGTCAAAAAATACCTTGAAAAGCATGACATTGATAGCAATTATATTCCAGAAATTCTTGAAAATCTCAAAAAAGAAAATTGGATTAACGACGACCAGTACGTTGACACTTATCTATCACAAAACATCAGCTCCGGTGACAAAGGTGGTTACGTCTTAAAACAAAAACTTCTCCAAAAAGGCATTAATAGCCAACTTATCGACACAAAATTAGCCCAACTAGATTTTTCAAACGTTGCTGATAAAACCGCTCAAAAATTATTACGAAAATACCAATATAAACTTTCCACTCAAAACCTAAAAGATAAAATCATCCAAAGTCTGATGAATAAAGGATTTTCATACACCGGAGCTAAAAACGCCTTTGAAAATCTTGAAATCGAAAAAGATGATGACCAAGAATTCGAACTTCTTTCCAAAGAACTTGAAAAACAATACCGAAAATATAGTCGAAAATACGAAGGCTATGAATTAAAACAACGTCTAACTCAAGCTCTCGCACGAAAAGGATTCAGTTTTGATGACATCAATAGTGCTCTCAGAGATTATTTGTAAAAATAAATAACATTTCTAAGTGTCTTTTTTCAGAAAATTATGATAAACTATAACAGATAAGTTTAATTGTAGAAAGTTGGTAAGGCATGAAATTACCTAAGGAAGGCGACTTTATTACAATTCAAAGTTATAAGCATGATGGTAGTTTGCACCGTACATGGCGCGACACTATGGTACTAAAAACAACAGATAATGCTGTTATAGGAGTTAACGATCACACACTAGTTACAGAAAGTGATGGCCGACGTTGGGTTACGCGAGAACCTGCTATTGTTTATTTTCATAAAAAATACTGGTTTAACATTATTGCTATGATAAGAGATAACGGTGTTTCATACTACTGCAATCTTGCTAGTCCATACGTCATGGATGAGGAAGCTCTTAAGTATATTGACTATGATTTGGATGTCAAAGTTTTTGCAGATGGAGAAAAAAGACTACTTGACGTCGATGAATACGAATTACATAAACAAGAAATGGGCTACTCTCCGGACATTGATTTTATTTTAAAAGAGAATGTCAAAATTCTCGTTGACTGGATTAATAATGGCAAAGGACCTTTCTCGCAAGCCTATATTAATATTTGGTACAAACGTTATCTTGAACTGAAGAATCGTTAAAAGTTGCAAGCACTCCTTTTTGGGGTGCTTTTACGCTACTTGAAAGGAGATAAATATGGCATTTGAAGAAACTAAAGAACGCTACGCAAGCTTTGGTGTAGCTACTAGCTTACCACACGAAATTATAGATACATTTTGGGATTTATTGGACCATTACTTAAAAAATGTAGTACCATTAGACCCTATTTTAACTTTTCGACTGGCCAATAATCACGATAATGTCACCTTTGAATACCACGATAGTGGACGAAAAATAGTCATCCGTTTTGATTATAATTACCCATTCGACCCATTCTTTCCAGAAATCGTACACATCATCGACCAATCAGGAATAGAAACTCTTTTACTTCCACATGAATTAGACTAATTAAAATTTCATATAAAAAAAGGAAGACCAATGGTCTTCCTTAACCTTTTAATACAAAAAATAAATAAAATAGTCCGTACGGGATTCGAACCCGTGTTACCGCCGTGAAAAGGCGGTGTCTTA
>CAVAFU010000017.1:0-76274 GCA_963588325.1 Oribacterium sp.
GTTTAAAAGTCTCATCTAATCGTCTGTAAAAATTCTTATCAACTTTTTCTATTTCAGATTGGAAAATTTCTCTCAGATATTTAATTCTATTATTCCTACGTTCAATTCTACGACTATTATTCCTAGATAAACGAGTGTCTTTCGCTGACTTTGCAGAATCAAAAGTAACTGAACCTATCAAATTCTTTTTAATCGCCCTTTTTTCAGTATTCCCAAGAACTTTAAATTTTAAAGTTGGAACTTTATGATCCTCTGTTACAACAGCATAACCAACTGAAGTTACACCCAAATCTAATCCTATAGAATATTTTTTATTAAACTTATTCACTTTCGTCTCCTACTTGATTTTTATAGTTTATTTGCTATAATTGATTTGTTGGAATTATTCGAAACAACACAGCCGAAAGGTTTAACCTTTTGAGTTAAAATATGGTTTATCCATAATTTAGTAATGCGCGCCCTTGTTCGGCGCTTTTTTGTGCTCTTAAAAATAATTTCAACAAAACTAAACAATTTTATTTTACTCCTTAAAATATAAAAAAACAAGCGTTTTCAAGCGCTTGTTTTGTGTTTAAAAGGAGGGGAAAAAGAGTAGGTCTTTAAGCGTTTAAAGTGATGTTTCGGATGTCAGCTTTAAGCGCTTCTTGGTAATGTTTTACCTGGTCTTCATCGATGTAGTGAATATGGAGGAGTGCGTCGATGAGACCTGTTGTTTCTAGGTGATAATCACCTCCTTTTCGGCTAATTTTGATTGTTGCTACTTTTTGACCTTGGGTGTCAAAAATAGCTGTTTCAGCATCATGTCCATCTTCAAGATTATAAACATGAATAGCAACTTGTTGATTATAGTCATACTCTGCTCTATTAGCATTTTCTTTAGTAACTAAAATGCTATTTGGACGAACTAGGAGAGGTAGATGGAAATAATCAAAGTTTTCTTGATACCATTGTCCTGCAGGGTAGACTTTTTCGGTTAAGAGGTCAATCCACGCGCCATCTGTATTTGGCACGTAAAAGTCTTTTTGCCCTTTGTCATTGAAAATTGGGGCTACTAACAATGACTCACCGAGCATATATTGTTGGTCAAGGTCGTGGGTTGCCAAATCTTCTGGGAATTCCAAAACCATGGCACGCATCATTGGGATACCTGATTGTGAGGTTTGAACGGATTCTTTTTGCAAATATGGCATCAATGATAGTTTCAGTTTTGTAAATGCTCGTGTCACATCTACTGCCTCTTCACCGTAAAGCCATGGCACTTTGTACTCCCAACTACCGTGGTAACGGCTGTGAGAAGATAACAAGCCAAATTGTGTCCAACGTTTATACAAATCAGGGTTAGCTCCTGCTTCAAATCCTGAAATATCATGACTCCAGTATCCAAAACCACCTAAACCAAATGACAACCCTGCACGAAGAGATTCTGCCATTGAAGGATAGTCTGAAGTACTATCACCACCCCAATGAACTGGGAATTTCTGAGAACCGACAGAGGCTGAACGGGCAAAGACAACTGCCTCATTGTCACCACGTTCACGTTTTAATAAGCTAAATACCACTTCATTATAAAGGTAAGCATAATAGTTGTGCATTTTAGCTGGGTCTGCATGGTTATAATAGACAACATCCGTTGGAATGCGTTCACCAAAGTCTGTCTTAAAGCAATCAACACCCATATCTAGCAGATTTTTTAGTTTTGATTCATACCATTGACGTGCTTCAGGATTTGTAAAATCAACAATTGCCATTCCTGCTTGCCACTTATCCCATTGCCAAACATCACCATTTTCTTTTTTCAAGAAGTAGCCATTTTCGACACCTTCATCAAACAACGGTGATTTTTGAGCGATGTATGGATTAATCCAAACACAAATCTTCAAGCCTTTTTCTTTCAAGCGTTTGAGCATATTGACTGGGTCTGGGAAAGTACGGTCATCCCATTCAAAGTTACACCATTCGTATTCTTTCATCCAAAGGCAATCAAAATGGAAAACTTCTAGTGGAATATCACGCTCAATCATGCCATCCACGAAAGAATTGACTGTTTCTTCATCATAATCTGTTAAAAATGATGTACTCAACCAAAGTCCAAATGTCCAAGCTGGTGGCAAAGTTGGTTTCCCTGTCAAATCAGTATAGTGTCCTAGCACATCTTTCATGCTATCCCCAGCAATGACATAGTATTCTAAGCTTTCACCAGGGACTGAGAATTGCACACGTGAGACTTTTTCACTACCAACTTCAAAGCTGACTTTATCAGATGAATTAACAAAAACACCGTAGCCTTTGTTGCTGACGTAAAACGGAATATTTTTATAGGCTTGTTCAGTTCCTGTTCCACCATCTTCATTCCAAATATCGACCGTTTGTCCATTTTTGACAAAGTTAGTGAAACGTTCACCAAGTCCATAAATCTTCTCACCAACATCAATGGTTAATTGTTCACTAACATGTGCTGCTTTGTTATCGTCTGTGACATAAGCTTTGCTGCGTGGTAAGCTTTGCGCAATGACTTTTCCCTTATAAGCAAATTCGACTGTCAGTTGTTCACCTTTGCTGATTGTGATATTCAAATCACCAGATGTTAATGATAATTGATTATCATCATCAGAAATCTGTGGTACGACTTTTTCTGTTGACAATTCAAACTGTGGTGCTTTTTTCACTTGCCCTTTATGATTGTACATCTTAACACCGATGACATCCTCTCTTGGTGTGAAAATTTCCATAGTCATCAAGCCACCATCAAGTGTTGCCCCTTTGTGAGCGACATAAGAATATGGCATATAAACGGTCAAACGGTCAGGTTCAACACGATAATCGTAAAGATGTGTGGCATATTTGACTTCGTAGCCTTCTTTGACTAGCCAGCCACCATTTAAAAATTTCATCTTATTCTTCTCCTCTATGTTTTAGTAAATGATATGCTCCAAGTAGCCCAGCTAAATTTTGGTGTTGACAAATCGCAATTGGCAACTGGAAGGTATCCCAAAATGGATTTTTCTCCAAAGCGGCTAAAAGATTTGGCAACAGTTGTGGGTTTCGGCTAATCCCACCACCCAAAAGCACCTTATCTGGGTCATTTTGACAAACGACATTGAAAATAGCCAAGGCAAGCCGTGTTGACCAATCTTGGATAAGGGTTTTAACAGCTAAATCTTCATCTTCGAAAATAGCTGCGCCATGAACCAAAGCATCTTCTGGTAAGCCTTTTAGAATTTTATATTCTCTAACCAGAGCACTCGTTGAAGCAAGGTCATGTAGGGTTTTATAGCCACTTTCTTGGTAATCAATAATCATCATCCCAAGCTCGCCTGCTTTATAAGAATGCCCGTGAACAATGCGTTTATCATGGACAAAAGCACCGCCAATGCCTGTCCCAATAGTAATCAAGCAAAAATCATCACAATCTTGTCCACGACCCGAATAAGCTTCGGCAATCGCTGCACAATTGGCGTCATTTTCAATCACCATCGGAATATCTGGTTGAATCAATTTTTCCCGTAGCAATTCAAGGACGTTACAACCGCTCAAGACACCGATTGCGCCAGCTTGTAAGGCAACACCTGTTTCTGGAACAATATGACCTGGGAAACTAATTCCGATTCCTTTGATGTCAAAATCGCTCAAATAGTTGTTAATTAAGCTACTAATTGATGAGATAAATTCTTCTTTGCTTTCTTTTTGAGTAGGGATTTCATCATGTTCAAGTACTGCTTCATTTTCATCTAACAAAGCGTATTTAATCATGGTGCCACCCACATCAATACAAAAATAAGGCATCTGCCACCTCCTGTGATAGCGTTTTCTTAATTCTTATTATAGCAAGTTTGGCTCACAAAAATACCAGCAAGATTAGATATTCTTACTGGTATTTTTAGTCTATTTTGATTTTTGTGCAACTTGTCTACGGTATTCATTTGGTGAAATGTGGTAGAAATGTTTGAACTTTTTATAGAAATAATCAATGTTATTGTAGCCTACTTTATCAGCAATCTCATAGACCATTAACCCTGATTCTTTCAATAAATCTGTCGCTTTTTCCATACGAACTTTTTCGAGATAATTCAAAAATGATTCGTCCATTTTTCGCTTGAATTTTTTACCGAGATAAGCGCTATTGTAACCGAAATGGTCAGCAATTTCTTTTAAAGTCAAATCTTCCTCATAATGACGGTCAACGTAATAAATTAATTGGTCAATAATATCAATGTTGTTAAATTCTTCTGCAATTAAACGAGATAAGGCGTCAAGTTCTTCTTTGAATAAAGCCATTAATTCAGGGTAAGAATCAACTTGTCTTGCTTTTTCACCAAATAACGTTTCAGCAACAGCGATTGGTTTTTGAAGTTTTTCCGTGATTTTTTTGATAATAATCGCATAATCATGACGAATCTTCCAAACAAGGTCATCTTTTAGGTAATAATTAGCACAAAGTCCACGACCGTAATTCAAAACAGCCGTTGATAAATCACTGGTAGAAATAATTTTTGACACCAAATCATCAAGCGTCACTGAAATCGTCATTTCTGGAGACATCTTGGTAATCTTATCTGGTAAAATCAGTTGATTTGGAAAGATAAAAGCAGCTTCAGATAAATCATTCAATTGCTTAGGAATAACAGTCAAATCTTGCTCCGCTGTCACCCAACCTGTGCTGATAACCTTGCCTTGATTGGCATAAATGTTAGTAAATTGATAAACTTCTGGATTTAATGGAGCTGTCGTTAACAAAATAAGGTAATATTTTGACAGATTGGTTAAGACAAAATATTTAACAGGTAATGGCTCTAACGCTTCTAAAACACTGACTGGGATAGCATTCTCAAAACGAGAGCAATTAATAAATTGATAATCTGTTAGTCCTGTTTTATCCGTACCAAATATCTTGTTAAAAAGACTTTTCTTCAGATAATCTTCATCAACTTTAGCCGTTTCTTCTTGAATCGTTTTTAGCACGGCAATCAGCTCTTCCTCATCAACAGGTTTTAGCAAATAGGACGTAAAGCCTAATGAAACAGCCTGCTGAGCGTATTCAAATTCTGAATATCCTGACAAAATAATCGAATAAAATGGATAATCAAAACGTTCTTTAGCCGTTTCAACCATTTCAAGCCCAGTCTGTTCAGGCATTTTGATATCTGTGATGACCAAATCTGGGTGGTGAGCTTCAATAGCAGCTAAACCTTCTTTGCCATTGCTTGCCGTAGCCACGACTGAAAAGCCATACTCTTCCCAATCAATTAAGTATTTCAATCCCTCTCTGATGATATTCTCGTCGTCAACAATCAATACTTTTTTCATTTTTCTCCCCCAATATTATTTGCCAACTCATTGACAAAAAGATTCCTTTTTATCATAAGAATCCCCTCATATACTACTATATCAAGTCTTATTTTGTAACACAATACCGTTTTTATCGAGAATCTGCCTTTTGAGGTGATAAATGATTAAACCACTGCACAAATAAATCTCCCCATATTTGGATACTTTCTTCAACGCCGTACCCGTTTGGTGCTGCGCTAGCTTCATTTCCAAGCGATAAACCATGACCTCCATAAGAGAACAAATGATACTCGACAGGTATGTGATATTTTCGCAAGGCTTGAACAAAAGCTAAGCTATTTTCAGCAGGAACAAGGTCGTCCTCGCCTGTATGCCAAAGAAATGTGGGAGGTGTTTGGCAAGACACTCTATTTTCCAGCGATAAGGATTCGGCTAAATCTTCGAACTTATCTCCCAACAACTGTTTGAAAGAGTCAAGGTGCCCAAAATCTCCGCTAGAAATAACAGGATAAGCTAGTAAAAGCGCATTTGGCTTCCATTGTTCTGCCTCGTCTCCAAGGAATTGTTTGAGCGTATCTGATGCCCAAGCCACACCCAAATTAGCAACCAAGTGACCACCAGCAGAAAAGCCTGCTACAACGATTTTCTGAGCATCAATGCCCCATGATACCGCATTTTCTCTGATAAAAGCCACTGCTTTTGCGGCTTGAACAAGACTGGATGGATATCTGATGGGAGCTACCGAATAGCGTAGAACAAAGGCATTAAAACCATATTGTAACCATTTTACAGCTATCGGCTCTGCTTCTCTGTCTGATGTCATTTGATAACCACCACCTGGGCATATAAGAATAGCTGGACGTTTTTTTACTTTTAGTTCTGACGAATTTTCTAAAATATAGCCAGTCAAAGTGGCTTGATTTCCTTTATGGTCAGTAATTGAAAATTCTTGATATAACATAAGAACTCCTATCTAACTTGAATTTTTAGGACTTGTGGTAGCTTACTAGATACTTTTGGAATGGCTACCGTAAGCCCTTCTGATGTTTGCTTCCAGAGAAGCGGCTGATTTGTCCCAAGTAAAGATACTTTTTCAATAATCCCATGAAATTCTGGTAAATCTTGGTTTTGTGATGTTGCTAATGCTTTAATGGTTACCTGCTCTGACTCTGAAAAGCTTCCCATGATAAAGACATAAATCGAATCACCATTGACCGTAAATCGAAAATCTTTTGTGGTGTAGGAAAGTGGTTTACCGTCTGAAAATTGTCCTCCTACTGCTGCCGTTGGTCCTTCTTGTGACTTGCGCCAGACTTTGGATTCATAGATAGCTTCACCATTGATTTGAAGCCATTCTCCAATTATTTCTAAAATCTCTTGGTCACGTTTTGCAATGCTACCATCAGCTTTCGGTCCAATATTAAGCAGTAAATTACCATTTTTTGAGACCACATCAATCAAAGTTTGAATGATTTCTTGTGGTTCTTTGTAATCCAACGTCTCGGTGTAACACCAAGAGTTCCTAGCGATAGCTGTATCTGTTTGCCAAGGAAATGGCTGCGCTTGTTCAAAACCACCTCGTTCCATTTCAACAATACCAGTCCCAAACATCATGGCATCATGCTTATAACAGATACTTGTTGGCTTTTGCCACTGTACACCTAAATTATAATAATAAGCCGCAAAAAGTTTCAGATAATCTTTAAAACTATCATGCTCAATCCACCAATCAAAATAAAGCATTTCAGGTTGGTAATCTCTTACTAATTCACAGGTCCGTCGTAACCAATCCTCTAAAAAATCATTATCTGGATAAGGCACACTAAATAAATCTTGATGGTCTGGTTCAGGCATGGCAGGCCAATAAAGACTGTCTTTTGTCACTGGGTCAACAATATCGCTCTCAAATTCCTTACCGTGACCAAAGAAAAAATAATGTTCGGCACGGTGTGATGAGGTGCAAAAATGTAAACCAGACTTTTCTGATTCCTTTTTCAATTCTCCCAAAACATCACGTTTTGGTCCCATCTCAACAGCATTAAACGGTGATAAGGTGCTTTGATACATTTGAAAGCCATCATGATGTTCAGCAACAGGAAAAATATATTTTGCACCTGCTTTTTTAAACAACGCTAGCCATTCTTTAGCATCAAAGTTTTCTGCGGTGAACATTGGGATAAACTCTTTATACCCAAATGTTTTATGGTCTCCATAGGTTTCGACATGATGTTGAAATTCAGGATGTGAAGCGATGTACATATTCCGTGAATACCATTCATTACGAAATGCTGGCACACTATAAACGCCCCAGTGGATAAAGATGCCGAATTTTGCTTTTTGAAACCATTCTGGCACCTGATAATGAAATAACGACTGCCATTCTGGGAAATACGGTCCTTGATTTGCGACTTGTTTTATTTCTTCAATCGTAATGCTCATGTTTTCTCCTATCAAATCAAAAATGGAGCAGGACATTTGTCCCACCCCACCCACGATTAGCAATTTTTACTAATCATCAGACGCATCAGATTTTGTTGTTTCAACAACTTCTTCACGCGCTTTTTGTTGATCTTTAGCATTCTTCATGTCAACAGCCAAAACTTTATCATAATTCAAACCTTTAGCTGTATCTTGCATTTCTTTCAACAATGAGTTAAATTCTGCTTCATCTTTGGCAAATACCATCTTCCAAGAATATTCAAGAATTGTTGATTTCACTTGGTTGCGTAGTGTTTCAGTTTCTGAATCATCTTCAGGTGCAAGGTAGCTTGCTCCTGGTGCAACAAGAAGTTGGTCATTCTTTTCAAGATAGTCGATGGTTGTTTCTGCACCATCCATATGTGAGCTCCAGTCAGTGATGACAGGATTTGTATTGTATTCTTTTTGGTAAGTATCCCACAAAGTAAAGTAATATGGAGCATTTGTATCTGGGTCGATATCAATTGGAATGATTGTGTTAACGTTCAATGTTGAAAGACCATCACTGTATGAACCGCTACCATATTCTTCAGGTACTTCAGCACCGTCAGCAGACAAGAGAGCTGATTTACCAAAGTCTGTCAATTCTGGTAGACCGTCATCATTAACATCCCAAGTCAAACCTTTGATACCAGCGCTACCTTGACTTGATGAACTGTTGGCACGTTCACCTTCTGGTGAGTACAACCAGTCAATAAATTCAGCAATACGTTCTGGGTCTTTGGCGTTAGAACCAATACCGATGAATTGTTTACCACCGTAAGCGTAAGCACCATATGAGAAGATTTTTTGGTCTTTAATAGGAACTGACATAAAGCCTTTACCAGCACTTAAATTGTCAGTTGTGTTATAAGCTGCTTGTCCAAGCCATGGCCACCATGAGAAGAGAACTTGTCCATCTTGGAATTTTGAGTAGAGGGTGTCGTAGTTTTGTGTTGTTGATTCAGGGTCAACAAGACCTAGTTGATTAGCTTTAAAATAGAATTTCAAAGCACGCACATATTGTGAATCACTATCAATGATACTTTGGTAATCAGAGCCATCTGCTTTAGCTAAAACGAAACCTAATTCATCATAACCATAAAGCGCAGCTAATTGTTTTGCAGCTCCCATCATGTTTCCATCCCAATCGCTAAAGAGTGAGAAGGCATAGACTTTTTTACCTGAGTCAGATGTTGGGTTAGCTTCTTGCATAGCAGCTAAGACAGGCAATAAATCTTCAAGCGTATTGATTTGTGGGTAACCAGCTTGAGCGTATAAATCCCAGCGCAAATAAGTTCCGAAGGTTGGATCTTGTGCTTCTGATGGTTCTGTTGGTGATGTACTTGAAACTTCTGTTGGGAAACCATAGATAGTTCCATCACTATTCAAATGTTGAACAGCTGAATCATATTCTTTGACATTATCCATCTTTTTATAGAGTTCTGTCGAATCATAAAGCAATCCAGCTTTAACCAATTCATTATAATGTTCACCACTACCAGTGATGATAATATCACCAAGGTCACCTGCAGCTGTTCGTGTTTGGTAAAGCGTATCACCATTTCCCGCAACGTTAGGTGCAATAATGTTTAATTCGATGTTAAATTTATCTTTGACAAGTTTTGCAAACCAACCTTTTTGAATTCCCATGTAGTTGGCAACGTCATCATAGACATCAACTGTAATGGTTTCGCTTCGATCCACACTAGCTGTTTTTTTACTACCACAAGCTGACAATAATGCCAAAGAAGAAGTTGCAATAATTCCTAATGCCACAAGCTTTTTCCAACTTTTTTTCATTAAAAATTCTCCTTATTTTATTTTAAATTGGCTTTTAACCAATTTTTACATACCACTTAAAATCCATTAACCTTTTACAGCTCCTAGCATGATACCTTTTACAAAGTATTTTTGGAACATTGGGTAAATAAACATGATTGGCAAAACAACGATAACTGAAACCGTCATACGAATAGATGTTGGCGTTTGAGTTGTTGCCGCAGAAACCACACTACCAACTGCTCCACCTGTATTTTTTACCATCTGTGCTAAACTATTAGCTTGGTTAATATAAGTATAAAGTAAATATTGCAAAGAGTATAGCTTCTGATCAGTAATATAAATCAATGTATCTTGGAAAGAGTTCCATTGTCCAACGGCTGAGAAAATCGCTACAGTCGCTAAAATTGGGGTACAGTTTGGAAGAATGACTTTAAAGAAGATTTGTAAAATATTTGCCCCATCAATTTCAGCAGCTTCTTGGAGTGATTTAGGAATAGATTCGATATAAGTCTTAACCAAAATAATGTTAAATGGCTGTACAACGGCTGGCAAGACATATACCCAAAAATTATTTGTTAATCCCAATGTTTTCATTGTGATGAACATTGGAATCATACCAGCATTAAAGTACATTGTGATGATAATAAAGCGGTACCAAAATGCTTTTTTCCAAAATTGCTCTTGAGTAAACATAAATCCCAAGAAAGCTGAGGCTAAAACCGTAGCCGCTGTACCAATCACCGTTCTGGCAACTGAAACAGCTGCAGCTGTTGGCAAACCACCAAGTTTTAGAATTTGAATATAGTTTTCAAAATGAATTTGCTTCGGTAGGAAACGAATGGCTCCCAAGGCACTCAATTCATTATTACTAATCGAATTAATAATTAAATAATAGAATGGATAAAAACAGATAAATGTAAAAATTATAAAGAATAAATAGTTACAAATATTAAACGTTATATCCGAGCGTGTTAACTGACTTTTTTTCTTCATCTTTTTCTACCACCCTAAACAATACTTGTGCCACGGATTTTCTTAGAAGCAATATTAACAACTGCCAATAAAACCACACTGATAACACTCTTCAACATACTAAGTGCTGTGGCAAATGATAAACTGCTACCGCCAAGACCGATATTGTAAACATACAAGTCCAAAACTTGAATGTGTTCTTTGTTAAAGGCATTTTGGAACACGAAATATTGATCCATACCGTTACTTAACAAGTTAGCGATAGACAACATCAACATAACCAAGTAGGTCGGCATCAGAGCTGGCAAGGTAATGTGACGCATTAAATCAAAACGACTTGCTCCGTCAATTTGTGCTGATTCATATAATTCAGGGTCAATACCGGCAATCGCTGCCAAATACATGATTGCTCCCCAACCAAGCCCTTTCCAAATTCCCCACAAACACATGATTAACCAAGTGTGCTTGTCACTATCGAGGAACTTAATAGGTTCTGTAACAATACCATAATGTTCTAAAAGTGTATTAACTAAACCAGTACTAGAAAATAAACTAAAGGCAATGGTATAAACAAGTACCCAACTGATAAAGTTTGGCAATGTTGTCAACGTTTGAACGATATTTTTAAACCATTTACTCTTAATTTCATTTAGGAAAATGGCAAAAATAACTGGAAAGAATGATGTTGCAATTCCCAAGAAACTCATGGCAAATGTATTTTTCATAACTTGCACTAATTGGTCAACTTGAGTTTTGCTGGAAATAATCATCTTAAACCATTTCAATCCAACAAATTCACTTCCCGATAGCCCCAGAGCTGGTTTATAATCATACAAAGCATAAATCCAACCATGCAGCGGGAAATAAGAAAACAGAAACACTAAAATCAAAAAAGGAAGAACCGTTAAAAACATCACTTTCCCTTCACGGGAATGCCTGTCGCCTATGGTCTGTTTTGATTTGTGCGAACTAGGGTTTATCATAACCTTTCACCTCTCTTGTAATCGTTTACATCATTAATCTTATCACCTTTTCTTTTTTTTGCTAACAGCTTAAAATATACTACCTTATGGTAAAAAATAGACATTTAAAAAAATCCAACCTTAAAAATTAGTCTTTTTGTTATAATGATTATAGAAATTTAGAGGTGATATAATGATGAAATTTAATTCTGATAGCCGAATTTTCCAAGCCATTACTGAGATTACAAATTTTATGGCTTTGAACCTTATTTTTTTGATAACTTGCCTTCCAATCATTACGATTGCCCCAGCATTATCCTCACTCTTTTATGTCACCTTACGGTATGCTGATGATAAAAGCGGTTACCTTGTCAAAGATTATCTTTTACAATTAAAAGTTGAATTTAAAAATCGCTTACTTTTTGGATTATTTTACTTATTTACCAGCCTATTGTTGACTTTTTTAGTTCTCTTCTGGTTCTCAATGCAAACCATCATCGGAACTATTTTTGCTGTCATGAGTCTCTGTCTGCTCCTTATTCTACTTGTCTCTTTTATCATTTGTTGTGCACTGAGCGGACACTATAACAATACCCTACGTCAGACGATAAAAAATAGTTTTCTACTAACTATTATTTCTCCATGGCATTCGATTATTTTGTTAGCTATTCCTGCTGCGCTTATCAGCTTAGGAATCATTACAAGTTACTTCAAAGTGATTTTAATTCTTTTTGGCGCTGCGTTTAGTGCCTATTGCTCTGCTTTTTGTCTTTTGTCTCTATTCAAAAAATTTGAATGGTAATAAAACATATGAAAATAAACTTTTTAAAGCATTCGATTAATGATTTTTCAATCAAACACCAACTACGCTTGATTACCTTGCCGATTTTGGTTTCTTCTGTGCTTATTATTGGTGGTTATCTGGTTTATGATTCAACACGACAATTAAATCAAAACTATCATAGCCTAGCTACCCAAGATGCCCAGCACACGCGGTCAATTATTCACGATACAAGCAGTAATTTAAAGAAATATGCTGACGCTCTTACTAGCGATAATCAACTGCGAAGTCTGCTAGAAACAAACTATGCTGATGAAAAAAGTGCTACGCAAGCCATTGATAATTATCATTATCTCGATAATGTTTACAAGCAAGATACTGCTATCAAAAGTATTTTAATTTATAGCGATAACACAACTTTACCAAGCTATCAACATTTCATCACAATGGAACACGATGACATGACAAAAGAAACTTGGTATAAAAAAGCTAGCGAGCAATGGAGTGCTTTTTGGTTAACAACATCTGATGACGATGATACTTTTCAATATTTGACCATTTATCAACGAATTCCCATGCCTCTATCAGGCAATATGGCTGTTCTTGAAATCAAAATGGATTACAATTATTTAAAAAATAGAATCAATAACTCTGATTATCTTAATCAGATGTTTCTTAATCAAGATACTATTTTTTATTCTGATAAGTTTTCTGATGTCAGTACTAAAGCTCTCAGCATTAAAGAAACAATCAGCACAAAAGTTGCCGCAAATTATGTTCACACTAAAAGCAATGAAACCACGTTACTAGCTTACACAGCTTTGCCATTGTCCAATGATTCCAATCCCGACACTGTCTACATCTACTCTTTTGATACCGATGCTTTTTCAGCTATTTTAGGAAATGGGCTCCGCTGGTCAGGTATTCTTGCCTTTATTTTAAGTATTTCCATTATCCTCACACTATACTTTTCAAAATTTTTCTCTAGTCGTATCCAGAAACTTCATGAGGCTGTTTATCGAGCATCTATTGAAGATTACAGCTTTTTCAATGATATTGCTGGTCACGATGAAATTTCAACGATTTCGCTTAATTTCCACAAAATTATTAATCGTATCAAGAAAAAGGAAGAGGAAATTTATCAATCAAAAATCACCGAGCAGGAATTGCTCAATCAGCAGCAAAAAATGGCTTTCAGCATTTTAGCCAGCCAAATCAATCCGCATTTTTTGTTTAATACCTTAGAAACGATTCGGATGACTGCCCTGCAACACAAAGACCGTGATGTGGCTAATGCCATTCGACTCTTATCAAAATCAATGCGCTATACCTTATCCAATCAAGGCAAACGCATTACTAGCCTCCAAGAAGAGCTAGATGCCATACAAGTCTATACTCAAATTCAGCAACTCCGTTTTGGCGAACGGGTGCATTACAAATGTATCATTGATTCTGAACTGAATCCCAAAGAGATTTATCTCTTGCCACTTCTAATTCAGCCCTTGATTGAAAATGCCATTTCACACGGTTTAGAATCCGTTGCTCAAAATGGTTTTGTGACTCTGACAATTTCACTATATCATCCTAATATTCTTTGCATTAGCGTTAGCGACAATGGTGTCGGAATCGAGCCTGACAAACTAGCTCAAATTCAAAAAGATATTTATAAGAATGACATTGAAGATACTAGTCACATCGGGCTTAAAAATGTCCACAACCGTATTAAACAATATTATGGCGATGATTATGGACTATTTATCAGTAGTACAGTTGGACAAGGCACCATGATAAAACTCCTTTTCCCAATAAAAAATCATCCAGATGATTTAAAACTAAACTAAAAAAAGAGGTCATTGACCTCTTTTTTAATTCACATGTTGCGTTGCAATAATCTATTGTTCTATGATTTTCACATCAAATGCAGAAACTTCTGTAATTCCTTGGATTGATTCTTGGCTTAATAAATCATACCCTGACAAAGCTAAGTTGCAAGAAATTGGCTGCGCTGTATGGTTAATCAAGAAACGGTAAGTCTTGTCACCTTTACAACGTGTTTTTAGCTCTAAACCAGCTGGCAATGTCACACTATCAATACCAAGCGCGCCCAGAACCTTGTCAAATAAAGCTTTCAAACCAGCTTCATCTAGCATTGTTCCCACATAATAAGCCTTACCATTTTCAAAATCATGTTGGGTAATGACAGGATAACGATTGTAAAATTCTTGAGTTTCGTAATGCGCAAGCACTTGTGCCCCTTTTGGATGAATCACATCACACAATAACTGAGCATTTGCTACTTCGCCTGTTTCGAACTGGATGGCTTCATGATGTTCTGGTGGTAAAGCGTCAAATTCTTCTACCCAAATGCCTAGTACATCTTTTAATGGACCAGGATAACCGCCTAGATGAACATTATCTGTCTCATCAACAATACCACTCATCATTGTTGTCATGAAATGACCACCATTTCGAACAAAAGTCTCAATTTTTTGCGTTTGTTCTTGATTTATCATGTAAAGACATGGTGCAATCAAAAGGTCGTATTGACTAAAATCTTGCTCTAAGCTGACCATATCAACATCAATCTGACGACGATACAACTCTTGATAATAATGATGAATTTGGTCAACGTATTTTAAATCTGTCGTTGGACCACTAGCGTATTCCAAGCCCCAATAATTTGGCCAATCAAAGATGATTCCAACTTTAGCAGGCGTTCTTGCCCCTAAAAATTGATTGCCTAAAGTTGCCAATTCTTCGCCTAGCTGACTAACTTCTCTGAAAACACGGGTATGTTCATGCCCAGCATGGTCAATCACTGCCCCGTGGAATTTCTCACACCCACCTACAGAACGACGAAGCTGGAAGAATTGAACCGTATCAGCACCATGTGCCATGGCTTGATAACTCATACTTCGCATTTGACCTGGCTTCTTCAAAGAATTATAAGGTTGCCAATTCTGCTGACTAGGCGTTTGTTCCATTAGCATAAATGGTTGCCCAGCTTTTAAACCACGCATTAAATCATGAGTCATCGCCGTAAAGCTAGCAGGCGTATTGTAAGCTGGGTAATTATCCCATGAAACAATATCCATTTCTTTCGCGAATTTGAAATAATCCAGTGGCTTGTAAGTCCCCATTAAATTGGTTGTAACTGGCGTTGTGGCGTCAAATTCTCGGATACTATCACGCTCATCTTTGAAATTTTTTAAGATAGAATCTGACATAAAGCGACGGTAATCAATCGAAAGCCCTGCAAAAGCTGTCTTTTCCGTTCCAATTGCTTCACCTAAAGCATTTGGCAAGATAATTTCATCCCAGTCATAAAGCGTATGCCCCCAAAATTGCATATTCCATGCTTTATTGACAGCTTCAATCGTGCCATATTTTTCTTTCAACCATACACGAAAAGCTTTCGCACAGTTTTCACAATAACATTCTCCGCCATATTCATTTGAAATATGCCAGCAAACGACATTTTCAAGATGACCATAGCGTTCAGCCAATTTTCCAGCTAATTTTTTAGAATAATATTGGAAAACAGGGCTATTTGGGCAGGCATTGTGACGATGACTAAAATGATGATGGCGACCTTCAAAGTCTGTCCGCGTTACTTCTGGATAACGTCGACATAACCAAGCTGGTAAGGCTGCTGTAGACGTCGCAAAGACAATCTTATAATCACGCTCTACCAACATTTTGACAATATCATCCAACTGTTCAAAATCATATTCATTCTCAGAAGGTTGAATTGTTGCCCACGAAAACACATTAATCGTTGTTGAATTGATATGTGCCAAATCAAACAAGCGCATATCTTCTTGCCAAATTTCCTTTGGCCATTGTTCAGGGTTGTAATCCCCACCAAATAATATCGTTTGAAATTGTGTCATTTAAGACCTCCACTAGTTGATATCAGAACCATTGGTTTCAATGACAGATTTATACCAGTAAAAACTATCTTTTGGATAACGTGCCAAATCTTTTTCTGAGTACTCATCACGATTGACGTAAACAAAACCATAACGTTTTTTATAACCATTTAACCAACTTAACAAGTCTGTAAATGACCATGCACAATAACCGAGTACCTCAACCCCATCAGTGATGGCTTTTTTCATTTCAATGAGGTGTTTTTCAAGGTATTCAATACGGTAATCATCATGGATTTCACCTTCTGCTGTTAATTCATCAAGTGCTCCTAAACCATTTTCAGTAACAAAAACTGGTAAATCATAGCGGTCATAGATACGACGCAAAGCTACTCGGAAACCTGCTGGGTCAATTTCCCAACCCCAATCTGTTTTTTCAAGATATGGATTGTCTACGACAGCGAACATGACTTTTTCTGGTGAGGCTTCTTCGCTACGATTATTTTGCATGAGGTATGGGTCTGTGACATTTGATTCTTTGTCTGTCGCAACAGCTTTTTCTTGGTCTTCGATAGCATTTAACTTAGCTGTACCACCGTGGTAATAGTTAATGCCGACAAAGTCTGGTTTTGATGATGCCAAAATTTCTTCGTCACCATCTTCCAAAGTTGGTGCTAATCCAAGTCGTTTTAACTGTTTGAAAATAACCTTAGGGTATCTTCCTTTGCAATAAACATCAAGCCACCAGCTGTTATTTAAAGCTTCTCCATTTTCTGCTGCCAAGACATCTGTAGGATTAGCTGTCAGAGGATACATTGGACCATAACCAAAACTTGGACCAATCAAACCATTTGGAACCAATTCACGGAAAAGAGCAATAGCTTTTGCATTTGCCAAATTGACAATGTGATTAGCTTCATACATGCGTTTTAAATCACGCACTCCTGGTGGATGTGCTTCTAAACGATAGCCCAATGTTGTGAAAACATTTTGTTCATTGAATGTTACCCAATATTTGACTTTGTCTTTAAAGCGTGTGAACAAAACCTCACAGTATTTCAAAAAGGCATCAATCGTTTGACGTGATTCCCAACCACCATAACGTTCTTGTAAAGCTAGTGGCAAATCCCAATGATAAAGCGTCAAAACAGGTTCAACTTGATTAGCAATCAATTCATCAATCAAATCTTCGTAAAAAGCAAGCCCTGCTTCATTAATTTCACCCTCACCATCTGGAATCACACGTGACCATGCCACACTAAAACGATAAGCTTTTAAGCCTAGTTTCTTCATTAAGGCAACATCTTCTTTATAACGATGATAATGGTCTACAGCCACATCACCATTAGTTCCTTCAAAGGTCTTATTAGGAATCTTAGAAAATTCATCCCAAACAGATGGACCTTTGCCATCTTCATTCCATGCGCCTTCAACTTGGTAAGCAGCTGATGCAGCTCCCCATAAAAATTCCTTTGGAAAATCATCCAGTGTCTTATGATACATGAATTACTCCTTCTAAAATGTATTCGTTTACATTTTTAGTCTAAATAAAAAAAGCCCAGTTTACAACTGGACAAACTGGATAATCTCCTAGTAAAAACTGGACTGGTCTGCTATCCCATCCTAACTCACCAACCAACCCCAGAAAAACGGCAAAGCAAAGGCAATTAAGCCACAGATAACAAAGAGAGCTTTCAACCATTTTTGGGGAATAGTTGTTGATTTAATCCAAAGAATAATGGCAAATAGCCATGTGACAACAAATAATAACCAGTAATACCATTCAAGGGACATACTAAGCGTTCCTTTCTACAACTTCTTTCTGATGATTTTGCAAACGTTTAGCCAATTGACGACGAGCAATCACAAGCAATCCGACTATCATCGCTTCATAACTCACAAAGAAAATAATAAAGCAATGCAAGAAAAATTCTTCTGGTAAAACCCAGATAACTGGGTCTGTTGCTGGGTTAAACAGCCATGTTGAATCACCTGGGAAAAGCACTTCATGAAATAGTGTAAAAAATTGGTCAAAGCCAATCAACACACCCGCCACCGCAATTAACACTGGTAAAATAGCAGCTAAAGCAAATGCTCTCTGATGTAGGAAAAGAGATTTTTCTGCTCTGCTATTTTTCAAAAAACGCCAAGCTGGGTACAATAACACCACAAAAACGGCTTGGGCAAAGTGAAATAAATGCTTAACATCACGAAAATGTTTGAGCCCATCTGCCGATGACGGGAAATCTGGCATGGCAAGTGTATGAGACAGCGGATTGGTCAGATAAGTCATCAAAACGTTAAAATTTTTCAATAACTCATCTTTTGTAAATGTCACTTGAAGGGTTAATTTAAGCCAATCAACCTCTAAAGGATAAATCAACCAAGCGCCGTAAATAGCTATCAAAACAGCTAAAGCCAAAAGCCACAGCCAAGTACTAAACGTCCAAAGTTTATTTTTCATCAAAATTCCATTCATCTAAGCTAGCAAGAACATGGTCTGGTTTTACAGGAAGTGTTGGCACTTCTTCTGGTTTGGTAAAGCCAGTTGTAACAAGTAATGTGGCAATATCATTTTGGATACCTGCCATGATGTCTGTTAAGTAGTTGTCACCAACCATGATAGCTTCATCACGTTTTACGCCTAAAACTTCTAAGGCTTTATTCATGATAATCGCATTTGGTTTTCCAATAAAGACAGGTTGTACACGAGTTGCTGTTTCCAACAATTTGTTAATAGAGCCAGCTCCAGGCATCAAACCACGTTCTGTTGGGATATTCAAATCAGGATTTGTACCAATAAAGACTGCTCCTTTTTGAATCGCAAGTGTAGCAACGGCAAGCATTTCATAAGTTAATTGTGTGTCTAACCCAACAACCACATAAGCTGGATTTTCAGTGTCTTCAACATAACCTGCCTCAGCAATGGCTGTTTTCAAACCAGTTTCGCCAATAACGTAAGCTGTTTTGCCACGATTCATATCATTCATGTAATCAATTGTTGCCATTGTTGCTGTATAAATCGTTTCAAGTGGTGTCTTAACGTTAAATTGAGTCGCAAGCATTTCCTGAACTTTTTCAGGTGTGCGTGTTGTGTTATTTGTTACTAAAACATAAGGAATATTTCTTTCTTGAAGGCGTTGGATAAAACGTTCCCCAGCAGGAATACGGTCTTTTCCTTTATAAATTGTTCCATCCAAATCAATCAAATATCCTTTGTAAGTCATTATTTCCTCCATTTATTCAAATACCAAAAACTTAGTCTTGGTTGTATTAATCTATTTGTGTTTTCCAATTTTCATCTTTGTAAGCGTCAAAACACATCGCAATTTGTTCTTTTGTTGTCTTTGATTCAGCAAGCTCAGGTAAATTTTCATACGAAAAATAACCACTTGCTATGGTTTCTAAATTTTTTGTAAAATGCCCTCCAACTGCACGACACAACGAGAAAATTTTACAAATTTTGTGTGCTGAAACTGGTTGATTATGCTTTTCACGGTCTTGAATAGCAATCACGCGCTCCAACACCGCATCAAGTCCAGCTTCTTCTTTGACCTCTTTTAGCGTATTTTCCGCCACAGATTGGTCAACATCACACCAACCACCTGGCAGCGCCCATTTTTCATTTGCTTCCTGCACCAATAAAATCTTGTCATCTTGGAAAATGGCTGCGCGTGTATCAATTTTCGGGGTTTGATAACCTGTCTCATTAGCAAACAAATGAGCAACTTTATGAGCTGGTAACTGTGCTAATTCTGCCATCATTGAAACTGAAATCTCTCGGATTTCCTCAAAACGTTCAATATCATACTTATCACGACCATACGCTAAACCAGCTTGTGCCAAAGACTGCAAACGTACAAGCCAATCAACCCACTTCTTTTCCTCAATAGCCATTATTTTTCTTTCCATTCAATACGTGCTTGAGCATGCACAGAACCTTGAGTAAAGATTTCATGCTTAGTGATTAAGCCATCTTTTTCAACACGTGATTTAATATCATGACCATAGTGAACTTCTTTTACGTATTTAAGGTTAATAAGATGCGGAATGTGTTCTTCTAGAAATTCTACATCCAACACATCATACATCCACTCAAGATATTTACTATTATTAACATGACCATTCAAATCAAGGTCAAAGAAACGAACATGGTAAGTCGTTTCTTCTGGATTTTCCAAGTTATCGTACTTCGGACCACGACGAATTTTTTTAACTTTTTCGACCTTATAAACGTCAACAATGTCATCAATAACAGGATGAACCTTGCGTGTATCGTAATCCATCAAAACAAATGTCGTATGAATCGTCATAATCTTGTCACCAGATTCACCATAAACATTGAAATCACGATAACAAAAGAGCTTATTATAAGCAGTTGGCACCGTCTCAATCACAATGTTTTCAGTGTATTTTGGCAAACGCTCAATTTCAATCGCATACTCTGTGATAATCCAAACCAGATTATACGTCTGATAAATATAATCATCGCTCATGCCCAAACTAAGTGATTGTTTTCCTGAAACTTGCAGCACTAATGATAACAATTGTGGCAATTTCATATTTTGATTAATATCACTTTCGTAAAAAGGTACTTGATAATTTTCTCGATAACTTAATCCCATGTCATTACTCCAATATAAATCTCTCTGCTACGGTGTCTCCTAAAAATAGACCTTTTTTCGTCATTCGAACCACCTTGTCATCTGGGACTAAAAGCCCTTGTTGGCAAAGTTCTTCTACAATTTGACCATAACGTTCTTTAAAAGACACCCCAAATTTTTCTTCAAATCTTGCAATAGAAACACCAGATTTTTTACGTAAACCTAAGAAAAGTTCTTCTTCCATCATTTCATCCTTGGTTAATACTTCTTCTGATAATCTGGCATTTCCTTCAGAAACAGCCTTCAAGTAATGCTGAATCGGACCACGATTACGGTAACGAACACCGTTTAAATAGCCCGAAGCTCCAGCACCAACACCATAATATTCCGCATTATCCCAATACATCAGATTATGACGACTTTCAAAACCTGGTTTGGTAAAGTTGGAAATTTCATAATGCTCAAAGCCATTGGCTTCCAATTCAGCAATAATGTACTCAAACATCTCCGCTTCCAAGTCTTCCTGTGGCAAATTTAGCTTACCACGGCGCATTTTATTCATAAACACCGTATGATGTTCCAAAATCAAACTATACAGACTCAGATGTGGGATATCAAGCGCTAATGCCTTAGCGACATTTTCTTTAACATCTGCCATCGTCTGTCCAGGAAGCGCATAAATCAAATCAATCGAAATATTGTGAAAACCTGCTTTTTTCAAACTTGAAATTGTTGAATAAATCTGTGCCTCATTATGGCTTCGTCCAATTTGTTTTAGCTGTTTGTCATTAAATGTCTGAACACCCAGCGACACACGATTAACAGCAGAATTTTTTAACACTTCAATTTTATCATCTGTTAAGTCGCCTGGATTGGCTTCAATGGTAAATTCTTCCAAAACACTCAAATCTAAATGCTTGGTTAAATTAGTCAAAAGATATTCTAATTGCTGTGCAGTAATTGAAGTTGGCGTTCCACCACCAATATATAATGTGCGCAACTGTTTGATATCATAACTCTCGAATTCACGAACAAGAGCCTGCAAATACTCATCGACAGGCTGATTTTTGATAAATACCTTTGAAAAATCACAATAATAACAAATTTGTGTGCAAAAAGGTATATGAATATAAGCTGATGTTGGTTTTGTTAGCATGACGTTATTATAACATTTTTAAGAAGGATAACCAATGAATTTATCATGAAAGAAAAGGAGTGGCAAAACTCGTTTCCCATACTCCTCATTCTCTATAAATGATTAGATTTTAATCAATACCGATTTCTTTACGAACAACGTCCGCAATGGTATCAACATAGTAGCTAACTTCTTCATCTGTTGGTGCTTCAGCCATGACACGAAGAAGAGGTTCTGTACCACTTGGGCGCACTAAAATACGACCATTACCATTCATTTCAGCCTCCATTTTACTGATGATTTCAGCAATTGCTGGAACTTCCATTGCTTTGCTCTTCATGCTGTTTTCAACACGAACATTAACCAATTTTTGTGGGTAAATAGTGACTTCAGCTGCCAATTCAGAAAGTGATTTTCCAGTTTCTTTCATGACTTTTGTCAATTGAATTGCTGTCAATTGACCATCACCTGTTGTGTTGTAATCCATGATAATCACGTGACCTGATTGTTCACCACCAAGGTTGTAGCCTGATTTACGCATTTCTTCAACAACGTAACGGTCACCAACAGCTGTAATAGCTTTATTGATACCTTCACGATCAAGTGCTTTATGGAAACCAAGGTTAGACATAACAGTCGTTACAATAGTGTTGTGAGCCAATTGTCCACGTTCAGATAAGTATTTACCAATAATGTACATTACTTTATCACCATCGACAATATCACCATTTTCATCAACAGCAATCAAACGGTCACTATCACCATCGAAAGCTAGACCAACAGCTGCACCTGTTTCTTTAACCAATTCTTGTAATTGTTCAGGGTGAGTTGAGCCAACGCCATCATTGATGTTAAGACCATCTGGTTTTTCACCGATAACAGTGATATCAGCTTCCAAATCTAAGAAAACATCACGCGCTGACACCGAAGCTGCACCATTTGCAGTATCAAGTGCTACTTTCATTCCTTCAAGGCTAACCCCTGTTGAAACAAGGAATTTTTCATATTTACGAAGACCTTCTGGATAGTCGACCAATGTTCCTAATCCTTCTGCTGAAGGGCGTGGAAGCGTATCTTCTGGAGCATCTAGCAATGCTTCGATTTCTTCTTCTTGGTCATCAGCTAATTTAAAACCATCACCACCGAAGAATTTAATTCCGTTATCCAAGGCAGGATTGTGGCTGGCAGAAATCATGACACCAGCACTAGCTTTTTCTGTACGTACTAGGTAAGATACCCCTGGAGTTGCTAAAACACCAAGTTTGTAGACTTCAATCCCGACAGAAAGAAGACCAGCAACCAAGGCAGATTCTAACAATTCACCTGAAATACGTGTGTCGCGTGCCACAAATACTTTTGGACGACCTGTTTCATGCTGACTAAGAACATAGCCACCAAAACGCCCTAATTTAAACGCCAATTCAGGTGTCAATTCAACATTTGCTTCTCCACGAACACCGTCTGTACCAAAATATTTTCCCATTATTACTCTAGCGAAAAATTCGCTTCCTCCATTACTAAATTCATTTCCTAAAGGAGACAGAAACAGAAATCATCTCAAATTGCTGTATTCAGCTCCACTATCCACTAAATTATATAGTCTTTGCTATTATCTATTATTTTTTAGTCACTGTCAACTGAACCGTCACGACTGATGGATCGACCGTGACATCATTAGCTGAGAGATTAACGCTCATACTTGTATCTTTTGTCACATTTGAAATGTCGACATTAGCAACAACCTCATCTACAGCGTCTAAAGCATCCTGACTACCAGAAATCGTCACTTGATTTTGACTTAATTTATAAGAAATATCAGAAAGGCTGTCATCCATATCTCCTGACATTTTCACCGTTACTGGTACTGTTTTAGTCAGCTTCTTCACAGTTACTTCTAATTTTGTTTTAGATGGATTAATGGCACTCGCCAAAATAGTTCCATCAGCTGCTACGGCTTGCAATGCCACACGACCGCTGTAGTTACTATCCAGTACTTCTGTCTCTGGCAATTTTGCAACGACATGGTCAATCTGATCAATAATAGATTCAGAACTAGTAACTTCAACTTCAGAAACACCTGTTGATACTTTCTTCAATTCATAGCCTGTAGCTAATTGACTATCATCAACTTCTCCTTGTACTTCAAATGTTTTGGTTTTCTTTTTACCAATAGTCACTGAAATGCTACTTGGTGAAGCTGTCGCTGTGACACCAGATGGCAAATCAGTTATTTGAAGAGGAACTGTTTGTGTCCCCTCGCCTAGCTCTGATAAATCAGCAACCACCTTAAAACTTCTCGTATCACTATTAATCTCAGAATCAAGTTTTACCCGATTAATCGATGTCAAATATACCTCTGTCTCATACGAATAACCACTGATGAAATACTTATCACTGTCATACTTAATGTCAATAGGCACATTTTCCAAAGTATGAGTGTAAGTTTCTGTAGCTCCTGCCACCTGAGAACCCGTTCTTGTGTAATTACTCGAAGTTGCGGTTAAAAAAAGGAGAACGGAAAACGCAATGGATACAATAACCAACCAAAATTGACTATTGAAAAATTTCTTCATCCTTTTTTCCTCCAAATTTTTTGATACCAATGTTCTTCTTCCTCAACTTCTGTAATCAATTGTGTTCGAAGAATCGCTTCAAAATTTTCACTGGTCAAATCATGTAAAAATTCACCCCTTGAGGTAATTGAAATACCACCTGTTTCTTCTGAAACAACAATAGTTAAGGCATCCGAATTCTCTGATAACCCAATGGCTGCACGGTGACGTGTCCCAAATTCTTTTGAAATTGCCATTGATTCAGACAAAGGCAAATAAGAACAAGCTGTCGCAATCTTATTTCCTCTAATAATCACGGCACCATCGTGCAAAGGCGTATTTGGAATGAAAATATTAATCAATAATTGGCTCGAAATATCAGCATCCAAAGGAATCCCTGTTGAGATATATTCTTGCAAGGTTTGTGTTCGTTCGATTGAAATCAAAGCTCCAATCTTACGTGGGCTCATATAAGCTACTGATTTAACCAGTGCTTCAACCAATTTTTCTTCATCACTTACTTGCTGTGTTTGTAGGAAAACTTGTGTTGAACGTCCAAATTTTTCAAGACCAGAACGAATTTCAGGTGCAAAGATAACCACACCTGCAATAACACCATATGTAATGACCTGATTCATCAAATAGGTAATGGTCGTAAAACCAATCCACTCAGCCACGAACTTCAACAGAATGAAGAAAACAACCCCTTGAATCAAGGACATAATTTTCGTACCCGCAAGGGCTTTTATTAAACGATAAATAAAATACGCAACGATTAAAATATCCAAAATGTGAACAACAATTGTCCATGGATTTTCAACTAAAGTCGCCCAAAATTTGGCATCAATAGCCGTAAAATTACTCATACATGCATCTCTTTTCTCTAACTAATTAAACTACCTTTCTATTATACCACGTTTAAAACAGATTTTCTTTATTAGAATATATCTTTTTGTGGTACAATATTTCTATGAAAGTAAACACACTTATGGGAATTACGGCTGGGAAATCTGCCCACTTTGTCCTTTCAAAAATGGGACGTGGTTCAACCTTGCCTGGAAAAATCGCCCTCAAATTCGACAAAGACATTTTAGACACTATTGCAAAAGATTATGAAATCGTTGTGGTAACAGGAACTAACGGTAAAACCTTGACCACTGCTCTTACAGTTGGTATCTTACGCGAAGCCTTTGGTGAAATTGTAACCAATCCAAGCGGCGCTAATATGATTACAGGGATTACCTCAACTTTCTTGACAGCCAAAAAAGCTAAGTCTGGTAAAAAAATTGCTGTGCTTGAAATTGATGAAGCTAGTCTCCCAAAAATCACCGAGTACATCACACCAAGTCTTTTTGTGTTCACCAATATTTTCCGTGACCAAATGGATCGTTACGGTGAGATTTATACCACTTATCAAATGATTTTAGACGGTGCTGCCAAAGCTCCAAATGCTACCATTTTAGCCAATGGAGACAGTCCGCTGTTCAATTCGACTACTGTTGTCAACCCCGTTAAATATTACGGCTTTGATACTGAAAAACATAGCCCAGAATTAGCGCACTACAATACCGAAGGTATTCTTTGCCCACAATGTCAACACATCCTAAAATATAATCTAAATACCTATGCTAACTTAGGAGATTACGTGTGTGAAAATTGTGGTTTCCATCGTCCGACACTTGATTATGCTTTGACAGAATTGACAAAAATCACCAATACAACCTCTGAATTTGTCATTGACGGTCAAGATTATAAAATCAATGTCGGTGGTCTTTACAATATCTACAATGCTCTCGCTGCTGTTTCTGTCGCTGAATTCTTCGGTGTCGCTCCTGAAAAAATTAAAGCTGGCTTTGATAAGAGTCGTGCCGTATTTGGACGCCAAGAAACTTTCAAAATCGGTGATAAATCATGTACCTTGGTTCTTATTAAAAACCCAGTCGGAGCTAGCCAAGCATTAGATATGATTAAATTAGCACCTTATCCATTTACACTTTCTGTCTTGCTTAACGCTAACTACGCTGACGGAATTGACACCAGCTGGATTTGGGACGCTAATTTTGAGTCTATTTTAGATATGGATATTCCACAAGCATTTGCTGGTGGTGTCCGCCATTCTGAAATTGCACGCCGTCTACGTGTCACAGGCTACGATGAAAATAAAATTACCGAAGCCGAAAGTTTAGAAGACATTATGGCATTGATTGAAGCCCAACCAACTGACCATGCTTACATCCTTGCAACTTATACAGCTATGTTGCAATTCCGAGAAATTCTAGCTAATCGTCATGCTGTTGGAAAGGAGATGAACTAAGATGACTTATACTTCGCTACAATCTCCTAATAACAAAGATTATCAATATTCCCTTAATGTTGCCCACCTTTACGGTAACCTGATGAATACCTACGGTGACAATGGTAACATCCTCATGATGAAATATGTCGGTGAAAAACTTGGAGCTAAAATGACCTTTGACATTGTTTCATTGGGTGATAACTTTGACGCTGATTACTACGATATGGTCTTTTTCGGTGGTGGACAAGACTATGAACAATCTATCGTTGCCAGAGACCTTCCAAGTAAAAAAGAAGCTATCGCTGATTTTATTAACAAAGACAAAGTTATCCTAGCCATTTGCGGAGGATTCCAACTTCTTGGTCAATATTATATCCAAGCCAATGGCGAAAAGATTAACGGTATCGGTGTCATGGGACATTATACCCTCAATCAAGAAAATAACCGTTTTATCGGCGATATCAAAATCCATAATGATGAGTTCAACGAAACCTACTATGGTTTTGAAAATCACCAAGGACGTACTTTCTTATCTAGTGATGAAAAACCACTCGGAACATGTGTTTACGGAAACGGCAATAACAAAGAAGATGGTACTGAAGGCGTTCATTACAAAAACGTTTATGGCAGTTATTTCCATGGACCAATTCTTTCACGTAATGCTAACCTTGCCTACCGTCTTGTCACAACAGCACTCAAAAACAAATATGGTGCTGATATCGAACTACCAACTTACGACGATATCCTTTCAAAAGAAGTCGCCGAAGAGTATGCAGATACTAAAAGTAAAGCAGAATTTGAAAAATAACCTTAAAAGGATTGCAGTTTATCGCAGTCCTTTTTCTTTATAACCAAGCTTCCTAATTACCATAACAAAGCCACCTTAATCAAAAATTAAGCACTTTTAAAGCAGAGATTATTAGGTATTAAACAACCTCTAGCCATATTTAAATTTAAATCACAGAATTCAGCTACCCTTTATACACAAAAAAGACCCTATCCGAAATAGATAGGCTCTTAAATTGTTAAACATGAATTTTTTTATCAGCAATAGCGTCCGTTAGTGTTTGCGAAAAGTTCAAACCTAAATCACGTCCCAAAGTATCTGCCCAACGTGGGATAGTTAGGGTTTTCTTTACAGGTTCTTGACTGCCTAAATACTCGGCAACATCAACCACTACCATAGAAATAAAAGACTTGCTAGGATCATAAACTAACTCTATATCCTTATCATCACGGAAAGGGTTATTATCAACCAAAGATAAAGTATTAATAGCGGTAGGTACAGGAATATCACGCCCATTTTCGATATAATCCGCTAAGTTAATCCCTAGCCAATCACTAGCCATTGCCATAGCGTCCGCCATATTCTCTCCTTGCGTTGCTGAATCTTCAAAATCTGGGAAGGTAACAAAGTAAGGGGCATTCGTTCCGTCTGTATCATCATAGTAAAATAAAGCTGGATAAGTGACAAGCATGTTAATACCTCCAATACAAAGACAAGCGGAAGACTGCCTTTATAACAGCCCTGCTTGCTTCTTAATACCCCTTTTCAGTGTATTTATATTTATTAATTTCACCGTGGGGAATGGTTATGGGTCGCTCGCCAGCTTTTTCAAGTTTAACGTGTGACCCCTTACCGCCTTTGTTCTTCGTCCAACCATTGGCAGTAAGTAGCTTAACCATTTCTTTTTGTGTCATAGGCATAGCGCTTTTACTCCCTGACAAGATTATTATATCATACGTATTACACGTGTTAAAGTATTTATTGTTTTTTCTTCCGCCCAAATTTGAGCAAAAATACGCGCGTACTTAAAGGTAATAAAGTATTTTTTTCAAATAAAAAAACTACATTTCGCTACCATTTCTTATTTAAACACAAAAAAGACCCTATCTTTAACAGATAGAGTCTTTAAAACTTGGATAATCAGAGATTATTTTTTCAAGTTGTAGAATGATTTCAATCCACGGTATTCAGCTACTTCACCAAGTTGGTCTTCGATACGAAGCAATTGGTTGTATTTAGCGATACGGTCAGTACGTGAAAGTGAACCAGTTTTAATTTGACCAGCGTTAGTTGCAACTGCGATGTCAGCGATTGTTGAATCTTCAGTTTCACCTGAACGGTGTGATACAACTGCAGTGTAACCAGCTTCTTTAGCCATTTCGATAGCTTCGAATGTTTCAGTCAAAGTACCGATTTGGTTAACTTTGATAAGGATTGAGTTAGCAGCTTCTTCTTTGATACCACGTTCAAGGTAAGAAGTGTTAGTTACGAAGAAGTCATCACCGACCAATTGAACACGTTTACCAAGACGTTTAGTAAGTTCTTTCCATCCGTCCCAGTCGTTTTCGTCCATTGCATCTTCGATTGTGATGATTGGGTATTTGTTAACCAATTCTTCGATGTAATCGATTTGTTCTGAAGCAGTACGTTTAGCTCCGCCTTCACCTTCGAATTTAGTGTAGTCATAGATTCCGTTATCGTAGAATTCTGATGAAGCACAGTCAAATCCAAGGAATACATCTTCACCTGGTTTGTAACCAGCAGTTTCGATAGCTTTGATGATTGTTTCTACAGCGTCTTCAGTACCTTCGAATTTAGGAGCAAATCCACCTTCGTCACCAACAGCTGTTTCAAGACCACGTTCTTTAAGGATTTTCTTAAGAGTGTGGAAGATTTCAGCACCCCAACGAAGAGCTTCTTTGAATGTAGGTGCACCAGCAGGTACGATCATGAATTCTTGGAAAGCGATTGGAGCGTCTGAGTGAGAACCACCGTTGATGATGTTCATCATTGGAGTTGGAAGAACTTTAGTGTTGAAACCACCAAGGTAGCTGTAAAGTGGAACTTCAAGGTAGTCTGCTGCTGCACGAGCTACGGCAATAGAAACACCAAGGATAGCATTTGCACCGAGTTTACCTTTGTTTGGAGTACCATCAAGAGCGATCATTGCACGGTCGATAGCTTGTTGGTCACGAACATCGAAACCGATGATTGCTTCAGCGATGATGTTGTTAACGTTGTCAACAGCTTTTTGAGTACCAAGACCGTTGTAACGAGATTTGTCTCCGTCACGAAGTTCAACTGCTTCGTGTTCACCAGTAGAAGCTCCTGAAGGAACCATACCACGTCCGAATGCACCTGATTCAGTGTAAACTTCTACTTCAAGTGTTGGGTTACCGCGTGAGTCAAGGACTTCGCGAGCGTAAACATCAGTAATAATTGACATTATGTTACTCTCCTTATGAGTTTTTAATATTTTTACACTAAAATAATACCATAATATCGCCACTTAGGCAAATAAAAACGAGGAATTTTTGAAAAACCTAGCTAACTTTCATGCCCATTTTTCAAAATACTTTATGCGCTTACGGCTGAGAAATGACAGTTTAGTAAATTTAACTTATAATGGGGTTAAGAAATAATCGAGGTTAATATTATGAGTGATTTAGAAAATAAAGTTTTACATGCTGCTACAGGCGAAAAACGACTTAATCCTGATGAACAACGCCTTTATTTTGGAACTTTTGCAGAACGCGTTGTACTAGCTATCCCACTTGATGACAGTCGTTTAGAGGATACCAAAAATCGATTTGAAGACATTTTAAAAGCACTAACAGAGGATTACGAGACATTATTTGTTAAAATTTCACCAAAATTAGCGGTTTCTGACCAATGCTACTATATGAAAATAGCTCAAAATCTTCAGATTCAAGCCACAATTGTCGATGAGAAAAATGCTCATTCTCCTTATGGCATTATTGTCCATTCTAATCAAGCCGAAAACGTTGATAATCCTTTATTAGCTGTGCGTTTTCCGCAAACTCACGACAAACCAAAAGAAGCCCCTAAAAAAGGCTTCTGGTCAAAACTTTTTAACAAAAATTAACGTGTTGTAAAAGCGAGTAAATTTCCAATATTTTGGGCGGTGCGTTCTAGATTTTGACTGGCTTGCGCTAGCGTATTTTCCAAAGAATCAACACCTGGGATAATCGGAAAGACAGCTTGAATATTGGCGATTGGGAAGTTTGGCAAATCATCTTTTAGACTGCCACAGATAGCAATAACTAGCTTGCCTCTTGGCGTACGGTTAGCAACACCAACTGGTGCTTTACCAGATAAGCTTTGCTTATCCATGCGCCCTTCGCCTACGATAACAACGTCTGCAACTTGTACACGACGATCAAAATTCAGCATATCAAGGACGGCATCAATACCAGAAATAATTTGACCACCAGCAAATGCTGCTAAGCCAGCTGCCATACCTCCACCAGCTCCTGCTCCCATTAAATCAAGGATAGCAGGGAAGAAACTTTGGTAGAATTGTTCCATATCTTTATCAACACTTGCAAATGCATCGTTTGCAAGTCCTTTTTGGCTTCCGAAAACATAGGTTGCACCATTTGGTCCGCATAGAGGATTGGTGACGTCGGTAATAATCGTTAACTTAATTTGTGATAAATCCCAATGGCAATTTTCGTAAGAAATCGTTGTGATATTGCCTAGATTATCACCTATTGCAGCAACTTCTTGACCAGATTCATCATAGAAACGGTAACCTAAACCAGCTGCCATCCCGATACCACCATCATTGGTTGAACTTCCGCCAACACCAATCATGATTTCTTCGATACCACTATCAACCAAATGACCAATCATTTCTCCGACACCTTTTGTCGTTAAAGTCAATGGGCTTCGTTTATCCAATGGAACTTTTTCTAATCCACAAATATCAGCCATTTCAAAGACAGCTAAATGACCATTTGTGGCATAATGTGCTTGAACAGGTTGTCCCAATGCACCCGTGACAGTATGGCTATCACGTCTTAAATGCAGCCCATCAGTCAATGCTTCCAGAGTTCCTTCGCCACCATCACCAACAGGCAGCAAATCAAAGGTTGCATTTGGTAGTGCTTTTCGGAATCCTTTTTGAATAGCCTTTGCAACTTCAAGTGCAGACAAACTTTCCTTAAACGAATCAGGTGCAATCAATATATGCATGGTAACAACTCCCTTCATATGCTACTATATATAATACTATTATATAATTTTTTTATAAGAAAGAGGTTAGAAAAGTGGAAAAATGGGATGCTTATTTAGCAAATGGTGAAAAAACAAGCCATATCTTAACACGTGGTCAGGAAATTCCAGATGATTTGTATCACTTAGCGGTAGATTGTTTGGTGCAACATGTTGACAATGATATTTTGTTTGTGCAAAGACATTTAGAAAAAGAGTCATTTCCAGGATTTTTTGAAGCTAGTGCAGGCGGTTCTGCTCTTTATGGTGAGGATTCTGAACAAGCTGTTCGACGTGAGTTGCTGGAAGAAACTGGGCTTGTACCAATTGAATTAACATTTTCAAAAAGAACAGTTTACAAAGAGGATAATTGTATCATGGATAGCTACCTTGCTCTTGTAAACTGCCAAAAAGATGACGTAACACTTCAAAGTAACGAAACCATTTCATACCAATGGGTTTCAAAACAAAATGTAAAAGCATTTTTAGAAACACACCCAGTCGTTCCACGACACCGCCTATTGGTGGAAACATTGTTTTTAAATGATTAAGAGGCTAGGATTTTATTCCTAACCTCTCTTTTTTATGCCTACTGTAAGTTATTCTGATTTTTTACGACGTTTGAGTTCGAGCAAAGCTATACTTGCTAGGCTTAAAGCCCCCGCAAACGTAAGAAGGCTGTCGTCTTTTTCACCTGTTGCTGGTAAGTTTTCAGCAGTATCAATAGTTGGTGTTTCAAGACTGGCATCTGCTGTGATAACTGTTGCTGCCGTTTCAACGTCAGAAGTTGGAACTTGGCTATCAGATGATACTCCAGTTTCAGCTGAGTTTTGCGTTACCACCTCTGAATCTGATGGTTGAGCAGCTTCTTGAGCATAAATAATGCCGTATTGACTAAAATGTTCTGTGTTAAAGATGACAAATTTCAATGTTTGTCCTGCCACAGTACGGCTGATTTCTTCAAATGCTAGTGACTGTGGTTGTCCATTTTCTGGGAGATAAAAGACTTGAGCAACAGTCTTGCCAGCATCAAGCGGCAAAATAACTCGTGCTGTTTTTGTAATGGCTAAGACATTACAAAAATCGTCAGTTGGCTGAATATCAAACAAATCGTAATCTGTTCCTTTTAGAACTTCTGGTGTTTTAACGTCATTCGTTTCTTGGTGACTTACCTTGATTTTCTTGATATCATCACGTTCACCTGGTGCCAAAATAACACTAACACCACTTGCTTCGTCGTAAAGCGTGCGTTCTGTTTCAGCGCTAGCTTTTTTCAAACGTAAAACGGTAGCTGTCAGCGGTTCGAGAGTTAATCCTGTCTCAGTCATTGTGACACCGCTTGGATTTTCTATCGCTTCTACTCCAGCTTTCTCACCATCTGCAATGACTTCAGCTGATAGGAGATTTCGGTAAGTATCTGTCAATACAAAATCACGCGCCACAGTATCGGCATTGATAAAGACAGCGTAAATATCACCGTTGCTAGCAATTGTTTGATAAGCAATAATCAAATCTTCTTGCCCAACACCGTTTTCATTTGGAATGGTAATCAAGCTAACTTTTTCATCCACTTCATCTTTTGTTTTAAGAGTGAAAGCATCTGTTGAACGACGTAGTGCAATCAATCCTTTGGTATAAGTTTGACTTCGTGTATTTTCAGGATAAGCATCACTGTCTGTAGCTTTAGCCCAATCAAAATGATTAATCGCATCTGTCGAATCATAAGAATCACTGATGAAATATGGGTACTCAAACGGTGTACCGTCAGCATTTGTCAACAAATCAGATTTCGCTGGTACTTTATCTGCTGAAACTGGTGTCTTATAATCCTCATCAAGAAATTGTTTCGTACGACCGTACTCTTGACCAGAATGGATAAAGGCAGTTCCTTGTGAGGTCAAAACAATAAGATTTCCCAAGCGAAGACGACGCTGAATTTCTGCTTCATTTTCAGCAACAGCTGGGTCTTTTTGAATGGATTTTGCAATCACATCATGAAGCGTTAAATTGTCATGAGCAGCAATGTATTGAATCACATCACCTGGGTCATCTGCGGTAAAATTGCTTGGCTGAGCTTTAATATTGTTAAAGAGGTTTTTCAAATCTTTTGCGCCACCTGTAATAAATGCTGCCGCTCCTTCACTTGGGTATCCTGATTTGAGAAGGTTACGAATATCATCAGAGAAAGAAGCAACACTATCAGTTTGTGACATCCAAGTCTGGTCTGCTGGTTGTCGGCTATCATTAGCATCTCCTGCATAAGAAATCCAGCCCTCACCAAGCATGATAATATTTGGATTCAGTGCTTTAGCCGTATCATATGCCATTTGTACCGTTTCAGCATCCAAATCTCCCATCATATCAAAACGGAAACCGTCAACTTTGAACTCATCAACCCAATAAGCAATTGAATCAAGCACCAAACGTCTGGTCATATAATGCGTTGTTCCTGGACGACCGCCACCAAAGCTTGTTTTAGCTGTTCCATCAGCTTCCATAAAATGATAATAATTTGGCTCCAAATCTTCCAGAATCGCAAGGTCAGCTGTGTGATTGTAAACCACATCAAGAATAACACCCATGCCACGTTTATGAATTTCAGCAATCAAATTCTTGAATTCCTCAATGCGTTTTGCTGGGTCAGTTGGGTCTTCTGAATACATTCCTGTCAAAGCAAAGTAGCTCTGTGGGTCATATCCCCAGTTATAATTCGTATTGCTAGAAGCATAGTCCGTCAAACGCTCAGCATTCGCCAATTCATTGACATAATAATAGCTCATCACTGGCAACAATTGAATATGAGTCACGCCAAGCTCTTGAAGGTAATCTAATTTTTCTACAAAGGCTGCAAAAGTTCCAAACTGGTGTTGGAGTTCATCTGAAATAGCGGTGTCTGATGTGAAATCACGAACGTGTGCTTCGTAAATAATAGCATCTTCACGGTCTGTGTATCCGCTAATATCAGCGTAGGTCAATTCTTGATTGCCAATTGCATTAGTGTCCACAATCGCAGCTTTTGCTACCTTGTATGATGGGTCAGTTCCAATCAAATCACTATTCCATTCCGCTAGTGATTTGGCATAAGGATCAAGCGCAAGAACCGTTTCATCTCCACGTGTGATTTCATAATGATAATAATAGCCACGATAATCTGATATTCCAAGACCTGATTCTTGCGTCAAAGCTGCTGACCATTCACCCTTGTCACCCTTAACCATAGCCATCTTTCCAACAACCTTAGTTTGGTCATCTTTATCATAAAGAACCACCGAAACACTATCTGCACTTGGTGACCAAACAGTTAAATCAACACGTGCACCTTCTTCTGATACACGCGCACCTAATTCACCGTCATAGGCATAGAGCGAATCCGTGTATTGCCAACTTGTTCCAGCCTGATAGCTATCTCCAGCATAACTAACTGTATATGGTGCTGTCATTGGGTCAAATTGACCACGAATGGTTAATTTATTACTTTCAGTATCTAATATAACATCAGAAATCTCTACGAGATTACCATCTTTATCAGTTACCTTAACATTTTCAAGTAAGTCATCCTTATCAGCATCAGCTAAATTGCTAACGATAGCAACAATCTCTGTCGGACTTGTTTGTTGAGCTGATGTCAAACGAACAGTGCTTACAAAATATGGATTCGTGTAAATTGTCTTATCCTCGTCTTTCAAGAAAATTTGTGTGTGATTAGCTAAATCTTTAAAGCTATAATTATCTGGCTGAATTTTGGCATCATCGCCCTCCTTAGACTCATCTAGTAAGAGAAATCCAAGTTCATTGAAATCAGATAAAGCGATGTCCATATAAACGCCGTATTTACCTATATTTTCAAAATCAATGCCGTCTGGCCATGACCCCAAACGGTCTGTTACAGAAGAAGCTGCGCTTCCCCAAAGCCAAAGAGCTAAATTGTCATAATTACCATCACTGCGGTAATAATTAATGCGAATGGTTCCCTTTTCAAGTGGTTCGTAATAATTAACCGCGTAATTCTCATCAAACCAGACTTCATTCATCTCTTGACTGATTAAATTGACAACCTTATCGCCTGTCACATTATCACCGTTGGTATTATTGATGAGCAACCCTACTTTCTGACGATTGCCGTCCACCAATTTCACATCAATATAATAGCCATAGCTATCTTGTCTGAGATTTGAAAGATTAATAGCGCCATTTGGCCAAGATTCTGACGGTGTTTCAACGTCTTCCCAAGTCCACAAGCCTAAGCTAGCTAAATCATCTGACGGTAAAGTCTTAAAGTGAATGCGAATGGTATTTTCGGCAATTGGTTCTTCTTCAGTTTGTGCAATAAAAGCAGACGTAATCGCTCCTGTTGACACTTTAAGAAGCATGGTGCCACCAGCTGAAATGGCTGGCGCTTCAAGGTCAAGGTAATAAGCACCATTTTCGCCAAGCACCGCTTGGTAAGTTTGACCGCTATAATAATCCGTCACCACGGCATCATCAGACAATAACAAACGAAGAGTCTGGCTTTCATCTTTAAGATTATACAAAATGTACGCAGCATCCGTATCATTTTCACGTTTAGCCAGTAGCCATTGTTGACTATCATTAACCGCTACCGTGCTATGACTGCCACGTGCTAACAATTCGCTGTTATCACGACGAAAGGCTAATAATTTTTGATAATGTTCCAGAACATCATTACCCTCAACATCATCCCAGTCAAACTCGTAACGATTATCGTAATACGGCCAGTTATTGGCACCCGATTGACCGAGTTCTTCGCCATAATAAATCACAGGCTGACCTTTGGCGGTCAATAAGAGCGTTGCAGCAACTTTTAATTTTGAAAGGTCACCACCAATGCTATAAAGGAAGCCATCCTCATCATGACTACCAAGGAATTGTGCCAAAGTGTAAGAACTTGTCAGCACATCATTACGTGCAATTAATTCCTCGTTGGCTTGTTTTAGATTGCCGTTAACAAGCAACTTCGCAATATCTTTAAAGCCAAAGTCCAGTAAGCTATCCATGCTGCCAGTACCCAAGTCGCCTTTGGTATCTTTATAGCTTGCTCCCCAACTTTCACCTACCAGATGAAAATCCGCATCTTTCAGCGCTAGCTCATTTTTAAAATATTGCCACGTAGTATCATCAACATGCTTGACAGTATCCACACGAAAGGCATAAATACTATTACCTTTTGCAGTTGTTGACTTTTCAAGCCAAGCTGTTTGCCATGCTACCAACTGCTCACGGACAGTTGCTTCTTCTGTTTTGAAATCAGGCAGACCAGATTGTGAACCTTGAATGTCGTCACCCTTGTCTTCTTCAGCTGTCCGAACCATACCTGCAAATGTTTCTTCCGTACCATAACCAGAATGGTTCAAAACCACATCTACAATGATATTGATGCCACGTTCTGCCGCTTCGTCGATTAATTCATGAAAATCATCAAGTGTCCCAAGATGCGGATTAAGTTTTTCAAAATCACTTGCCCAGTAACCATGATAAGCATAATATTCTTTGCCCTCTTCGGTACCCACATTTTGTGGAATATTTTCCACAATTGGTGTTACCCAAATACTAGTCACACCTAGTTCTTTGAGGTAATCTAATTTTGCTGTGACGCCTTTGAAATCCCCACCTTTATAAGTTCCAGCTTGGTTAACCGCTCCAGCATAATCTTGGTTATAGGGATTGTCATTGCTAGTATCACCATTATAAAAACGGTCTGTCAGCATGAAGTAAATCACTTGCTCATCCCAATCAAGTTCTCCCTCTTGCTTAACACGTTCTGTAATGGTTACCGTAACCGTTGTATCATAATAACCATTATCACTATCATAAACACGGACAGGTAAGTCATAGTCTCCAGGCGTTGTGTCAGAAGTTGCTGTGATTGTCACGCGATTAAGTTCAGGTGAATTTTCGATAATCCCACCACCAATTGCTGTCGTATCCACTTGCATACGTGTAATATCAACATTTTCAGGATTCGTAACAACAACATCAATCAAGTCAGTTTCGTTATAATTAAACGAACGATAACTGCTAGCTGATACAGTCACTTGATGCACACCAGGTGTTGCTTTTGAAAAATCCTGCCCACTAACCGTCGCAATATAATATGGATTGGTATAAACTGTCGCATCATCATTGTGTAAGAAAATTTGACTGTGAAGTGTGCGGTCTGAAAAACTCAAATCAATCGTTTTATTGCCGACACCGTCTGGGTCATTTTGATTAACCAATAAAAAGCCAATGTTAGAGTCTAATAATTTTGACAACGGAACGTCGACATAACGTCCGTATGCTCCTTCTTGCGTGAAGTCAAGGGCGTCAGTTGGCCAAGTTGAAAATTCACCTGCCACATCACCCCATGCCCAGACACCCCAACCATCATAATCACCATCATCACGTTGGTAATTGATTCGGATAATACTATCATCAGCTAGAGGCTTGTAAGTGTAAGTCGTAAAATCAGATGTTACCCAAACTTCGTTCACATCTTGAGATAAAGGTGATATTTTTTGGTCAGAATCGCTGATTTTCTCACCATTTTTTAAGAGAAGGTAGCCAATCTCACCATGGCTAGCAGTCTGTTTGACATCAATGTAGTAGCCAAAATCATCCTTTTGACTAGCTGAAAATGCCGTTGCGGCTGCTGGCCAATTATTACCATCAGACGGTTCAGCAACAGCTCCCCACGTCCACAGACCATAATCACTAAAATTATCGTCAGTCACTTCTTGAAAATGCACACGAATAGTATCTTCTGCAATGGCAGGTGCTGCATTCTCAGCAGTTTCTGGTGTGGCGTTAAGAAGTGTAATCTCACTAGTTTGTGTAGTATTTTCAGCAGTTGCATCCGTTGCTAACTGGTCAAGGCTAGTAGTGTCATTACTTGCCTCTTGAACATTAGCTTCTGCTACATTTTCAGTTGTGGCTACTTCCTCAACAGCTTGGTCACCATCAGTTTCAGCCGCAGCGGTTTGAGTAGCTTCCTCGCTAATAGTTGCTTCAGCAGCATCAATAACTGCTAGCGTTTCGTCCACAGTACTAGAGTCATTTTGCAGATTCTCAGTAGCTTCCTCTGTTGCTTCTGACTGATTCGTGACTAGTTGCGTTGTTGTTTCGGTATTGATTTGATCAGCAGAAACACTTGTTATTCCTGTTCCCCAAAAAAGAGCTGTTGCAATAGCAACAGAAGCAACACCAACCTTTAGCTTACGAATTCCAAAAAATTGCCGCTTTTCAGGCGACAAAAGCCGACTTACCTTTTTCATACAGAACCTCCGTATCTTTCGATATAGTGATTTTTATGCTTTCAGTATACAAAATGTTTTTAGTTTACGCAAGCGTTTTCGTAAATATTTTTTGATGTTATTTAAGACTACCAAAGACGATTTTTTATAAAACAGCTCGATAAGCGCAATCGCTTGCTTTTGGTGATATAAAAAAAGCAGGAAATGAATTCCTACCTTCTTTGCTTAATAATTCGTAATTTCTGGTCGGTCATGAACATTGCTTTTCTTACCTTGACGTGCCTTTAAAACAGCATCGACTTCTTCAACTGTCACACCAGTTTCAACCAACATAACTGCTAAATGATACAGAACATCAGCTGTTTCATTAGCAATTTCATCTTTATCAGCATTTTTGGCTGCAATAACAACTTCTGTTGCTTCTTCACCAACTTTTTTTAGAATTTTATCTAGCCCTTTATCAAAAAGATAATTGGTATAAGAACCTTCTTTGGGATTTTCTTTACGATCTAACGCTTCTTTGTATAATGTCTCTAACATAGTTTTTCCTTCCTAGCTTGCCTACAAAATATCATTGAAAAAACAACTGTAAGCTCCTGTATGACAAGCAGCACCTTCTTGCTTCACAGCAACTAACAAGGTATCACAATCACAATCCGTCTTAATTGATTTGACGTATTGATAATGACCGCTTGTAGCGCCTTTATGCCATAATTCATTGCGTGAACGGCTCCAGTAGTGCATTTGTTTAGTCTCTAAGGTCAATTGGTAAGCTTCTTCATTCATATAAGCCAACATTAAAACTTGCCCTGTCTGGTAATCTGTCACAATCACAGGAACAAGACCATCTTGTTTGGCAAAATCAAGTTTAATATCACTCATTGTCTCACCTCTATTCCTGCAGCAGCCATGGCTGATTTTGTGTCAGCAATCGAAACTTCACCAAAATGGAAAATGGAAGCCGCTAAAGCTCCTGTTGCGGTTGTTTTTTCAAAAACTTCTACCATATGTTCAATATTTCCAGCACCACCAGAAGCAATAATCGGAACATTAACCACGTCAGCGACAGCATTTAGCATGTCTAAATCAAATCCTGATTTCGTACCGTCCTTATCCATGCTAGTAAGCAAAATTTCACCAGCTCCAAGGCTGACAACTTTTTTTGCCCACTCAATCAAGTCAATGCCTGTATCCTTACGACCACCTGCCACATAAACATGCCAAGTTCCATCATCTTCTTTACGAGCATCAATAGCTGATACCACGCATTGATTGCCAAATTTTTCTGCACAATCTTTGATGAGTTGTGGATTAGCAACTGCCGATGAATTGACCGCTACCTTATCGGCTCCTGCTTTCAGCATTTTATTCATGTCTTCGACCGAACGAATGCCACCACCAACTGTAAATGGGATGAAAACTTGGTCTGCCACACGTTTTACCATTTCCACAGTAGTATCGCGCTTTTCATGCGTTGCAGTGATATCCAAGAAAACTAACTCATCACAACCTGCTTCATAGTAAGCACGCGCAGCATCAACAGGATCACCAACATCTGTCAAATTAACAAAATTAACCCCTTTAACCACACGACCATCTTTAACATCTAGACAGGGAATAATTCGTTTTTTTAGCATAACTTACCCTCCAAAGGCTTTAAGTTCTTCAAGACTGATATTACCATTATAATAAGCTTTACCAACAATTGTTCCAGCCACACCGATTTCTTGTAATTTCACCAAATCTTCTTGTTTGGCAATGCCACCAGAGGCAATGACGTTAGCTGTCGTTAACTCAGCTACCAAACGTTCATAGTGTTCAAAATTCGGTCCTGTTAGCGTGCCATCACGGTCAACATCTGTGTAGACAAAAAGAGTAACTCCCATTTTTTCCATGGCTTTAGCAAGGCTAATATAATCTACATTACTTGTTTCAAGCCAGCCTTCAGTTGCCACAAAACCGTTTTTGGCATCAATTCCTACCACAATTTTGTCACTACCAAATTTATCCAAAGCTGCCTTAACAAAATCTGGATTTTTAACCGCCATAGAACCAATAATCACACGATCAATCCCAACCGCTAGGTAATCTTCGATTTGTTCAAGGGTACGAATACCGCCACCGACTTCAACACCAAGCCCTGATTCTTTTTTCAACTTAGCAATCAAGTCACGATTAGTCGCACGCCCATCAAGCGCTCCGTCCAAATCCACGACATGAATAAAATTAATACCTGCTTTGGCAAAAATATTAGCCTGTCCAATGACGTCAGGATTAACAACTGTTTTCTGATTAAAATCCCCTTTAAAGAGGCGGACAGCCTGCCCATCTTTAATATCAATAGCTGGAAGAATTTGCATTATAAACTCCTTTTCTTTCTTAAAACGCTACTATAGTCCTTTTTAATCACCGCAAAGCTGGATGAATTTTTCAAGAATCCCCAATCCGACATCACCTGATTTTTCAGGGTGAAATTGCGCACCATAGACATTATCTTTATGAATCATGGCTGGCACTTCTATCCCATAGTCAGCCGTAACATCGATATAATCTTCAGGAACATCTGTAAAATAACTATGTACAAAATAAACAGATTGACCTTCCAGTCCCGCTGTCAATGGGCTTTCGTGCTTCACAGTAAGATTATTCCACCCCATGTGTGGGACAGGCATTGCTTTACTGGCTTGAATTTCACGACAAACACCTGGAATAAATCCAAGCCCAGCCGTTTCTTGATGCTCCAAACCAATCTCAGTCAATACTTGCATCCCAAGACAAATCCCCAATAATGGCGTTCCTTGAGCTACAGCTTCTTTGATGACAGAAACCAAGCCACGCTTATTCAACTCAGCCATCGCAGCTGGATAGGCACCAACTCCTGGCAAAATCAATCCATCAGCTGCCAAAATTTTATCTTTATCACTAGATAATTCAGCCTGCACACCGATTTTCTTTAAAGCTCTCAAAACATTAGCAGTATTTCCTGCGTCATAATCAATCACAATAATCATTATCTAAGCTCCCAAGCCATTAAATACCACTATGCAGGCATTTTGGCTGATTCCTTTCTATTGATTTTAGAGCAATCCTTTTGTTGAATTAACACCATGAATTTCAGGATTAATGGTAATCGCTTCGCGAAGAGCACGACCTGTTGCCTTAAAAAGACTTTCTGATTTATGGTGATTATTTTTGCCGTGCAAAATTTTTAAATGCAAATTCATCTGAACATTGAATGCCAAAGCTTGGAAGAATTCTTCAACCAATTCTGTATCAAAATTGCCAAGTTTCGGATTATCAAATTCACAATCAAAAACAAGATAGCTGCGTCCTGACAAATCAAGACTTGCCATTCCAAGTGTTTCATCCATCGGCACAAACGATGTTCCATAGCGATTAATTCCAGCTTTATCCCCTAATGCTTCTTTGAGGGCTTGACCAAGAACAATCCCAACGTCTTCAACCGTATGGTGACTGTCAACATACAAATCGCCATCAGCTTTAACAACCAAAGAAATACGGCTGTGTCTTGCAAAAAGTGTCAACATATGGTCAAAAAATCCGACACCCGTATCGATATCAACTGGCTCTTGAGCATCCAGATTTAGTTTCAATTTAATCTTTGTTTCAAAGGTATTACGTTCAATTTCTGCTTGTCTCATAAAATATCCTTTTCTTTCTGTGCAAGTTAACGGTGCACTGAATCACTAGTTTTTATCGTCTAAAATATCAATGACTTTGTACAAATCTGCTTCGTTGATTTGGTAAGGCGCTTCTTTACGAACAACTGGCTTAGCACAAAACGCAATACCAATCCCCGCAGTTTTAATCATTGGTAAATCATTTGCGCCATCACCCATCGCAATCGTCTGGCTGAGTTCCAAATCATTTTCAGCTGCCCACTCAATCAAGCTAGCTTTCTTGACATCTTTAGTGACGACCTCGCCAAGAACATTGCCTGTCAAAACACCGTCTTTAACCTCTAAACGGTTAGCTTTGACATAATCTAGTCCGATACGTTTTGCCAACACATCAACCGTTTCATGGAAACCGCCTGACACGACAGCCACTTTATAACCACGACGATGAAGCTCCGCCACTAATTTTTCAGCACCATTTGTAAAATGCATGCGCGCAAGCACCTTATCAAAAATGCTTTCTGGCAAGCCCTTCAACAAACCGACACGTTCATCCAAAGCTTGTTTGAAATCTAACTCACCATTCATGGCACGCGCAGTAATGTCAGCAATTTTCTCACCAACACCCGCTTCTTCACCTAGCAAATCAATACCTTCTTCTTGGATAAGGGTAGAATCCACATCCATCACTAATAAACCATTCACTTTAGTCATGGCGCACCTCGATTGCTTTGGCGTGAGCTTGTAACCCTTCAGCATAAGCCAATGTTGTAATATCATGACTAGCCGCATTTACAGCTGCTTTAGAATATTGCATGTATTGGATACGTTTGACAAAGTCATGCACACCAAGCGCTGATGAGAAACGGCTTGTGCTAGTTGTTGGCAAAATATGATTTGCCCCTGCGTAATAATCACCGATTGGTTCACTTGTAAAATGACCAAGGAAAACAGAACCTGCATTTTCAATTGCATCTAAATAATCGTAGGCATTGTCCATGGCAATTTCCAAATGTTCTGGTGCCACTTGATTCATCAATTCAAACATGGCTTCAACAGAATCCGCAATGATAATACGACCGTTATTTTCAACAGAAGCTCGAGCAATTTCCTCACGTGGCAAGGTTTTAAGTTGGTCTTCAATTTCCTTTTCAACCGCATCTGCTAACGCTGCTGAATTCGTCACCAAAATCGCACGCGCACGCACATCATGCTCAGCTTGTGAGAGCAAGTCTGCTGCAACGTATTTTGGATTAGCTGTGCTATCTGCAATCACACCGATTTCAGATGGACCAGCAATCATGTCAATTCCGACGATACCATAAACGAGTTTTTTAGCAGTAGCTACAAAGATATTTCCTGGTCCAGTAATTTTATCTACACGAGGGATACTTTCTGTCCCATAGGCTAATGCTGCAATTCCTTGCGCACCACCAACTTGATAAATCTTATCTACGCCAGCCAACGATGCTGCTACTAAAATCGCAGGTTCAAACTGTTCTTGTGGTGGCGTAATCATGATGATTTCCTTAACACCAGCAATCTTAGCAGGGATGACATTCATCAAAACAGATGATGGGTAAGCTGCTGTCCCACCTGGAACATAAACCCCAACACGTTCAATCGGACGAATTAATTGTCCACGAACCACACCATCTGTTGGTTGGTCTTCAAATCCTTTTTCCAACTGTTGTTTGTGGTAACTTTCAATATTTGCTTTAGCATTTTTGAGGGCTTCCAAAACATCTGAATCAATAGCTTCAAAAGCTTGGTCAATCAATTCTTGTCCAACTTCAAACTTATCAAGCGTAATCTTATCAAATTTTTCAGAATAGGCTTTAAGTGCTTTATCGCCATTTTCTTTGACATCTTCTAAAATTTGACGAACCGCATCATCAACATCAAGGTTTTCTTTGCTTAATTCCAATTGTTCTTGGTAGAGAATTTTTGAAATTTCTTCTGTCGTTCCTGTTAAACGTTTCATTTAAAAGCTACCTCCTCATTTCCAACGATACTTTCCAATTTTTGGATAAATGGCATGATTTCAGGATTATTTTTCAAAGCCGCCTTGTTTACAATCAATCGTGCTGAAATACGGCAAATATCTTCGTAAACTTTAAGACCATTTGCTACCAAAGTATTTCCTGTCTCCACAATATCAACAATCGCATCCGCCAAGCCAATTACTGGCGCAATTTCAACACTTCCTTGGATAGAAATGATTTCAACATCTTCGCCTCGTTTATTGAAATAATCTGTAGCAATTGTTGGGTATTTTGTGGCAATACGCTTGCGCTTATGGTCATGTGGGTCGTAAGCATCCGTTGACGCTACTGAAAATTTACATAGTCCAAAATTCAAATCCAGCATTTCAAGATAACCCGTTGGATGTTCGATCAACAAATCTTTTCCGACTACTCCAAGGTCTGCAACCCCATGACGAACATAAGTTGTCACATCTGGTGCTTTAACAAGCAAAAAGCGGAATTTTTTATCTGGGCTTTCAAAAATTAGATTACGTCCTTTATTTTCCATAAATGACATGTCAAAGCCAGCTTTTTCAAGAAGTTTTACCGTATCTTTTTCAATACGACCTTTGGTTAATGCAATTGTAATTTGATTTTCCATTAGGCACCTCCTTCTAAATTATCATGTACCGCTTGATAAACCGCATCAATATCTACTGCCCAACCAACAGCAGTTAATTTCTTAGCACCAAAGCGTTCAAAGAGTTTATCATAACGCCCACCAGAAGCAAAGGCATCTGGCACCTTGTCACCAAAAACTTTAAACATGACACCAGTATAGTATGGCATCGTTGGAATCTGTGCCAAATCAATATTGCTTTTTGGTAGAATCTCAGAAACTTGTACCAACAATTCTTCTAAGTCTGTCAAAGCATCCAAGATTGCTTGATTCTTGACAAGTTCACGTGCTTTTTCTAATACCTGATGACTTTCACCAAAAAGATAAGGTAAATGTTTCAAGAAGTCATCAAATTCACTCGGATATTTTTTCGTAAATTCATTTAGCTGAGTGATGTTTTTGTCTTTAATAGCTTGTGCCAAAATCTCATGTGCTTCTTGTGACACATCCAAAGTTTCAAAAATAGTTTGCAAAATCGCAGCGTGTGAAAATTCAAATTGATAAGACGGGATATCCGCTCTATCAAGAGCTTCTTTAGCTGATTGAATAGCTTCAAAAACCGCTTCTTTTGCAGGATAACCAACAATTTCAACTCCCGCTTGTGTATGCTCATTCATCAAGCCACGCATTTCTTCGTTGTATTTAAAAACCTTACCAGAGTATGAAAACTTAATTGGCGTTTCCACTTGCGTCGAAGCAATGACACGTCCAATTTGGCTGGTAATATCAGGGCGAAGCGTCAGCAATTCACCACTTTTATCAAAAAAATTATAATTATTTTTCGTAATCGTATCACTAAAGACTTCAAAATGTTCCAAGGTTGGTGTTTCAATACGATTAAATCCTTGACCCATCAAGAAATCACTAATATCTCGTTCGATTTTATAGGTAACACGTGCACGTTTAAATAGCTTATCATGCATTCCTACTGGTAATGTTGTTTTTTTCATTGTATCAACTCCTAACATCATCAAGATTAGGCATTCTGGTATTCTTTTATAACTTCTACCACTTGTTCCATCTCAGCTTGTGTCCCAATTGAAATTCGCAAATGATTTTGAATGCGGTCAACTTTTGGAAAATAACGAACATAGATGTTCTTAGCTTGTAAATACTCAAATAAATTACCTGCATCGCTTTGCGGACACTCTGCCAAAACAAAATTAGTTTTTGAGTCTAAAACAGTGAAGCCAAGTTGTCTTAATTCTGTAGCAAACCAATCTCGCGTTGCTATAATTTTTTGACAAGTATCTTCGTAGTAATCCCATGATTCCACAGCAGCAACCGCTAAATTTTCAGCAATCAAATCAACATTGTAAGGATTGACCGAATTTTTGATAGCGTTGATAACTGCCATTAATTTTGGACTTCCCATACCGTAACCAACGCGTAAACCAGCAAGAGAAGCATCTTTTGAAAATGTTCGTGTGATAAAGACATTTTCGTACTTTTTAAGCAATGGCAGAGCTGTCTCACCACCAAAATTAATATAAGCTTCATCAATGATAACCACCACATCTTGGTTAGCTCGAATAATTCTTTCCAGTTCATCAAGAGGTTTGTAAACCCCAGTTGGGGCATTAGGATTTGTGATGACGATACCACCATTATCAGCGATGTAATCATTGCCATCAATTTCAAAATCATGATTTAATGGAATTTCATGATAATTAATGTGATACAAATCAGCCCAAACTTTATAAAATCCGTATGTCAAATCAGGGAATAAAACTGGCTCATCACTATTGAAAAATGCTAGAAAAGCCATAGATAAAATATCATCTGAACCATTTCCAACAATGATTTGTTCGGGGGCAATACCATGTTGTTCAGCAAGAGCAATACGCAATTTTTTCTGATCTAAAGTCGAATATTTTCGCAATTGATGGACATCAAATTTAGAAAAAACTTCAGCTACTTTTGGACTTGGTCCATAAGCATTTTCATTGGTATTCAATTTTATTAGATTTTCACCGCTTGGTTGGCTCCCAGCTACATAAGGTTCAATATCTCTCAATCCTTTTATAGTTGTCATAATAATACCCTTTCTATTTCTGATGTACAAAAAACGCCCTCGCAAAAATTTTGCAAGGACGTTTAATAACGTGGTTCCACCTCTGATTCAACAGCAAGTCGCCTTAACTGTTCTCATGAAGTACATGACTTCTAATCCGTAACGTGGATTCACCCGTCGTGCACTACTGTCAACTGAGTTCGCACACGCGCTCAAGAATGTGTCGCCTAAGGATTGCATGCTTTTCTCACCATCAAGCACTCTCTGTCTGTTGTCTCAGGCTTTTTCTATCATCACTTTTATATTTAAAAATATTCTACAAGAAAATTCTGAAAATAGCAAGCTTAAAATTGAGCTTTTTTTATATTTATACAAAAAAAACAGCCAAATCTGACTGCTTTTTACGCTAAACTCCCAACTTTTTTATAACTCCTGAAGAATCTCATCAAGAATTTCTAAACAAATATCAGCTGCTCTTTCAATAGATGAACGGAATTCTGCCGCACCTCCAGTTATACTGTCAGAAACAGTCTTTAAAATAAGATTTGGAACCTTATTTTGGTCACAAATCAAGACAATCGCTGCACTCTCCATATCACAAATATCTGCCTTAAAGTCATGATGTAAAGCACGTTTTTTAGCCTCGTCAGCAATAAATTTATCTCCAGATGCACAAATGACTGGACGAATAAAATCATGATGTTTTTTCACTAACTGTACATATTGCTGTGTCGTCGGCAAATAAATATCTTGATATTCCAAATAACGCCCAACTTCACAATGGTCAGCAGCTGAGGTGTCCATATCATAATGAACCACCTTTTCAACCAAACAAATGTTAGTCACTTTTAATTCCTCTGTCAGAGCTCCAACCACACCATAATTTACAATCACATCAACATCAAAGAGACTAATTAATAATTGTGTACAAGCCGCTGCCCTAATTTCTCCTGCACCAGATTGTATAATATATAAAATCTTATCATCAAAGGTGACCGAATAAACGTTAAAACCTTTGACCTCTTCTTGTTTTAATTTGTCTGCGTATTTTCGCATAACTGACTGTATTTCAACAGCTACTACCATACCAATCTTTTTCATAATGATTCCCCTATTTTTGTTATCAAAAAAGGTTTGGCAATTTTTCCAAACCTTTTAGTTCTATTAACGCTAGCGTCTCAGAAACGAATTTGTTCACGTGTTTTTTCATAAGATGATACAAATCGATCTGTTACACCAGGTTCAACTGTTTCAAGTGCGTATGAAATTTCATCAAATGATGCTTGATAATCATTATCAACTTCAAATAATTTCAAAGCGTGCTCGAAGCTACTTTGAACGCTTGGCTCAAAACTACGGTAACGATTTGAGTATTGTAACAATTGTTCTGTCAATGTTGCATTTTGAACAACTTGGTAAGTTGCATTTTCAAGATTAGCAATTGCTGATGTTGCAACATCTGTCAAACGAGAAACAGCTTCAATGTCAATACGACCACGGCTAAGCTCATCAATCAATACTTCCAATTGAGAACTTGTTGTGAAGAATGCACTCAAGAAATCTTGTGGAATTCCTGGCAAATTACGTTTTTCCATATAACGTTTAATCATATGCAAACGATTAATGTATTGTTCCAAACTTTGACGTGCAACAGTTTCGATTTCTTCGATGTTCTTAACTTGTTCAAAGACTTCCATTTGTCCTTCTTCGACAGCAGCCAATGTTTTTAAAGCTCTGTCAAAGAGTAATTGTAATTCAGAAAATGGTTTGTCTTGTGTTTCAAAAGCAACAACAACTGGCAATACTTCTGTTTCGATTTCTTCCAAATTCTTAGTAAATGAACGAAGGCTAAGGCTTTCGCTGTCATTCAAGATATACTTGTGAGACAAACGTTTAATTTCATGAGCCAATTGTTCATTATTTGATTTAGCATGTGCTAAATAATCTGGAATAATCTTACTGTCTTTAAGTGCAGCTTTATGAGCAGCAATTTCACGTTCAAACAATTCATACAATGAATCGATTTTTTCTTGAATGTGTTCATTTTCATCGCGGGCACGGTCTAAATCCAATGTCACAAGCTCTGAAGAATTAGCACGGATAGAATCGCGAACTTCTTGGAAACGTTTTTCAATATTCTTTTCAGCAAAATGATAATTTTGTTCCAATAGACGACGATAACCTTGTTCCAAATCATCAAGTTGGTCAGGAAAATCATCTTCTAATTTAGCCACAATTGCTGGAATTTGTTCTGAAATTTGACCAAGTGCAATAGTGTGTTCTTCAGCACGGTCAAGCACTTCAGACGCTTCAACAGGGTCACCTGTTGAGTTAAGCGTTACAAATTGAGAAAACTCAGCTTCAATGTTTTTCAATTGTTTTTCAATTTCAGACATTGTAGAGCCAAAATTATCTTCTTTTTCTGAAATAGAATTTTGAAGTGTTTCATATAAATCCAAAGCATGTTTAACACGAGCACTATTCTTTTCTTCTTGTTCTTTCAAAACAGAAAGAGCTTCACGAATAGAATTAATGTCTTCTTCAACCAAATTCAATTGGCTTTCGACATTGTCAATCTCATGTTTCGCACTGATAAATTTAAAACTGTCATTTAAATTTTCGGCTTCAAAAATATGATTTTCAATATCTGAAAAAGAATTTAAAGAAAGGTCAACCCATTTTTGGTTCCATTCACGAAATGTTGTTTGACTTTGCCCGATAAGGTGAAGATTTTTAACAGCCTCTACTTCTTCATTAACAGGCAAACCGAACAAAGATTGTTTTCTTTCTTCTAAACTTGCAATCAATGAATCATTTCGTTTGCGCACAATAACGCCAACTAGGTAAGCAACAATTACTAATAGAACTATTGCTACAAGCAGTAATATAATTCCGCTCGACATTTAAAACTCCTTATAAATTGTCTTTTTATCGTAAAAAATAGCTATAACATTACGATTATAACATACTTAGAGATTGTATGCAGTAATTTTTCGTTAATATTCAATATTAAATATCAAGCGTACTGTAAACCGCATTTTCTTCGATGAACTCACGACGCGGTTCTACTTTATCTCCCATAAGCATATCAAAAATCTTATCTGCTTCAGCGGCATCATCAACAGAAACTCTCGCCATCAAGCGATTTTCTGGGTCCATTGTTGTCGCCCAAAGTTGGTGGTCATCCATTTCACCAAGACCTTTGTAACGTTGAACAGTTGGTTTTGAACGACCAACACTATAACGTTCTATGGCTTCTTGAAGCTCAGTTTCTTGATTAGCACCTGGCTGAATGTATTCTTTAATTTCACTACCAACTTTAACACCGTAAATAGGTGGTTGAGCAATATAAACATATCCTGCTTCCAAAACTGGACGCATGAAGCGATAAATCAATGTCAACAATAAGGTACGAATGTGAGCACCATCGACATCGGCATCGGTCATGATAACAAGTTTGTGATAACGTGCTTTTGAAACATCAAATTCAGCACCAAAACCAGTTCCCATCGCTGTAAACAAGCTACGAATTTCTTCGTTGGCAAGGATTTTATCCATGCTAGCTTTTTCAACGTTCAAAATTTTACCACGGATTGGCAAAATCGCTTGGTGTTCACGGTCACGTCCTGACTTAGCAGAACCACCCGCAGAATCCCCTTCGACGATGAACAGTTCGTTCATTGTTGCATCATTTGATGAACAGTCAGCCAATTTACCAGGAAGGTTTGAAATTTCAAGTCCTGATTTTTTACGTGTTACTTCGCGCGCGCGTTTAGCAGCGATACGAGCTTTAGATGCTAGAATTCCTTTTTCAACAATTTTCTTAGCGATTTGAGGATTTTCTAGCAAGAAACGACTGAACGCTTCACTAAACAAACGGTTAGTAATTTTAACAACTTCTGAGTTACCAAGTTTTGTTTTGGTTTGACCTTCAAATTGAGGATTTGGGTGTTTAACAGAAATAACAGCTGTCAATCCTTCACGAACATCCTCACCAGTCAAATTATCATCTTTTTCTTTTAGAATTTTATTTTGACGAGCATAGTCATTAATCACACGTGTCAAGGCTGTACGGAAACCTTGTTCGTGTGTACCACCTTCGTGTGTGTGAATGTTGTTTGCAAAACTCATTACCGTTTCATGATAACCAGTTGTGTATTGCATAGCAACTTCAACAGAAATTCCCTCTAACTCGCCATCAGTATAAATTGGTTTATCAAAGATAACTTCTTTGTTTTCATTGATAAATTCAACGTAACTTGAAATACCACCTTCATAATGGTAATGTTTTTCTTGCTCAATTCCTTCACGTTTATCCGTGATTGAAATACGTAAACCTCGGTTCAAGAAAGCTAATTCTTGGATACGTTTAGCTAATTTATCAAAATCAAAGACAGTTGTTTCGGTAAAGATTTCTGGGTCTGGTGTGAAGTGAACTGTTGTTCCGTGACGGTCAGTATCACCAATAATTGACAAATCACTAACAACGTGTCCACGACGATATTCTTGATAATGAATTTTACCGTTACGGTGAACAGATACGTCTAATTGAGTTGAAAGGGCGTTAACAACAGATGAACCAACCCCGTGCAAACCACCAGAAACTTTATATCCGCCACCGCCAAATTTACCACCAGCGTGAAGAACTGTAAAGACTGTTTCAACGGCAGGACGACCTGTTTTTTCTTGGATATCAACAGGAATACCACGACCGTCATCGACAACTGTAATTGAATTATCTTTTTCAATAAAAACTTCAATGTGAGTTGCAAAACCAGCCAATGCTTCATCGATAGAGTTATCAACGATTTCCCATACTAAGTGGTGCAAACCTTCTTTCGAAGTTGACCCGATATACATCCCTGGGCGCATTCGAACAGCTTCAAGACCTTCTAAGACCTGAATCTGACTGGCGTCATACTCTTTCGCTAATTCTGCTAAATTTTTATTTTCTTCCGTCATTTACTTCACTATCTCCATTAAGGATTTTTTTCCATCAACTAATAACGTGTCAAAGCCTGCTGCTTGACCAGCCTGCCTATCAATCTCACGATCTCCAATAACCAAGGCTTCTTTGATATCATACTTCTCTTTTAAGTACAACATCGACTCTGGGCTTGGTTTCCGAGCAAAGCCACTTTCTGAAGTGACCACCTCTGTAAAATAAGACAACAAATTAGTCTTTTCTAAAATATCAAGGACTTGCTTGTTACGATGCGAAACTAAGAAATTTCTCCCACCACTTGCAACAATAGCCTGCAAAACCTCACGCGCTCCTGCAAATAAAGCTGGTGTTTTCAAATACTCGGCTTCTAATTTTTTATAAGCTTGTAAAAATTGCGGTTCATTTGGGATAAATTGTGCAATAGCGGCATCCGTGGACTCTTTTAATTTGTCATAAACGTCATCATGCGAAGCCGTTTGTCCAAATTCTGCTAAAGTTTTCACGAAAGCTTGAGTGGACATTTCATAATTATCAAGTAATGTTCCACCCAAATCCCAGATATAATCATGGTAATTCATACGCTCTATTATATCATAATTTTAAGTTTTTTTATAGTCTATACTGCATCAATTTCTTGGTCAATATATAAGAAAACGAATTGAAAATCCAAAACATCTAAACAAAAAAAGTGTCCAATGGACACTTTTTACATGCAGATAAATTAAAACGTCATCAAATTTATCAAACGTCTTTTTAATAACGTTCACTTCTTTTAAAATGTTCTGCGATTTCTTGCTCACGGTGAAGATTATTTTGATATCCCATCGATAAAATCAAACCGACACAAATCAAGTTTGTAATCAACGAAGAACCACCTTGTGAAATAAATGGTAATGGAATACCTGTCAATGGTAAAATACCAATGGCTGCTCCGATATTTTCAAAGATATGGAACAAAATCATCATGATAAAACCAGTTGAAATGTATGTGTAAAAACGATTATTAGATTCAAAGGTTACACGAATCATACGATAAATCAGCAAAAGATATAATCCCATGACAACAGCACTACCAATGAAACCAAAATCTTCAGCGATAACAGTGAAAATCATATCACTTTCACGAACTGGCACAGCTAAGTCAATAACATTAAAGCCTTTACCGCTAAGACCTCCACTACCAATTGAAATCATCCCTTGTGTTTGTTGATAAGCAATTGTCTTAGCGTATGAAAATGGATCTAGCCAAGCTGAAATACGATTAATTTGGTAAGTATCCATTCCTAAGTTATAGAGAAATTCTTTACCATTTGGTAAAAGAAAAATCACTAGGAAACCACCAACCACAAGTACCACAAGAATGACAACTGGCAAAATAATCCACCAAGAAATGCCTGACAACAAAATCAAACCAGCTAAAATAGCTGAGAAGACCATTGCAGTCCCCAAGTCTTTTTGAAGACCTAACAATATCATTACCGGCAAGGTAATAAGAGCAAAAATTCCTAACAGTTTTAAATCATTTTTTAGCGTATCTTCTTTGAACTTCTGACGAAACCAAATGGAGAATCTGGCAAGCATCAAAATATAAGATACCTTCATAAATTCGGAGGGTTGGAATAAGGTCACCGAACCTATTGTGACCCAGTTTTTTGCCCCTGTGGACTCAACCAATTCTGGACTATAAAAGATTAAGGGGAGCACCATTAATATCAGTCCAAGACCATATAAAAACGGGGTGATTTTCCATAAAAATTCTGTGCTAAATAGCATGACAACAAAAGCCACACCACACCCCAATAATATCCAGATGACTTGTTGTGTCATCACTTTTGCAACTGTACTCGGGTAGTCATTTAATGTTGCAATATAAATAGCTACTAAGCCAATTAACAAAAGAAAAAAAACAGGTAAAATTACAGAATAGTCAATCCGACTATCAATAGAATATTTTTTTCTCGCCATTGTACTTCCTTCGTTTCTGATCAAAAATAATTATATCATTTTTTAATCAAAATTGAGGAAAAAACCTTATGAAAATAAAATAAATTTTCAGCAAAAACTTAAAAATCATTTTTCCTATTTTCAACACTCTTTACTGCTTAAAAAATAAAAAATCTGAATTAATAACATTCAGATTTCTGCAATAGTTTGGACAAATAACGTTTTATTAGCTCAAAACTACTTCTAGAAGTTGCAAATAATTATTTTATTATCACTGTTTAATTCAAAATCATTCGCGAGCGAAGCGAGCAATAAAATGATACTTACCGCTGTGGTGAAAGTGGCTGAAAAAATCAATAAAATCAGCCACTCGGAAGTTTTGAGACCTTAGGTTCAAAACTTAGGCATGGAATTCCCCAGGAAGTCGCTGCCGACGACACCACCCAAGGAAAGTATTAAAAAAATACTTTGGGATTAGGTTCTATCTCCCCTGCCGGAATCGAACCAGCAACTACTCCTTAGGAGGGAGTTGTTATATCCATTGAACTAAGGGGAGCTATGAAAAAATCTGTCGCAAGGACAGATTTTTATCGTCGAATATTTATCGTCAAAATTAACGACGGATTTCTTTAATACGAGCAGCTTTACCTTGTAATGCACGCAAGTAGTAAAGTTTAGCACGACGTACTTTACCGTGACGAACGACTTCGATTTTTTCTACACGTGGAGTGTGAAGTGGGAATGTACGTTCAACACCGATACCGCTTGAAATTTTACGAACTGTGTACATTTCTGAGATCCCTTGACCTTTACGTGAAATAACGACACCTTCGAAAATTTGGATACGTTCACGGCTTCCTTCAACAACTTTTGCGTGAACACGAACTGTGTCACCAGGTTGGAAAGTAGGGATGTCAGTACGTAATTGACTTTCAGTCAAACTTTGGATTAATGGATTCATTTATTTTTCTCCTATCTTACTAATCATTAGGTGCTTGTCCCAGCGGATTAGCCGTATTTTTATGTGTCCATTACACACTCTTCATATTTTAACAAAAAACATCATTGGTGTAAAGCCATATATAGCAACTTTTTTGATGATTTTTTAATTTTCTTTTTCATTTTTTCTGACCAAGACTATTCAATTTCAAAAAAGCAGAGTTTAGTCATTCACCAAACTCTGCTGATAATTTTAAAATGTTAAAACTTCTTGTCCACCATAGATAGAATTCTTACGATTGACACTATAAGCAAAAATCATAACCAAAACAAAATATGGTAAATTGGCAAAGCCGAAAACCTCACCGCCGATAAAAATCGGTGCGATTAACGTATTTGTCGCACTACCAAATACGCTAATATAGCCCGCAGCTGCAACAAATTCAACAGGTAAGCCAAAAAGATTTGCCAAAATGACACCCAATGAAGCCCCAATCGCAAATAATGGAGTGACTTCACCACCTTGGAATCCCAGTGCTAGGGTAGCTACCGTCAGAAGCAATTTTAATGCCCAATCAAAAAGATAAATATCTTTTCCAGTGAAACTTGCTGTTATCAAATTAGTTCCTAATCCTGAATAACGCCCATGATAAAGCATTAAAAAGATAAGACTAAGTAAAATCCCTCCAAATAAAATACGATAATAAGGATTTTCCATTACTTCTTGCGCTTTTTGTTTGGCTAAGCTTAGTAGACCAGCAAAAAGGTTACCAACTAAGCCAAAAATGATACCTAGTAAAGCCAATTTGCAAAAAGTCACCACATCAAGTGTCAATTCTGCACTAACTAGATGAGAAAATTTTTCTAAGCCTAAAAAATGCGATGTCGCACTAGCAACAAAAGAGGCTACAGTCATTGGAAGTAAAGCTTGTAATTGCAATTTTCCAAGCACTAAAATTTCTAAAGCGAAGAAAACAGCTGCTATCGGCGTTTGAAAAAGACCAGCAAAACCAGCTGCCATCCCCGTAACCAGAAAGAGGCGCGAGCTATTTTCAAAATTAAAGAATCGGCTAAACGAATGCGAAATAGCCGCTCCAAGTTGAACCGCTACTCCTTCTCGTCCAGCACTACCTCCAAAAAGGTGTGTCAACCATGTTGCCAAAGTCACTAAAGGAATCAAAATCAACGGGATTTCTTTTTCCTGCTCTTGTCCAATCGCAAAAAGTAAGCCCATTCCTTTGCTAGCGCGTTCGTCAGCTTTTTGATAAAGAAAAACAATCAACAATCCCACAATCCCTAAAAGTGGAATCAGATAGTTAAAATATTCTGTTCTAAAATCGCTAAGTAGCAGTAAAACTCGACCAAATATAGTATCAACGATACCAACCAAAAGCCCAATAACAACACTAATCAGCAACAGTTTTACCAAGAGAATATAGGAATAATCTTGATTTTCCTTTAGTTTCTTTATCATCTGCCTTTACCTCTCAAGCTAAATCGTTATTCAATTGTTTGGCTTGGTAGTCACGTGAATTTTTCATAATATCTGCAAACGTATTGACAACTGTTTCTTCAAAAGCTTTATTTTCCACACGACTTGCCACTTTTTGAAGAACAGCTTCTTCACGGCTAGTGTCTAAAATAGGTTTTCCTGTTGCTTTTTTATAGGCAGCAACTTGATTAACCAATTGCATGCGTTTTTCTAATAAAGCGACTAATTCTTGATCCAATTGATCAATTTCTTGGCGGATAATATCTAAATTCATCGATGAGATGCCCTTTCTAAACTAATATCTCTATTTAAGCTTGCTTTTTAGTTTTTCGTTTCACATAAGTAACGACAAGATAAACCAAAATAATAATTACTAAAAGTACTGCTATACGCTTAAAGTTTCCAGCAACAACAGCATCGCCACCTAAAGCATACACTAAACTACTAGGAGCAACACCAATCGTGACATAAAGAAGCCACTTACGCCATGGGAGTTTGGTTTCCGTAACGTAATAATTGACAAGAATGGTTGGCATTATAGGAATCATATACCCTAAAACAATCCCAAAATCTGTCTTTTCTAGGAGATCAATACTTCCAAAACGACTTTGTAATTTCTTCTTACTATCCGTAATGTCAATCATTTCTAGAATTTTGATAAATACAAAATTACCAAAAACATTACTAACAACGTTCATTAAAAAGCCAATACCGGGACCGTAAACAACACCATTGAAAACGGCAAAGATAGCATTAGACATAAACGGGATAGCAGCCGTTGCAGCTGTCAGTAAGATTAAAATAATAAAATTTAAAACTGTTTTTGAACGTAATTGAGACATGATAGCAGTTAGTTCTGCTTGAGAACGTGATTCCCAAAAAGTGACAATAATATCCCAATGTCTCATCACATAAGCGACAAAATAACCAACTACTGCCATTACACCAAGTATTATCAAAACTTTGCGTAATTCATCATATCCGTACTTTCTTTTTTTCATACCGCTACCATTATAAAGAAAACTTTTTCACTTGACAAGATAGGTTAGAAAAGACAGTGTGGTTTTAATCACATTATTGTTGATATTAGCCAACTGAACCTTCCATACTCATCGTAATCAAACTATTTAATTCGACAGCGTATTCCATAGGAAGTTCTTTCGTAATAGGTTCCATAAAGCCGTTAACAATCATTGCTGTTGCTTCTTCTTCTGAAATACCTCGGCTCATCATGTAGTAGAGTTGGTCTTCAGAAACTTTAGAAACTTTAGCTTCATGCTCTAGTGAGACATTTGAATTATGAATTTCATTAAACGGAATCGTATCTGAACTTGATAAATCATCCATGAGAATCGTATCACATTCGATATGTGATTTTGAGCCACCACTATTTTTACCGAAATAAACAGACCCACGGTAATCTGTCTTGCCACCATCTTTAGCCACTGATTTTGAAATCAATGTTGAAGAAGTGTGTGGTGCATTGTGATACACCTTACATCCCGCATCCAAATGCTGTCCGTAGTTGGCAAATGCCATTGAAAGCACTGATGTTTTGGCATGTGGTCCATTTAAAATAGAACATGGGTATTTCATGTTAACCTTACTTCCAAGGTTACCATCAATCCACTCTAACATGCCATTCTCTTCAACTGTCCCACGTTCTGTAACCAGATTATAGACATTATCAGACCAGTTTTGAATGGTTGTATAACGAAAACTTGCATCACGTTTGACAATAATTTCAACAGTCGCAGCATGCAGACTATTGGTTGTGTAATTAGGCGCCGTACAGCCTTCAATGTATTGAATTGAAGCTCCTTCATCAACGATGATTAAACTACGTTCAAACTGACCAGCATTCTCACCATTAATGCGGAAATAGGTTTGAACAGGGATTTCGCATTGGACACCTTTTGGAACATAGATAAATGTCCCACCAGACCAAACAGCCCCATTTAAAGCCGCAAATTTGTGTTCACTGTTAGACACTACTTTTCCAAAATACTTTTTGAAAAGTTCAGGGTATTCTTGCAGAGCTGTATCAGTATCCGTAAAGATAATGCCTTGTTTTTTGAACTCGTCTTTCATGTTGTGATAAACCACTTCAGACTCGTATTGCGCTACTGCACCTGACAAGAACTGACGTTCTGCTTCAGGAATACCCAGACGTTCAAAGGTTTGCTTGATTTTGTCAGGAACATCTTCCCAATTATTGGCACGACGGTCAGATAGTTTTTGGAAATAAATGACATCGTCAAAATCAATTCCAGAAAGGTCGGGTCCCCAATCAGGCATTGGGAGTTTGTGGAATAATTCCAGACTTTTCAAGCGGTAATTGAGCATCCATTCTGGCTCATTTTTTACCTTTGATATATTGCGTACGATTTCTTCTGTCAAGCCTTTTCCTGTAGAATAGGTTGGATTGACATCATCATGAAAACCGTAATCGTATTCTCTATTTTTTGCCATATAAAACCTCATTTCTAACAAGACTTTCCTTATATGACTAACTAAAACTTTCTTTATCTGCTAAGCTCTAAAAATTTAAAAGAGTTTAAACTTTTCTCAATTGCAAAATTGCCATAAAAGCTAGTAAAATCAAAGCCTTGCCATTTTAATTATTATACCTTGTTTGGCAAATATTTGCATATAAAAAGTATTATCATGCAGATATTCTACATAAAAATAACTTTTGTTGTTTAAAATATTTTCTAAATAATTTTTTACCATCTAAAATTTTGTTTTAAGATAAACAAAAAAAGAGGTTAAACCTCTTTTTTGATTAGTTAATTTTTTCAGAAATTGTTTCAGCGAAAGCTTCCAATTTTTGAATATCTTCATCATCAGCTGACAAATCAACTTTGATAGAATCTGCACCTTTAGTAGCGCCTGTTAAAGCAAATTGAGCTTCAAATTCATCAACTGCTTTACAGAAGTAATCATAGAAAGTATCACCAGAACCGACAACACCAAAGATTTTATCTGATAAATCAACATCTGCAAGATCTTCGTAGAAATCAACGATTTCGTCTGGTAATTCACCATCGCCGTAAGTATATGATGCTACGATAGCAACATCAGCATCTTCAAAATCTGCTGCATCAACAGTTGTGCATTCATCAACTTCGACAGTGTGTCCAAGTTCTTCGAATTTATTTCCTACAATGTCAGCAATTTCTTCAGTATTTCCTGTCATGCTGGCATAGACAATCTTAACTAAAGCCATAATTTCCTCCAAACATAAATTACCACTATTGTAGCATATTTTTACAGAAATGTTTCATATAAATTGTCTATTTTCGATAATAAATCAGCTTTTTGACCATCTGTTGTGAAAGAAGCTTGGATAGCATTTTTATTAAAGGTTAGAAAATCAGCTACGCTGACACCAAAATGCTTAACAAAAAGAGCATATTCTCTTGTTAGTGTGGTATCAGATACTGTTCGGTTATCAGTATTGATTGTGATTTTAGCGCCAGCATTTTTCAAAGGCAAAAATGGAAACTCTGCCAATGAATTTGCTGCTTTTGTTTGCAAATTGCTTGTTAAACATAGCTCTGCGGTTACATTGTTTTCAATAAACTGTTGAATCAATTCGGGTTGATCAAAGATAGCTGTGGTGTGCCCGATACGTTTAACATCAAGGGCAATTGAATCAGCGATATAGTGCGCACAACCACACTCACCAGCATGAAATGTTAGTGGCAATCCCAATTCTTGAGCATGCATGATAATATCAGCTAATTCAGCAGGTGGAAAATCCAATTCATTTCCCGCAAAATCAAAACCAACCAACCCTTGACTAGCTAACTCGATAACGTGATTAAAAATATCCCGTGTGACCTCTTTTGGCGATTGTTTCATCCCACAAACAAGAACCTTAGCGACAATGTCAAACTCTTCCTCAGCTTGTTTTAAGCCCGCTAAAACCGCTTCTACTGTCTCTGATGCTGTCAATCCTTCATCCATTGACAATTCAGGTGCAAAGCGGATTTCAGTGTAAATAACATTTTCTTGAGCAGCTTGTCTAGCAACGTCGTATGCTGCTAAATGCAAAGCCTCTTTAGTTTGTAATAGTGGACGAACAAAGTCAAACGCTTTGAGGTAATCCATTAAAGATTCTGCATTTGCTGGGGCAACAACCAATTGTTTTAAGTCATCATCTGATTCGGGAACAGCTATATTTGCCATCTCCGCCAATTGACGAATAACACCCAGTGAAATAGAACCATCTAAGTGACAGTGTAATTCTGCTTTTGCTAAATTCTTTAATGTTGCTTTATCCAAGTTAGCCTCCTTAATAATAATTTTTTAGGTACTATCTTAACACAAAGTTGCATTTTTGCAAAGAGTTTTATTTGCAAAAATGAATATCAGAAAAAATAAGCCACAGGAGATTATGTGGCTTATTTTTTGAGACACTTATTTTAGTAGTTTAGAAGAGTTTTTTATAAAGAGCAATAGTCTCTTCAAGAGTAGGCATAAAAGGATTTCCTGGCGCACAAGCATCAAGAAGTGCATTTTTAGAAAGGTATTCAAAATCAAATTCTTCTTCTCTAATATCTAATTCAGTTAATTTTTTAGGAATACCAACCGTTTCTGAAAGTTTTTCAATTTCAGAAATAGCATAATCAGCACACTCTTGATCACTTTTATCTTCAGTATGTAAACCAAGAGCCTTAGCAACATCTCGGAAAGCTTCTGGTACACGTTTGGCATTTTCACGTTCAACAATCGGCAAAATCATGGCACAACAAACACCATGTGGCAAGTGATAAACAGCTCCAAGTTGATGTGCCATTGCATGGACATAACCCAATCCTGCATTATTAAACGCCATACCACCAAGGAAAATAGCATTTACCATAGCTTCACGTGCTTCAATATCATGACCATTTTCAACAGCACGAGGTAAAAATTCTTTAATTAATTCAATAGCTCCAATAGATAATTTTTTAGTAACTCCATATGCTCCCGGTGTTACTAAAGCTTCAATGGCATGTGTTAATGCATCCATTCCTGTAGCTGCTGTAAGAGAAGCTGGTTTTGAGACCATCAATTCTGGATCATTAACTGACATAAGTGCAAGGCTATTTTTATCAACCATAACCATTTTTACCTTACGTTCCTCATCAGTAATAACATAGTTAATAGTAATCTCAGCTGATGTTCCTGCAGTTGTATTAATAGCAACAACCGGCAATCCTTTTACTTGTGATTTATGAACACCTTCATAGTCTTGTGGTTGTCCACCATTCGTAGCAAGAATTGAAATGCTACTTGCAGCATCTTGAGGTGAGCCACCTCCAAGTGAAATAATGAAGTCACAGCCAGAATCTTTTAAAACTGTTAAACCATCTTCAACATTTTTCACTGTTGGATTAGGTGAAACATCACTAAAAACAACATATTCAATTTTTTCTTTATCAAGCGGTGCAGTTACTTTAGGTAAGGTATCACTACTAGCAATATAATGATCAGTAACCAAAAGAGCTTTTTTATAACCCAATTCCTTAATATAACTTCCGATTTCATTAATAACGCCACGACCAATTAAATTGACTGACGGAACATAAAATACTGACATGTTTTTTCCTCCTATTAGTTTCATTAGTAGAAAACGTTTACAATTTCGATTATAGCATTCCTGACATGCTTAACAACATCAATTTTTCATGATTTTTGTATCAAATTTACAGTATCTATTCTATAAATAAGAAAAACAACCGGTATTTTTACCGATTGTTTCTTCCTTAGTCAAATAGACGATTTAACCAAGTTATAAAAAGAGATTTCCATTGTTTAACTGAAGTTCTATCATGATAAAATTGAGGCATTTGCTCACCAAAACAGCCACCGAATCCATGCCCACCATCAGAGAAAAGATGTAACTCAACAGGTATTTTCTTATCGTTGGCAATTTGTGTTAATTGTAATAAATGGTGTGCAGGAACAATTTCATCGTCCATAGCTGCACACAAGAATAAAGGAGCATCTCCTTTGCAAACATGACTAAAAATATCATATTTTTTAGCAAATTTTTGTCGTTCTTCTAGATTGTTATAAATCTCTTTCCCTCCGATAGCAGCAATGATTTTATCATCTGCTATGGCAATAGCTGGATAGATGCCTGCTAAACCTGTCACAGAAGCATCAACTCCATCAATAGCATCAGCTTGATAGCCATCAATAGAAATTTCTTGATTTCGTAAGATAAAATTTGTTACAGAAACCAAGTTTCCCCCTGCTGAAAAACCAGCTAGAGCAATTTTTTTCGGATTTATTCCAAATTTTTTAGCATGGTAGCGGACATACCGAATAGAGCGTTGGCAATCCCAAAACATTATCGGTGCACGATAAGGATAAGTACGGTACCAAAGGACAAATGCTGAAATTCCTGCTTGATTTAAAAAGCTTGCAATATCCCTTCCTTCTTCAATCATTGATTTTGTCAAATAGGCTCCACCTGGACAAATGATAACACATTTATCACTTCCTTCAACTAAATATGGAATCAGAAACGGTTGATCTTCATAAGTTAGTTGAGCAGGTCCACTTTCAATTTCTTGACGGTAAACCATTGTATCGTTTCCAGACATATCATCAATTTTTGAAGTTGTTTTATCCCAAATACCTGGATATTTTTCAAATAAATCTTGGGTGGTATATTCTTTGTGAATATCTAAAATATTTGTTTTACTCTCTCTATTATTTCCAGGGATGTTCTCTCCCCAGATATATAATTTTTTATCAGTCAACTACTCATCTCCTTAATTAATCAGCTAAAGCTTCTTCTGCTGTACCACGTCCATCAGGAATAAGCGAACCACTTTCAACTTTTTCACCAAAATGACTTACTATTAAAACAATAGCAACAACAAGTGAAACAGCACCTGCAAAGATAAATGATGGTACTCCTGCCGGAACTTGAAGCCAACTAATTAATTTAGGAGCAATGGCTGAACTAAGAGCATTTACAAAAGCATAAACTGACATAACAACTGGAATTTGTACAGGTTTGGAAACCATTGAAAGTAAAAATGGACAAGTTGCCATTACCATAACCATTGCCATCGCTGCAAACACAGCTGCAATCATCAAGACGAATGGGTTAGCAAAAAAGTAAGTCAAAAGTAAGGTAATTAATAGGAAGATAAATCCAAAGGCAAGTGTATTTGGCTTAGTTACTTTGCGGATGTATTTAAGTCCAAAACCTGCAAAAATACCACCAAAAGTACCTACCGCATTAATAATACCAGTCATTGCAGTTCCCCCAACACCACGTTCAGCTACAACAATTGAGAGGTTTGCTACATATGCTGTATAGGCAATTCCAAGAAGGAATGCAATAAAAATAATAATATAAACAGGAGCTTTTAATTCTTTTAAAACTGCAATCGTTGATACTTTTTCTTTTTTACCATCTGCTGTTACTATTTCTTTTTCAGGTTCATCTTTTGGTAAGCAAAAAAGAACTAAAAGAAACACTAGAACCCCAACAGCAAATACCCAATAAAGATTACGCCAATTTTGACCACCAAGGATACCACCGACACCAGTTAAAATCATTGACCCAAGTGAGGTCATACCAGTATTAACTCCCATCATGCCAGAACGTTCTTCACCTTCAAAGTATTGAGATAAAAGCATTGGATTGATTGTTGAAATGAAACCAACTCCCATACCTAAAATAACGGAACAAGCAAGCAAACCAACCATCGAACTATTCCAAAAAGCTGGGATAAGACCACCAATTGTTACAAGTGCGACTCCAAGGAGAACAAGGTTCTTTTTGGAAACACGCATGGCCATTTGACCAGCAATTAATGTGATAATTAATGAACCTAGCCCTGGTAAAGTTGAGAGAAGTTGGACCGTTGAAATGGGAGTATTAGGAAAGTCAGCTGAAATTGCGGCGATAGCTGAGCCAGCAACTGAACCTGACATTGCAAGTGTTGCCATGCTGACAACACCGATTTTTGTTTTTGCAGTACTCATAGTAAGTATTACCTTTCTGAAAATATTTTAATTACAATTTTAGTATATCTATTTGTAAACGTTTTCTCTATATTCATATAAAAGCTGTTATATGTCTATTTCCCAGATTTTAGAGAAACTAATAATTTAACCTGATTACCTGTATTTTTTGACACCATTACCATTGCTTTGCCTGAAAATAGGCATATTTCTGATAAACTCTGACTTGTAATATCTGCAGGATTACCATTTCCTAAACCTATAACTGTTCCATTTTCAGCTATAACTTCAATACAATCATCTGCAATAGGCACTAAGTGATTGTACATATCACGCGCTGATATTTCAAAAAGTTCAATATCCTTTCCTGAAAAAATATTTTTAGCACATACAGAAACTGTCTGACCTGATGTTATCTGAACATCTTCTGCTACTTTTTCATTTCCTTGATAAGCAATCGCTTTAATCTCTCCCTTTTGATATTGAACGAGATAGTTTGCCTGACAATCTAAGATTTTCTTTTTTCCTTGACTAATGTTATTAACAAATAGTTCCACTGACTCTGCATTAGAAAAAATTCTTACAGGTGTTTGACCATGCTCGTCAATTTCAAGTCCTTCTGAGTTCCAATGAGGCATAAGGTGGACCATAAAATTATCGGTCCAATGTGCCTGATAATAGTAATAATAATCTTTAGGGAACCCATTAAGATCACATATTCCAAATTGAGAACTGATTCCAGGATAAGTAAATGGCGAAGGTTCTCCAAAATAATCAAAAGCAGTCCATAGGAAAACTCCTCCCATGTAAGAGTGCGTTTTTAGGTAATGAATAACCTCCTCGGGATGTGCAGTTCCTCCTACGCCAGGGTCACCAGGTTGACGTTTTCCAGGTAAAACCATTGAATATAAAGAACCGAAATTATTGCATTGACACTTTTCAGCATTATCTTTATAAATTCCTCTAGTTGAAAAATAAGAGGCATTTTCAGTAGACATCATTGGCAAGTTAGGATATTTTTGATGGATTAACTCAGCTCCTGCTCCCATAACACCAGCTTCTGGGTAGTTCACTCCTAAAACATCAAAGTATTGAAGATATTCCTCATCAACAAAACCTTCTGGACTTAATAATTCCGCAGATAGCAATAAATGTTCCCTATCACATTTCCTAATGATTTGTGCTAATCGTTTTACACTACGTCCACCAAAAATAGTGTTTCCTGTCAATTCTTCATTTCCAATAGACCAAAAAGCAAGAGAAGCATTCATCCGTGATTGTTTAACCAACTTTTCTAGATCAGCTAATCGCCAAGGACTACTTTCTGGTATGCGATTTTCATTCATTACAAGAATTCCATGTTCGTCACAAAGTTCCAATAATTCTTTTGAAGCAAAATGATGCGCACTACGATAAGCATTTACTCCCATTGCTTTCATTACTTTGATTTTATAATGGATGATGTCCTTATCTAAAGCAACTCCTACTCCTGCAAAATCTTGATGTTCACAAACACCATGTAACTCGTAGAGATTCCCATTAAGATAAAAACCTTTTTCATCATAATCAAATGTACGAATTCCAAAATTTTTAATGATTTTATCACCTTCAAGAATTGCAGTTGCCTGATAGAGGTAAGGATTTTCTGGTGACCATAATATAGCCTTCTCAAGAATTATATTTTCTGTAAAAACTTCTGTTGATAGCGGGGCAACCTCTCTCTCAGATAACTGGATAATTGAACCATCAATATCAATTTTGGGTGAAGCTAAGATATAGTCATCACTATCATTAGTAACGGACAGTTCAATTCCTAAAGAAGCTTTGTCTTTTTCAAGTGATTTGGTATAAACATAGAAATCCTCCTCATTTAGATGAAGATTAGGAATAACGTTTAACGATACTTCCTTATAAATTCCTGCTCCTTCATACCACCATCCTTCTGAACCTGATGTTGTCTCCGTTCTAACCAATAATGTATTACTTCCTTCATCACCATAATAAAGCATCTCAGTGATATCAAACTCAAACGTCGTATAACCACTATTATTATGACCAAGATAAGCTCCATTAAGCCAAATATCAGCCATTCGCATAACACCTTCAAAATGAAGGATGATCCGATTTCCTTGTTGAATATTACCAAGTTTAAATCGTTTACGATAATAAGCAACACCATCAGGTTTTGAGCCAGCCATTAAATTCGTAGGATTATTTTCATAAGGGAGATTTACCTTCCAATCATGTGGTAAATCAACCGTTTCCCAGGAATCATCTAATTGGCTTTCTAAATCTGTTGCACATAGATTTCGTAAGCCAATTTCTGTATTTCCTTGAGCAATTAATTTTAAGAAATTATCTCCACCAGGACTTACTGGTAGCCGTGGCTGATTTTCTTCTGGAAGACTTGCAGTAAAACCACCAAAGGCATAAGCTTTTTTAGCAACTTTTTTAGGAGGATGCAGAAGTTCCCCTAAATGAAATCGCCATTCGCGATTTAAAGAAATTTTTTGTCTCATTTTCTTCTCCTTCTTTTACTTTCTGACAGTATTTTATCCCAAATAAAATTGTGTTATAATGCAAATATCCAATAATTAGAAAACGTTTACTATAAAAAATCAACTTAGAAAGGAGTTTTTTTATGTTAGAATCTGCAAAAAAAGAACTCCAAAAACTTGAGGGAACCATTATGACAAATAATGTTCCTAGGCTTGAGAACTCCGCACCTTTGGCACTTTTCTATAAGAAAGGAACTGAAGACAGAGTTCTTTACACTAATGTTCAAGAGGAAAAAATTCAATATTTTATTGCTGAAAATTATGACCAAATGCATCAAAATATTGCTTTTGAACTCCTTTATGTTTTATCTGGCACTGTCATTAATAAAATTGAAGATAAAGAATTTATTTATCAAGCTGGTCAAGGATGCTTGCTGAACCGACGTATCACTCATAGTGATATTTTAAAAAATGGTCACCTTCTAGTCTTAAATATTTCAGAAAGTATTTTAGAAGAAGTAATTTTTCCTCTTGAAAACACTCCCGAAATTCAAGGAGAAATTTTTCAATTTTTACGATCTAATTTACAAGGGGAAGATGACTGGAAACGTAGTTATATCGAATTTTCTCCGTGCACTCCAGTTGACAATACACTCTTTAAGACACTTTTAGATGCTATGCAACTAGAGTTAGCCACTTCTAAAATTGGTGCGAATTATTTTCAAAAAGGATTACTACTCCGTCTGTTAACAGAACTTGAAAATCCATATTCATATCAACTCAAACGAGTTGATATTGACCTCAACAAAGAAGATTTTCTAGTTAGCCGCTTAATTAGCCTAATCGAATCACATTACGGTAATATCTCACGAAAAGACATTGAAAAACAGCTCCATTACAATTCTGAATATCTGAATCGACTTTTGAAAAAACAAAGTGGAATGACCATTATCAACTACGCTAAAGCTATTCGTATCAGTAAAGCCAAACAACTTCTACATACAACGGATATGAAAATCACAGAGATTGCCTATGGACTTGGGTTTTCATCTGAAAATTATTTTTATCACTATTTCAAAGAAGAAACTGGATTGTCTCCCAATCAATACCGCACACAAAAAGCACAGGAAAACTAATCCTGTGCTTTAACTATTTTCTATTCGATATTCTTTTGGTGAGACACCTAAAACTTTTCGAAACATTTTATAAAAATAGGACGGATTTTCATAACCAACTTTCACAGAAATTTGCTCAATAGGTGCCTTTGTATACTGAAGATATTCTGCAGCTACATTCACACGTTGTAGATGAACAAGCTTAATAAATGTCATTCCTGTATTCTTTTTAAGATATGAAGAAAGATAATTAGGATTAAATCCAAAATAATCTGCCATTTTTTCTAAAGTGATGTCAGCGTAGTGTTCTTCTATATATAACAACATAGGCATTAAGGTATTTTGATGCTTTTTCGATTGTTCTATAGAATAATCCGTATGATAAAATTGACGAATTAAACGTGAAAAAAGAGTCAAAACATTAAAATGAATAATTTGATTAGCTTGAATATCATTTTGATAATATTCATCGATAATATCGTAAATCAAGGAAACTATCTTTTTGTCATGTTGAATCTTAAAAAGATTATATTGACTATCACCATAATTTTCATCATTCAAAATGGTAAATAATATATTAGAAATGCTTTGTCCACCTCCTGGATGCAACATAAAATTTAAATCATTAAATGAAAATGCAGAAGGTTGTAAAGCAATATTAACAACAACAGTATTTGAATCAATCTCATGGATGCGATGAGCAGTACCACGTCCTACAATCATGATATCTTCCTGTCCTATTTCAATGATGCCATTGCGTGATTCAAATTGGCAACTTCCTAAAAGCGGAACAATGATTTCAACATAATTATGAACATGAAAAGGAACATAAGATTGAATAGGTTGAACGGAGACTGAAATAGCATTAGCAGTAATTTCTAGATTATCTGTTAACGTTTGAAAAAAGTTATAAATTGGTTCATTACCAATATGACCCGCAATATCAGCATTAAATCCACCCTTGATTTTTTCCCAATTAACAGGCTTTTGATTGTTACGACGTAATCTTTCAAGAATATTATCCATTTTTTACTCCTTTCTTAACTTATCGTATTTTTGTAGTCATTTTCGAAAAAGTATCGTTTTATTATATTCAATTTCGTCTTTATTTTACGTAAAATATTATCAAAAGGCAAGTCATTTTTAAATCTGTGAAATGAACACAAAAGACCTTATTTTTAGCAATAGTATCGCTTCTTTTTTTAAGCTAAACTGTAAGCGTAAACATTTTTAGAATAGGAGAACAACCTATGGTTGATTTAACCCAAACACCCTATAACCTATCAAAACAAGAAATTGACTATGTTACACACGAAGTTAATCACATGAGCACCGAGGAAAAAATCGGGCAACTATTCTTTGTAATTGGACAAGACGAAAACACAGTCGATCTTAACCAATTTATTGATAAATACAAACCTGGTGGTATGATGTATCGTCCTGGTCCAGCAGCTGATATCAAACGCCAAATCAAACAGATTCAAAGCCGCAGCAAATACCCTCTCTTTTTTGCAGCTAACCTAGAATCAGGGGGAAACGGGATTATCAACGAAGGAACTTGGATTGGTATGCCGATGCAAATGGCAGCTACTGATAAAACCGACTCTGCTTTTCAATTGGGAAGTATAGCTGGTTATGAAGCTAACCAAGTTGGTTGCAACATGTCTTTTGCGCCTATTGTTGATATCGATAATAACTTTCGTAATCCAATCACTAATACACGTACCTTTGGTTCTGATCCTCAGCGTATCCTTCGTATGGCACAGGCACAACGAAAAGGGTTGGAAGAAAATCAAGTAATTCCTGTTATCAAGCATTTCCCTGGTGATGGCGTTGACGAGCGTGATCAACATTTACTTTCAAGTATTAATAACCTATCAGCTGATGACTGGTCAAATACTTATGGCCGTATTTACAAAACTTTTATTGATCAAGGAATTTCAACCATCATGGTTGGTCATATTTATCAACCTGCTTGGGAACGAAAATTACAAGTTGATATTAAAAATGAAGATCTACGTCCTGCCTCTACTTCTAAGCTTCTAGTTGATGGACTTCTTAGAAAAGAACTTGGCTTTAACGGTCTTGCCATGACAGATGCTACAGCTATGGTTGGTTACAACGTTATTCTACCACGTGAAGAATTACTACCTGCAACTATTAATGCTGGTATTGATATGATTCTTTTCAATAAAAACATTGATGAAGATTATCAGATTATCACTCAAGCTGTTGCATCTGGTGCTATTTCTAAAGAACGTCTTGATGAAGCAGTAACTCGAATCATCGCAACAAAAGTAGCTAAAAAAGTGTTAACAATAGATGGAAAATTAGGAATTACAATTCCTGAAACATTAGATTTAAAATCTAATGAACACCAAGTTATCGCTGAATCAATTGCCAAACAATCAGTCACTCTTGTTAAAGACCGTGACCATCTTCTTCCTATCTCACCAGATAAAACGCCACGTGTTCGTTTAGTTGTCCTTGGCGACTCCGATGATGGCGGCTTTAAAGAAGGAGGGAAGGTAACTGATTTGTTCAAAGAAGAACTTGAAAAAGTTGGTTTTGATGTTTCGCTTTATCAAATGGATTTTCATGAAATGTTTGAAGAAGGTGTTATTGACTTGAAAGAAAAATTTGATCTTGCTTTTTATGTTGCCAATGTAGAAACAGCTTCTAATCAAACCACTACTCGCCTTGATTGGATTCACTTAATGGCTGCTAACGCGCCGTGGTTCGCTAAAGCTATCCCAACAGTTTTTGTTTCTACCGCAAACCCTTATCATCTTTTTGATGTTCCTTACCTTTCAACCTATATCAACGCTTATACTGGAAACCCAGCCAATGTTAAGGCAATTATCCGTAAAATGACTGGTCAAGAAGACTTTGAAGGTATTAGCCCAGTCGACCCAACTTGTGGTGATTTTAACGCAACACTTTAAGGAGATAACTATGAAAATCACATCTATTACCATTAATCATATGACTGAACCACTAGGATTTCTGTTAGAAAATCTTCATATTAGTTTTAAAATAAAATCTGAAACAAAAGAAAAAATCAAAAAACAATTAATTATCAAACATCATGATAAAATTGATTATCAAACAGATTTTCTTACCTATGATAATAACGTCTTTGAACCCAAATTATCATTAAATCCTCGTACACGATACGACGTTATTATTAATATTCAGCGTGAATCTGGCGAAATAATTAATGCTTGCTCATTCTTCGAAACAGGAAAAATGACTGAAGACTTTGAGGCTCAATGGGTTACAAATAAAGATAAAACTATTCAAAACACACTTTTTCGTAAAAAAGTAACTATTTCTAAAAAGGTTATTAAAGCTCGTCTTTACATGACAGCTCTCGGAGTTTATGAAACTTTTATTGATGGCCAAAAAGTTGGAAATGAATTTTTAGCTCCTGGTGTTGATGACTACACACAATGGGTTCAAGTGCAGACTTATGATATTACAAAAGCTTTCCAAAAAGGAGAACATGAATGTCTTATCTCAACAGCTGACGGTTGGTTTAAGGGCCCTTATGGTTTTATCGAAGGTGTAGACTGCATTTATGGGGACCAACATCGTGCTATAGCTGAATATCACATTGATTATGAAGATGGTAGTCATGAAGTCATCGCTACCAATTCTAGTTGGGAAACTACAGCTGGTTATGTTACAAAATCTTCTATTTATTACGGTGAAGACCGCGATGATACGATTGAGATAAAAGATTGGCAACCAGTTGACATTAGTAATGCTGATAAGAATCTTTTATCTGACCGACTTAGCCTTCCAATTGTTGTCAAAGAAACACTTGATGTCAAAGAAATCATAAAAACTCCTGCTGGAGAAACCGTCCTTGATTTTGGGCAAAACCATGCTGGACTCTTTCGCTTTTATAATCGTACACCCAAGGGGACTAAAATTTATCTTCAAGTTGGTGAAACCTTACAAGAAGGTAATTTCTACCGTGATAATCTTCGAACAGCACGCGCAGCATTTGAATATATCTCAGATGGTCTTGAAAAATGGGTTCAACCTAGTTTTACCTACTACGGCTATCGTTACATAAAAGTTGAAGGAATTGATAATCTTAACCCTAACGATTTTAAAGCAGACGTTATTTACTCCGATATGGAAAATACTGGTAATATTATCACTCAAAATAGCAAAGTCAATCGTTTATTCCAAAATGTTATTTGGGGTCAAAAGAGTAATTTTGTTGATTCTCCAACAGACTGCCCACAGCGTGATGAACGCCTAGGATGGACTGGAGATGCCAATGTCTTTTCAAATACAGCCCTTCTAAACATGAACGCTTATGCTTTCTATCGTAAATTTTTAAAAGATGTTGCCATTGAACAAAGACTAAATGATGGTCGTGCACCAATGTACGCTCCTGCATTTGGTAACGAAGATGGTGGAGGTGCTATCTGGGGAGATGCAACTACATTTGTCCCATGGAATGCTTATCAAGCAACAGGTGACGCTAGTATTTTAGTAGAGCATTATGATGCTATGCGTGATTGGGTGGACTGGATTTCTCACCACACATCTACTCCAAATCTTTGGACAAATTGTTTTCAATTTGGCGACTGGCTTGCTTTAGATGGTGAAAATCCAGCTATGCCAACAGGTAAAACAGATGAAGATTTCATTGCTTCTATCTACTACTATTACTCAGCACACATCGTCTCTGAAACTGCTAAAATAATGGGAAATACTACAGACGAAATAAAATATGCTGAACTTTCTCAAGGCATCAAAACAGCCATTCACGATGAGTACATTTCTAAGAACGGTAGATTGACCATTGATACTCAGACAGCTTATGCTCTTGCTCTCCAATTTAACCTTATTTCAAAAGAACAAACTGATCGTGTTGTCAGCGACCTAGTCAAACGTCTTAATAAGGACGACAATCATCTTAAAACTGGTTTTGTTGGTACGCCTTATGCTAACCAAATGTTATCAAAATATGGTCATCATCAATTAGCAACAACTATTTTTCTTCATGAAGACTATCCATCATGGCTTTACGCTGTTAATCTTGGTGCCACAACTGTTTGGGAACGTTGGAATTCCATTATGCCAGATGGTTCTATGAACCCTGAAGGTATGAATTCGCTAAACCACTATTCAATCGGTGCCATCATGGAATGGGCTTATAAATACGTATTAGGCATCAGAAATCCTAAAAAAGGTTACCAAAAATTTGATTTTGCACCAGAATTTGATATCCGCCTTAATAAAGTGAATGGATATTTTGATTCATCATATGGAAAAATTGCTGTCGCCTACGAAATTGAAACAGACGACAATCATACAATTAAGATGACTCTTAGCATTCCTTTTGGCACAACTGCCCATGTGAAACTACCACGTTCTGAAAATGTCATCGTAATGCTTAACAATCACGAACACATCGGTGGAGAATTTGAATTAACTGCTGGCACTTATAACATCAGCTATCAACCAACTCAAGATTACATCGAACGTTATTCTGCTGAAACTTCAGCCGCTGAAATTATGTCAGACACTTATCTAGTTGAAAAAATTGACCAAATTGATCCAGTTCTTGACTTCTTCCGCAATGACCCAGATGCTGTCAATGGTGGTCTTGGTAAATTGTCACTTAAGAAATTAAATGAAATTTTACCGTTTATCACTATTTCACAAGAAAACCTTGCTAAAATTAATGAATTGCTTGAAAACACATCTGTCATTTCTCAAAGAAAGGATTAAACAATGAAAGGAGCTTTATTTGATCTCGACGGTGTCATTGCCGATACAGCTGTTTACCATTTTGCAGCTTGGCGTCAATTAGTAAAAATACATTTTGACGCTGACTTACCAGATGAACTAGAAGAAAAAACAAAGGGCGTAAGTCGTGAAGATTCTTTACAAATTATCCTTGATTACCTCGATATAAAGGTTTCTAAGGAAGAATTTGCCGCTTTAGCTGCTGAAAAAAATCACCTTTACATTCATGCCTTGGAAATTTTATCACAAAATGATATTCTTCCAGGAATTCAACAACTTCTTAATGACTTAAAATCTAATGGTATTAAAATCGCTCTTGCTTCTGCTAGTAAAAATGGGCCTACCATTCTTGAGAAACTTGGCTTAACCAGTTATTTTGATGCTATTGCCGATCCTTCCAAAATTAATAGTGGTAAACCAGCACCCGATATTTTTCTAGCAGCTGCGTCTGCTCTCAATCTCTCTCCTTATGATTGTGTAGGTATTGAAGACTCTATTGCTGGTATCACAGCTATTAATACGGCAAATTGCGTATCTATTGGTGTCGGTGGAGCAGAACTCAACCATGCCAATAAACGTTTTAACGCCACTTCTGATTTGAACTATCAAGACATAAAAAAAGCTTGGCAAGTTTACCATCACAATTAAAATACAGCTGGGCTTATGCTCAGCTTTTTACAGCGAAAGGTATTTGTAAACTATGACTATTACTTCATATCAAAATCCAATTTTACGAGGAATGTATCCTGACCCATCCATTGTACGAGTCGATGATACTTTTTACCTTGTTAACTCAACATTCGAATATTACCCAGGTATCGCTATTTCAAAATCCAAAGATTTACTCAACTGGAAAAAGTTACCTGGTATTATTAGAAATCACACACAAGCTGATTTACGACAAGCCAAATCAAATGAAGGTATTTTTGCTGTTTGCATTCGATATCACGAGGGGCACTTCTACGTTATCACCACAAATTTTGCTGAATGGAAAAACTTTATTATTCGTGGAAAATTGAGTTCTGATAAAGAAAATATTATTTGGGAAGATAACCGCATTGAAGTTGATTTTCCAGGCATTGACCCTGACCTATACTTTGAAGGTGATAAAACTTATGTCCAATTCACAGGTTACCTCGAAAATGGCCAAAAAGCTATTCGTCAAATTGAAATCGATATTACTACTGGTCAGACACTTAGACAAGCCGAAATTCTTTCTTATGGCTCTGGTGGACGTGATGTCGAAGGACCTCATATTATCAAAAAAGGTGATTACTACTACCTTCTTCTTGCTGAAGGAGGAACTGGACTTGGTCATATGATCACCATGTTTCGAAGCAAAAATCTTTGGGGACCGTACGATGAAGCTGCTCCAAATAATCCAATTTTTACCAACCGTGACCGTGCTGAACAAACACTCCAAAACATTGGACATGCTGATCTTTTCCAAGATCAATTTGGTAACTGGTGGTTAACTTGCCTTGGAACACGACCTGCTACAGTAGGCTTTGTTCAGTACACCAATATTGGGCGTGAAACACTTCTATATCCCGTGGATTGGTCAGGAGAATGGCCTCTTATCAATAATGGAATTCCAACTGAAACCGTCGATATGATGAATTTTCCAGAGCATGCTCAAACACTTTTACAACAAAAATTTACCGAATTTGTCGATACCTTTGAAACTGCTGAACTTAATCCTGAATGGCTTAGTTTACGTGATAGCTTAGCTAACCAAATCACCGTCAAAAATAATACATTAAGTCTCACTGGTTCCTCTGAAAAACTAGACGACCTTGGAATTCCAAGTTTCCTTGCGGTGCGTCAGACAGAACCCGAAGAAATTTTCCAAGTTAACATTAGTTCGGGAAGTCAACCTAATAACGGTGCTTGGGGATTAGCAGTCATGATAAATGCTGACCACTATGCTACCATGATGATTGAAAAATCAACAGATAATAAATTCACAATTTACAAGCATATTAAGATAATCGACATCGAACTCAAAGAAAAAATTGGTGAATTAACTGAATTACCAAAAGCGCTCAGTATCATTAATACTAAAGAAAATAAGATTTTTAAAGCAATAACTAGTAATAAAGAAATTAGCTTTACTATTAATGCCATGCATTTTTCAAACGAAGCAATCGCTGCTCTAAACACTGGTGATGTCCAAGGTATTTATGCTACTAATGATGCCGTAATGACCATCACTCAAGCTAGACGTAGAAAAATAAACTAAAAAAAGTCCTCTCTTTTGTACCGCACCCCAAAAGTTAGACACAAAATCTAACGATTGGGGTGTTTTTTTGA
>CAVAFU010000018.1:0-66854 GCA_963588325.1 Oribacterium sp.
AGATAGTAGTGGTTTAGGATTGATGCTACTTGGTCTTGCCATTATCTTATCAGTTATTTTTGGTTTTATTTATAAAGCTAAAAAAGCTAATTAATGACTGAGTTTAATCCATTTTATCAAGAGAACCATCTGGTTCTCTTTTTTCTATAAATCGTGGAAATTTTTGATACATATACAGTTGTATTAATTATGCTTTTTAGAAATCTATAGAATAAAGTGCATTAGTTTGACTAGTGCATTTTATTGTGTATAAAATAGATTTTTGGTTTTATTTATAGCGTATCTTTCGACTCATATTAACGTTGTTAGTCAAAAATTAGAATAAATTACACTAGTTTAGCCTAGTGTGTTTTATTTTATATCGAGTTGTTAATAGTTGTTGTTTGTATATTTTTATTTTATATCTTACAATATACCTATAAAGATATAAAGCGAGGTATCATATTATGGCTTTAGCATATGATAAAAGTTACAATTTAAGAACTTATCAAACAATTTATAAACAAGCCGAAAAAGTATTTAAGGAAAATAATTTAAATACTGCGCAGGCTTTAAATTTATTCCTTAAAAATGTTGCTGAAACAGGTCAACTTAATTTAAAAACAGAGGAAGAGCTTAAGAGGGAGAAATTATTTAAAAATCTTCAAGCAGAAGTTCAGCAAAGTTATACTGAATTTGATGAAGGTAAGTTTTATACTGATGAGGATTTAGTAGAGCGTTATGGATTATAAGAAATATAAGCTTATTTATTCTCAAAGGGTCATTGACACACTTGATGATATTTATCATTATATTGCTAAGGAACTAGGTTCAACAGTTAATGCTAAGAAGAAAATTGCAAACATTAGGAAAGATTTACAACGTCTAGAATTTTTTCCTGAAGGTGGCTTTGATACTGATGAAAAATTTGGAAAGCGCCTAGACCCTAAATATAAGACTAAAGGTTTAACGTTGAGTAAGGATTATATTGCATTGTATAATATTTTTGAAGATGAAGTGCGTATAGCATATTTGTTACCTACTCGCAGTGATTATATGGATTTATTTAGATAAGTATATAATAACGTAAAAAAAGAAGTTATTGGTAGTATTGCTAACTGTTGTGTTGATATTTTGATTTGTCGCTTGTTCGTCAAAAGATGATTTAAGTGGGAAATGGTGTAACCTATTCAATTACTGACATTGATACAGAAAAGAATCAAATGACAGTTAATGTATACTATTCCATACTCATACGATGAAGATGGTGAACTAATGATTACAGAAGATTCATTGTATGGTTCTTCTTATAAGGTTACTTATTCATAAAAAATAGCGAAGCTCCTAAGGAAGCAATTGAAGATGCCGAGATGGCGACTAGAAAATTCTAGTCGTCTTTTCTTTTCTGTAAATCGTGATTTTTCATGATTTTATCTGCACTTGCTTTGGTCTCTTTTGTGGTCTGTGTTATAATAAAACCATGGAAATTTTTGACACACATACGCATTTGAATGCTGATGATTTTGCTGGACGTGAAGCAGAAGAATTGGCACTTGCTAGAGAAATGGGCGTCACTCGACATAATGTCGTTGGTTTTGACGCACCAACTATTAAACGAGCTATTGAGTTAGCTGAAAAATACCCAGAAATCTACGCTACAATTGGTTGGCATCCAACTGAGGCAGGCTCTTATACGCAAGACATTGAGGACATGATTGTTGCTAACCTTTCACACCCAAAGGTAATTGGTCTTGGTGAGATTGGTTTGGATTATTATTGGATGGAAGACTCAAAAGAGGTTCAAATTGAGGTTTTCAAACGTCAGATTCAACTGTCAAAAGAGCATAACCTCCCTTTTATCGTTCACACTCGTGATGCACTTGAAGATACTTACAAAGTCATCGAAGAAGTAGGCGTTGGACCTCGCGGTGGGATTATTCATTCATTTTCAGGTTCTTTGGAAATGGCAGAGCGTTTTATCGAGCTTGGCATGATGATTTCATTTTCAGGTGTTGTCACGTTTAAAAAAGCACTTGATGTCCAAGAAGCTGCACAGAAATTGCCGCTTGATAAGATTTTGGTTGAGACGGATGCACCATATCTTGCCCCTGTTCCAAAACGTGGTCGTGAAAATCGCACAGCTTATACTCGCTATGTTGTGGATAAAATCGCGGAACTTCGTGGTTTAACCAGTGAAGAAGTGGCAAAAGCGACATCAGATAATGCAAAGAGGTTGTTTAACTGTGACTGAAAAAATTAAAATTCAAGAAGTAATCGTTGTTGAAGGTAAAGACGATACCGCAAATTTACGTCGTTTTTATGATGTGGATACCTATGAAACTCGTGGGTCAGCTATTAACGATGACGACCTTGAGCGCATTGAAAAATTAAACGACCTTCGTGGGGTTATTGTCTTTACGGACCCAGATTATAACGGAGAACGCATTCGCAAAATCATCATGAATGCTATCCCAAATGTTAAACATGCTTTTTTGAATCGTGATGAAGCCGCTCCAAAATCAAAAAGTAAAGGACGTTCACTCGGCGTTGAACACGCAAGTTTTGAAGACTTGCAAAAGGCTCTTTCTGGTGTTTTAGGAAATTTTGACGATGATAATCAATTCGACATCACAAGAGCTGACTTGATGCGCTTTGGTCTTTTGATGGGGACAGACAGCCGCAGACGTCGTGAATATCTCGGAGAAAAGCTCCGCATCGGTTACAGCAACGGTAAACAACTTCTCAAACGCCTAGAGCTCTTTGGTATCACATTAGCTGAAGTAGAAGAAGCAATGGAGACATACGAAGGATGAAAAAAGTCGCACTCTTGCGAGGTGTCACACCAGTTGGTCAAAATCGGATTCCTAAAATGATTTACCTCGTTGAGATTTTGACAGAAGCAGGGCTTGAAAACGTCAAGACTTATATTCAAAGTGGCAATATTGTTTTTGAGACGGATTTAGCTGATAATGCTATTTGCACCTTGATTCATGATACAATTAAGGAAAAAATCGGAGCTGATTTATCTGTTGTTCTTAAAGAGCAACCGCAGCTTACAACGGCAATTATTGAAAATCCCTTTGATGAAAGCTATGACGCTTCACGTGTTCACCTTGTTTTTACAAATGACCAGTTTTCGCAGGATAAGTTAGCTGACCTGTTAGAAACTGACTTTGGTGATGAAATCTTGCGAGCAGGAAGTGAATGCCTTTATCTCTACTTACCAAGAGAAGCCAAGAAAAAGCGACTGAATACAAATTATTTAGAAAAACAATTACACATCACGGCTACCATGCGAAAACTCAGAAGTATTTCACGTTTAAGCCAGATGTGATACAATATTAACTTGCATTGAAGAAACGAAAGGAAAGACTATTCCCTGCGATGTTAACAGGGAGATTATTATGAGAATTGCAGATTACAGTGTGACGCGTGCTGTCCTTGAGCGTCATGGATTTACCTTTAAAAAATCATTTGGACAGAACTTTTTGACAGATACTAACATTCTACAAAAGATTGTGGATACTGCAGAGATTGATAAGAATGTCAATGTTATCGAAATTGGACCTGGTATCGGTGCTTTGACCGAATTTTTGGCTGAGAATGCTGCTGAAGTCATGGCATTTGAAATCGATGACCGTTTGATTCCGATTTTGGCTGATACGCTCCGCGATTTTGACAATGTGAAAGTCATCAACGAAGATATTCTAAAATCAGACCTACAAAGCCGTATCAAAGAATTTACTAACCCAGACCTTCCTATCAAGGTCGTGGCAAATCTTCCTTACTACATCACAACACCAATCTTGATGCACTTGATTGAATCAAAAATCCCATTTGCGGAATTTGTTGTGATGATGCAAAAAGAAGTGGCAGACCGTATTTCAGCAGAACCAAATACCAAAGCCTACGGTTCATTATCAATTGCGGTGCAATATTACATGACTGCAAAAGTTGCGTTTATCGTGCCACGCACGGTTTTTGTGCCAGCACCAAATGTGGATTCAGCGATTCTAAAAATGACTCGCCGTGAACAACCACTTGTTCAAGTCAAAGATGAAGATTTCTTCTTCCGTGTTTCAAAAATCAGTTTTGTTCATCGCCGCAAAACTCTTTGGAACAATCTAACAAGTCACTTTGGAAAATCAGACGACACCAAAGCCAAACTTGAAAAAGCACTTGAAATTGCAGAAATCAAACCATCAATCCGTGGCGAAGCCCTCTCAATTGCTGAATTTGCTAAATTAGCTGACGCCTTAAAAGAAGTCGGATTATAAGAATATAAAGATAAAACCAACCATTTTGCGGTTGGTTTATTTTTTTAATAGGCATTTCACGACCAAAAATTGACGTTTTACGACTTGAATGAAAAAAGATGAAATATTCTGATAAAATAGCCTTTAATTATGAATTAAAGGAGTATTTATGTTAGAAAACGTAAAAACTAAGCTCGTGCCAAAACTATTGGCAATATTTTTTATCTATTGTCATCTATTTGGATTGAAGTTTGTAATGTTTACTATTTTAAAACGGTTTGATTTACCACTAACAGATTATCATTACCCTGTTCTTAATATTTTTACCATCATATTTACTATCGTACTGGTGATATACCTAAGACGAAGAAGACCAGAAATATTTCAAGTAAAATCACTAAAACCTTTAGACTATTTATTAATTTTGCTTGCTTTTGGGGTGATATACGCTTACTTCAGTAATCTTTTATTTGTTGGTGGAGATATAAAAAATGATTTATTATTTTTCCGTGATTCCCCATTGGCGTTTTTGGTAGCATTACAACCCTTTATCATCGGACCAATCCTAGAAGAGTTAGTTTATCGTGGTGTTTTGATGACTAGCTTTTTTGAGAAATCAAAGTTTTACTTAGATTGCTTACTATCTGCTGTAATGTTCTCAGTAGCTCATCTATCTTCTTATGGTTTGAGTTTAGAGGTATTTAAAAACTATGCTTTTCTTGGTTTAATTTTAGCGATTCTTTTTAGAAAAACACGGTCAATCTATCCATCAATTCTTGTTCACATGGCGTGGAATATTTATCTTAGCTGGCATCTGATTACATTTGTTTTCTTTGGTCAATAGTACAACCTTTAGGATAAAATTATTGATTTATTTGTTATAGAAGAGGAATGGTTTTAGGTTTTGAAGAATCAGTATCATAAAAATTTCATGCTTATTTACCCTCTAATGTTTTATCTCATCTTTTTTCGTTTATTTATAAATCTGCTAGGGAAATTCTTTATCCGATACGCAGTCAGCGATTTTTGTGGGACAATTCTATTATGCGGTTATTATACGTTTGTGGTTTTGCTAATGGTGATATACTTACTTAGGCAAAATGGCAGAGCTTTTTTCAAAGTAAAGTTCAATAGTCGTTATGTAGGAATGGTTATGTTATTAGCTTTGGGGAATATTGCACTTTCAGCTGTGCTTGCTTATTATTTGCCATTGCCACTAAATCAAAAACTATTAAATGAGAATCAACTGATGATATCAAGCGGTATATTTTGGGTGAGATTCTTCTGGGGTGGTATTATTGCTCTTATTAGTGAAGAATTATTTTATCGTGGCATTCTCATGTCAACTTATTTTAAAAACTCACGCTATTATTTTGATGTTTTTATATCCACTATTTGTTTTGCTTCTGTTCATGTTATCTGGTCATTATGGTCATGGACAGATTTCTTACAGTATATCCCAGCAGGTCTTTCTCTAGGAGTGACCTTCAAGTGGACAAAATCAATCTATTACCCGATTTTACTCCATTTTTTGGTAAATTACGGACCTAAAATTATTTTTATAATATTAAATTAAAACCCAACCGTTTGCGGTTGGGTTTATTTCATTTAAGTCGTAAAATAGCAAAAATTGGTCGTAAACGGTAACTATTTTTGAAATTTTACCATTCGCGACCTAAAAATAACAATTTACGACTTGAATAAAAAAAGATGAAATATTCTGATAAAATAATCTTTGTCAGTCGCGATGACAAAAGAATATTTTAGGAGGTATTCAAGTGAATACAAAAACTTTAAAACAATTTAACACAATGACGGTTGAAGCACTTGCTCACATTGAAGGTGGGGTTAATGTAGCTAATGAATATGGAGCTGAACCTAAGACTTATATTTCTTATTGTAGAGATGCTATTCATATTACTCCATTCCCTTATATTTGTAGAGAAAATCGCGGTAAAAAATAGAAAAAGTTTATGAAAGAAGTTGAGCTATTGACTTCTTTCTTTTATGAAAAGGAGTATTTATGTTAGAAAAAGTAAAAACTAAGCTCGTGCCAAAACTATTAACCTTATTTTTAATCGTCCTTGAGCTATTTGGTGTTGCTGAGATAATGAATGTTATTTTTTGGCAATTTGATTTACCAACAAGAAGTTATTTTTACCCTGTTCTTAATATTTTGACACTTCTTTTTATTACGGTACTAGTAATTTACCTAAGACGAACAAGACCTGAGATATTTCAAGTAAAATCACTAAAACCTTTAGACTATTTACTAACTCTACTTGCTTTTGGTTTGATATACGCCTACTATGGCAAACTTTTATTTATTGGAGTTAACCCCGATTTCGATTTAGTGTTTTTCCGTCATACTCCACAGGCTTTTTTGGTGGCTTTACAACCATTAGTTCTTGGTCCAATCTTAGAAGAATTACTTTACCGTGGTGTTTTGATGACTAGCTTTTTTGAAAAATCAAAGTATTACCTAGATTGTTTACTGTCTGCAGTTTTATTTTCTTTTGCTCATCTACTTTCTTATGGTTTTAGATTAGATTTATTCGAAAAATACGTTGTCGTAGGAGTGATTTTAGGACTTCTTTTCAGAAAAACACGTTCAATTTATCCATCGATTCTTGTTCACATGGCGTGGAATATTTATCTTAGCTGGCATCTGATTACATTTGTTTTCTTTGGTCAATAGTACAACCTTTAGGATAAAATTATTGATTTATTTGTTATAGAAGAGGAATGGTTTTAGGTTTTGAAGAATCAGTATCATAAAAATTTCATGCTTATTTACCCTCTAATGTTTTATCTCATCTTTTTTCGTTTATTTATAAATCTGCTAGGGAAATTCTTTATCCGATACGCAGTCAGCGATTTTTGTGGGACAATTCTATTATGCGGTTATTATACGTTTGTGGTTTTGCTAATGGTGATATACTTACTTAGGCAAAATGGCAGAGCTTTTTTCAAAGTAAAGTTCAATAGTCGTTATGTAGGAATGGTTATGTTATTAGCTTTGGGGAATATTGCACTTTCAGCTGTGCTTGCTTATTATTTGCCATTGCCACTAAATCAAAAACTATTAAATGAGAATCAACTGATGATATCAAGCGGTATATTTTGGGTGAGATTCTTCTGGGGTGGTATTATTGCTCTTATTAGTGAAGAATTATTTTATCGTGGCATTCTCATGTCAACTTATTTTAAAAACTCACGCTATTATTTTGATGTTTTTATATCCACTATTTGTTTTGCTTCTGTTCATGTTATCTGGTCATTATGGTCATGGACAGATTTCTTACAGTATATCCCAGCAGGTCTTTCTCTAGGAGTGACCTTCAAGTGGACAAAATCAATCTATTACCCGATTTTACTCCATTTTTTGGTAAATTACGGACCTAAAATTATTTTTATAATATTAAATTAAAACCCAACCGTTTGCGGTTGGGGTTATCAAAAGTCTTTTAATAGTTTGTCTTTATAGTAGTCGAAGAAAGTCTTTTTGCCAATAACGCTAATGGTTTTACCTTGTAAACCGTATTTTAGTTTGGAACTATCTTGTTTGCTAACGGTAGCAATTGCAGTGATTTCAAAGAAATTTCCTTCTTTGGTTTGTGTGGCGGAACTTGCGATTTTGCTAATTTTTCCTGTTATGATAATGGCATGATTACTAATTTTTTCGAGGGTTAAACGAACAGTTTGACCTTTTTTTAATTGACTAACATGGGTAGAATCAACATAATAACGAATAGCTACTTTTTGAGTTTTGACAATATCTGGATAAATTTCTGCAATTTGGCTACCTTGAGGTAAAAGTGTTTGCCCTTCAAATTCACTAGAAACATGTAAAATTCCATCTTGTTTAGCACTTAATACAGTATCTGCTTTTGAAAGATTTGTTTGGTCTAACTGTGCTTGTAAATTTTCTTTTTCTTGAGTGACTTGTGCTAGTTGTGTTTCAGCTTGTGTCAATTCCTGCTGACGTAAGCTTTCAATTTGACTAGTGGCACTAGTATCATAGCTACCTGTGGAGTAGTTAGAGGCAGCTTGCGTTTGTAAACTAGCGATAGAGGTATTAATACTATCAATTTGTCCTTGAAGGTCTGTTAAAAACTGGTTTTTAATACTTTCCTTAGTAGTTGAGGTATCTGAGTTATCTTGTATTTTAGCTGCTTGAATTTGACTAAGATAGCTATTAAGAGTAGTGGCATATGGATTATTACCAGACACACTTGTTTTATTGGTTTGAATAGCATCTTTAACTTCTTGGTATTGACTAGCTTGAATTTGTAAGTTTGAAATTTGATTAGCGATAGCTGCATTTGCTTGATTGACGCCAGCTTCTTGCTTAGCAACGGAATTATTAGCTTGTGAAACTTGGGCATTGATAGTTTGAGATTGGTTTAAAAAGCGCTCAACAGTAGCTGAACAGCCGAATTCATCATCACCTGTAAAAAGATTTTTTCCTTGCTTAATACTTTCTTTTAAGGTGTTTAGTGCTTCTTGTTGACGGTTATCCCGATCGATTTGTGTTTGAATAGCATTCAGTTGGCTGTCTTCTAGTTTATCTGAGTATTGGATTAATAAATCTCCTTTTTTTACGATTTTATTTTCGGAGAGATTATTAGTTAGGACAGTGTTATTGCTAGTTGATTGAACCACATCGATAACCTTAGTTGGTCTAATGCTACCAGCAGATGTTACTGTAATTTCTTTTTTTCCTATGACGGAAAATAAAATGAGAAAAACAACGAAAAGTGACATTGGAATAACCAAAAGTGTGGCAAAATTATGATAACGCCTATGATAGAATTCAGCAGATTGAAATAGTTTAGAATTCATTTTTTCTCCTTAATTATGAAATAAACGAGCATAGAAACCTTGATTTTGCATGAGTTGTTTATGATGACCTTCTTCGACAATATTTCCTTTGTCGATGACGATAACACGGTCAGAACGTTCTGCAATACTTAAGCGATGTGCTACAAAGATAATAGTTTTATCTGTTAAGGAAAGTAAGTTATCAATGACACGTTTTTCAGTTAAGACATCAAGACCGCTTGTTGCTTCATCTAAAATCAAGACAGGAGCTTGTGTTAGTAGAGCACGTGCTAGTGCTAAGCGTTGCTTTTGTCCACCAGATAAGCCTGATCCATCTGATAGTTCGGTCTGATATGCCATTGGCATTGCTTCAATATCGGAACGGATTTCCGCAATTTCACAAGCTTTAAAAATATCTTCTTGAGTAATGTTATCAGAAGCTCCTAAGGTTAGGTTTTCTAAGATTGTTCCTGAAAAAACATAAGATTGCTGTGGCAAGTAATTTATATATTTTCGTAAAGCTTTTTTATCAATTGTCTTTAAATCATAATTGCCGAGCGTGATTTGCCCATGATTTGGAGCGTAAAAATTAACAATCATCTTAGCTAAAGTTGTCTTACCAGATCCACTAACACCTACAAGACTTACCTTTTCACCTTCTTTGATATGCAAGTTAATATGACTTAATGTATCACGACCAAATCCATACTTGTAGGAAACATCATCAAAAATAATATCTCCCTTGAGAAATCGCTTGTCGTCGAGGATTTGTTTGCCATCAAATTCTGATGAAACCAGATAGACCTCATTGAGACGATTATTAGCCACTTTGGCAGATTGTAATTTAGTTTGTAAATTGATGATATTTTCCATTGGTGTTGTAAAGTATGATAAAAGTGTATTGTAAGTAATCAATTGTCCTACTGAAATTTTTCCAGCCATGACTAGACGTGAACCGTACCAAAGAATAGCAACGTTTAGAATCAGCTGTGCTCCTTGTTTTAACGACGTTTGTACAGCTTCGTACTTGTTAAGCGTAAAACTTTTATCTAAATAATCCACAAATTCACGATCGATATTTTGATAGCGAATTTCTTCGCTTGTTAGAGATTTGATCGTTTCAATACCATTGATATCTTCGATAATTGCAGAACTAACCATAGAATTAGCTTGCATGACATCATGGTTCATACGCTCAAATGGTTTCATAAAAGCCAGAATAATGATAGCGTATATTGGCAATGCTACCAAGGTGATAAAAAAGAGGTTAACATTTTGAAGAATCAGCACACTTCCAACAATAAAAAGAATACTAACATCTAAAAAGAGTGATAAAATTGTTGATGCAAGCGCATCAATGATAGAGTTAGCATCGGTAAAACGTGAAATAACTTCACCTGTTCGTCTAGTTGCAAAAAAGGACATCGGCAATTCAAAAATATGACGAATATAAGATAAAATCACATCAATTGTCAGACGTTGACTGAGCACTACCAGTAGATAGTGTTGTGAAAAACTCATGATTTGTTGCATAATATAGGTTACAACCAAACCAAGAGAGACGATTCCCAGAGTAGATTGTAGTTGATTAGGAATATAATCGTCTAAGATTCCTTGTAGATAATATGAACCAACAATATTGATTAGAGTTACTAAAAGACTAGCGAGGATAATATAAGTTAATAAAGCTTTTTGCTTAAAAATAATTGGTAAAAAGCTTGTTAATCCATTCTTTTTATCTTTATGAGGTTTGTAGTTGGGAGCAGGTGCTAAAAAGATAGCAACTCCAGTCCACTCACTGGCAAAACGTTCTTTAGACATTTTAGTGACCCCAACACTTGGGTCAGGGTCACCGACAATAAGATAATCTTTTTTAGCTTTATAGATAACATAATAATGTTGAAGTTTGCCCTCTTTGTTGACATGAACAATAAATGGATAGGGAATATCAGTCATGTCAAACAATTCCATATTGGCTTGAATAGCGCGTGTTTCAAAACCGATTTTCTTAGCTGCTTCGATAATTCCTAGAGCGGTTGTCCCCTCTTTAGTTGTTTTAGCTAATTCTCTTAAGTGAGCCAGTGAGAAATCTGAACCATAATGTTTGGCAACTGATGCCAAAGCTGCCACACCACAGTCTCGCAAATCCATCTGACTAACATACTTATATTTTTTCATAATCCTTCCCTTTGTAAAAATAAACTAGAACTATTGTGCCATAAAAAATAGCTTTAAAAACATTTAAGTCATAAACAGTCAAAAAATCGTCGTGAACGGTAAAAATAATTAGTTATCACGATTTTTCCAAAGAAAAAATCTAATTCGTACAAAAAGGTATGCTTCTAAGATAAGATAGGTAAAAATTAAAAATAATGAAATGATAGCCAAGATGATTGCTGCTTGTCGATTGATTTCGATGAAAAAATAAGCAATCCCTAGCAGAAGCAATGCAAGTGGTGCAAGCCATTTGTCAAAAGCTTCTTTTATTTTTTCTAAAAGTGTCAAAGTACGTAATGAAATAGTAAAAAATTTTGTTAGCATAATCTCAATTTTCCCTTTTGATTGATAATAATTATCAATTATGCCATAAAAAATAAAACTAAAAATGTCCAAGTCATAAAAAGTCAACTTTAAGTCGCAAATGGTAAAAAAATCAAGAAAATATAAAAGAATTTACCGTTTACGACCTAAAAACAACAAATTATGACTTAGGCATGCAGTAATCTAAAAAACTGTTAAACTAAAATTGTCAGTTGCAACGACAAAGTATTATTGGGAGGTGTTCAAATGAATACAAAAAGTTTTGAACAATTTGAAGTAATGACAGACGCAGAACTTGCTAAAGTTGAAGGTGGAGACAATCTAAATGCTGCTGGTGTTATAGTAGGGATAGCTTGGGGGATATACTCATTTGGTGAGGCTGCTGGCAAAACAGCATATTATATGACTCATCCAAAATAGTTTTTAAATAACAAAGAGTAATTTATTGATGCGGAGGTTAGAAATGAAAGAAGATATTATTTTTGATAGTTCTTTGTTTGTAAATCTAGATAAATCTGATTTATGTGAGGTAACTGGTGGAAATGCTCCTGTTCTTATTGCTGGTGCTTGTATGATTGGAATGGCAGGAGCAGGTCCTATTGGCTGTGCTGGTGGAGCAATTTTTGCTTGGGGATATTATAATGGATATGAAGGCGCTAAAAGAGGCTCTTGATTTTAAAAAAAATTATAAGATTCATAAGAATATTTTATGTAGCATTCTTATATTAGATTTAATTGGAATAGGTATTATGCTATTTGATTATCTCGTATATGGTAAAAATTTTTGGAATTCTACAACATATGGGTTAATATTTAGTGTACTATTTCTTTTCTTTTTATATAAAATTTGTATAAAAAGAAAATAGATTTTATTTCTTAAGAATTTTAGATAGCTGATAGAATTGCCTATCAGCTTTTGTTTTAATCAAATTTTACCGTTGACGACTTAAAAACGACAAATTATGACTTGTACGTTTATTTCCAAGAGAATTTGTTAAACTGAAATGGTCAATCGCGGTGACAATCTTAATTAAAAGGAGATTTTATGAAAAAGAACGTTTTAAAATCAACAATTTTATTATCTGCAACTGTTTTATCAATGGCAACCGTTTCTGTCTTTGCTGATGATGAGCATGTGCCTACAATTGAAGCGACAGAAGTTATGGATAATGGGGATAATGTTACAGAAAATCTAGTAACAGATATTGAACCATCAAATGATATTCCAGAAAATCAATCCGAAGAAAATGAGGATGTATCATCAAATGAAACGACTGATAATTCATCACTTACAATGGAATCAGCCGAAGCAACGGAAACGACAGTATCAGACACATCAGATGAGCCAGAAGAAGCTGAAGTTACCATTCCCCAATATGAAGAAAATGTCGCAGACTTTAATCAAGTTCCAATGACAGATGTTTATGCTATGTTTACAGAGGACGGAAAAGAGCACGTGATTTATGTTGGACGTCCGACTTGTTACTATTGTCGTCAATTTTCCCCAGCTTTAAAAGAGTTCAACACTTTAATGGATAATCGTCTAGAGTATTACAATACCGACAGTCAGGATTTTGATGAAGAAGCAGCGAACTTTCTTTTTGGAACAGTTGGTATTCCAGGAACGCCTACCATTATCCGTTTGCAAAATGGACAAATCGTGAGTGCGTGGATTGGTGGCGGTATTTCTGGACAAGAACTTTATGACTATCTCTTTTATGGAAAAATTCCAGCGGCTATGGCAGCAGCAATGGCTGAACAATCAAGTGAAGATAATACAGAAAATATAAAATCTGAGACTTCTGAAGCTGAGGAAATACAGAGTGATTCTGAAGTTCAAAACATGGTTTATTCAAAACAAGAAGATGCGAAGAATGTTGAAAAAGCCTTAGTTGTTACAGAAAGTCCACAAGTTTTCTCTAAAAATGAGATAAAAACTAATAACAATAATGTTCTACCTAAACTGGGCATTAAAGCAAACAACTTTTCAGCATATGGACTGTTAATTTCTCTATTGGGACTGATTTTAATGAAATTTGGCAGAGGGAAAGCAAATGAAGGATAATAAGATTCAATTATCTAAAAATATAAAGAAATATCGCTTAATGAAAAAAATGTCACAAAGCGAGCTTTCTAAAAGAGTTGGCGTAAGTCATCAAGCTATTTCAAAATGGGAGACTGGTGAAAATTATCCGGATTTTATGAGTTTAATTAGTTTAGCACAATTATTTGAAGTTAGTTTAGATAATTTAGTCTACCAATAATATTTGCTATTTAAAGTTGCTTTACTAATTTTAAGTAAGGGCTTACAATATAAGTGTTAAAACAAAATGGAGGTATCTATTATGCAAAAAGTAACTGAGTTTAAGGAATTGTCAAAAGAGTTATTAGCGACTTATGAAGGCGGAGCCAGTACAGCATGTAAATGGGCAATGGTAACTTGTGCACATGATATTGCACTTGGCGGCTATGGAACATCTGACCCAGCCAGTGCGTGTGCTTACATGAGAAGAGTTTGTAAAAATTGATTTTTAGATGAAGGTTGGAAAAGTTATGACTATATCTGGAGCTAAAAATTTTGTAAAGAAGATTATTTTTCCTGAAAATACTCATGAACAGGTTTTTGTTGTCAATTTGGACAATGTTAAAAAAGAAGTTCTGTTTTCTAAAGAGTTGAAATCATTGGGAAAATGGTATATCACAAATGGTAAACACTGGATTTGCCATTCAGAATTATCATTTGAAGATTTTCAAGCTAATTTTTTAAACATGTCTAAACTAAGTGATAATGATGCACAAGCTGTTGAGTTTACGATTGATTATTTGCCATTTTGTGAAATATTGGGATTATAGAATGAAAATAAATCCAATATTAAAGAAAGAATGGCTTAGAGAAAATCAAGCGTATATTAAACAATCAAAAGTAGATTTTGAATTAATCTTACATCTTATTGAATTAATTGAATCTGATGATTGGAATATACTTTATCCTAAAAATTCTAGATCATTATCGTGTAGACAAGTTATAGATTATGTTAATAAAATTGATTTTAATAACCAATCAACAATCTCAGTAGTTTACATTGTAAAAAATGAGCAAAATACGATATTAAAAAGCATAGAGAGTTTAAAAAAACTAGCTGATGAGATTATCGTTGTAGATACAGGATCAACTGATGAGACTATTGAAATTTTAACTAATTATTCGATGAATGATACTTCAATTAATTTGTATTCTTTTGAATGGTGTGATGATTTTTCTAGAGCTAGAAATTTTGCAAACAGCAAGGCGAGTTGCGATTGGATTGTTTCTCTTGATGCTGATGAAAGAATTACCGATTTTAAATTATTAAAATTATTGTTGACCTATTTGAAAAATTTTGGTGATTATCCTAAAACAGTATTCAACTTGAATATAATTCGAGATAATAACGTTTACAAAACCGGTAAGGTTATCCAAAACCTATCTTGTTTTTCATACCGTGGGAGGGTCCATGAAACATATTTTTCTTCTGTAGGTGATGTTCATTATACGAATATTAATATAGATATTATTAGTCAGAATAGGATGACTTTGAAAAAAGCTGATTATTATAATAAATTGCTTTTGTTAACTATTGATGAAAATCCTATGAATCTAAGGTGGTTATATTTTTATTTGAGAGATAATTTTAATAGCATTGAGTATACAGAAATGAAAACATTATGTTATGACTCTCTTTATGATGATCCTTTGAGTAGAAATCTTAAAGGAAGCTATTATAGTGTAAGAATAACCCTCTTGCTTATGTTTAAGGCACTTCAAAATAAGAGAATATCTGACTTTGAAAAATATCAATACACGATAAAAGATGTTGCATGTGAACATTCAGATTATATTTTTTTGAAATATGCTTTTAAATTGTTGAAAATTCAGGAAATAATAGGCGATGAGTTAGAAGAAATGTTAAATGTTTGTCAAAAATTAAAGACTGAGAATAGCATTTTTCCTGTCGACTATTTATATTCTGTCTTAGCAACTTATTTATTATTAGAGGGAGAACCCCAAAAAAGTAAGAATATACTAGAAGAATTATTTAATAGGAATAGTGATTTTCCTTGTTTTTTAACTAATTCTATGAGGGAGTTCTTACTTAGAGCTAAATGAATTATAATAAAAATTGTCTGTTATTGTACGGACAATTTTTCTATTTTATGAGAACTAGTCATATATCATTTTACTATGTTACAATATAAAGTAGCCGTTCGTGACCTTATTTTGTCTATTTATGACTTAAAGCGCTTTTATTTAGAAATTCCTTTATAATGGTATTATAGAGGGAGTAATGATTTATGAAATATTTTAATTTTACAGTTGACAGGAAGGATTATCGATTAGCAATCAATGATATCCTTTTTATCCAAGTTTCTAAAGAAAAGATTCATATGGTAAAAGTGGTAACTGCTGATGGAGAATATCACACCTATCATCAATTAAAGGCTATTGAAAAAGAGTATCCTCAATTCTTTCGATGTCACCGTGATACCTTAGTGAATAAGGAGAAAATACGAATAGTAGACAGACAACATCGGCTTTTATATGTAGGAGATCAAAAGCGACCTGTCCATTATGCGCGCAGCAAAGGCGGTCAGCTAAAAGAAATTATCACAAATGAATGATTTTGGGAGAGATTATGTTAGACATTTATATACTTGAAGATGATATTGTTCAGCAGTTCCGTATGGAACGTGAGATTGAGACGATTATGTCAAAAAATCATTGGGATTATCAAAATTTAGAAGTTTTTGATTCTTCAACAGATATTATAGCTAAGGCTGCCGAAAAAGGTGAACATCAAATTTTCTTTCTTGATTTAGAAATCAAAAATGATGAAAAGAAAGGGATAGATGTTGCAAGGGCAATACGTGAAAAAGATGCGACAGCTATTATCGTTTTTGTAACTACCCATTCGGAATTTATGTTGATAACGTATCAATCTTTAGTGGGGGCTATTGATTTTATCGATAAAAATCTGAATACTCAAGCTTTTAGTGAACGTATAGAATTATGTTTAAGAGAAGCATTAAAGCATCAAACAGGTAATTTTGGAGAGAATTCTTTTTTATTTGAAACACCCAAAGCACGTGTGCGTGTGCCATATAGTGATATTCTTTATTTTGAAACGTCTCCTGCTGTTCACCGTGTCATTTTGCATACCAAAGATGACAGAATAGAATTTTATGCAACGATTGCAGAAGTTGCTAAGTCAGATAAACGACTGTTTAAATGTCACCGTTCTTTTATCATTAATGTGGATAATGTCATTAGGTTTGATAAAGCAACACGAAGCGCTTATTTTGAAACAGGGGATAGTTGCTTAGTTGCTCGAGAAAAAGTAAAACCACTATTGAGTATGATGAGGTGAGAGGATGTTGGATTACATATTTCTTTGCTTAATAGTAAACTCATTTATTTTATACATTTATTCTCAAGTTAGAGGTGAGAAGTTAACCTTTTTTGAGATACTAATAGCAGTTGCCGTTTTTGTATGGGTTGATCATGCTTGGTTTTATTTTATTATATGTAATTTTATTATTCTGATATTGTTATCTTATCTAAAAAATAGGTCTTTACCATTAACACTCCATGTCTTTTATGGCGTTTTTCCTTGGATTGTTGAGAGTGTTTTTAGGCGTTTGATAGGTTTCTTTATGCTTCCAATCATCGGTTTAAATTATCTGAATGTAGGTGAGAATAACATAATTTTTACATGTGTCGAGCTAACATCTCTAATGCTTTACATTTTGCTAGTGAAAATTTCTAAATTTGATTTTCAAAGATTTATAGAGATGCTTAATGTCAGTATATTAAGATTTTTTCTTATTGTTACTGATGTGACAATGATTGTTTTTTATATAGCTATTGAATTTTTAACAGGTATGGAAGTGTATGGTGGTGTTCCAAATTTAGTCTATCGTCAATGGTTGGTAGTTCTTTACTTTATCTTCTTCGTTTTAATGCTATTCTATATGAATCGTTCATATCAAAATTGGCTTGAAAAAGAAGTGTTGATAGCGCGAGAGCGTGAGTTGAATGCTTTGTCGGCGTATAGTAAACAGATTGAAGGATTATATGAGGAGCTGCGAGCCTTTCGTCATGACTATGCTAATATTTTAGCTAGTCTGAAAGAAGGAATTGACCAAAATGACATGAATATGGTCAGAAATATTTACAATGCCGTGTTAGAAGAATCGGGACACCTTATTCAGAATAAAAAATTTGATATTGGACGATTGATTAATATTGATAATGATGCGATAAAAAGCGTGTTATCAGCGAAGTTTTTAGAAGCTGAGTCTCATCACATTGCTGTTCAATTAGAGGTTAAAGATAAGATTGGACTTCCTGATATTCCATTATTAGATTATGTGCGACTGTTATCAATTCTGTGTGATAACGCCATTGAGGCTGCCATAGAATCTGAAAATCCTGCAATAACTATTGCTTGTTTTTATCAAGATGATGATTATATCTTAATTGTGGACAATACTATAAAAGAAAAACGTGTTCCTGTAGAATTAATCTATCAAAAAAATTATTCAAGTAAAGGTTTTGGACGGGGAGTTGGTCTTAAAACAATCAATCAAATGTTGAAACGTTATCCAAATTTATCTGTGCAAACGACAAGTAAAAATTATCGCTTTAGACAGACGATATCTATAAAAAAATCATTCGACTAACAAAGTCGAATGATTTTTTACATGTGCTTTTGATTTTTTCCTTGAAGCTTTTTAAACCAATCAAAAGGTCCAACGATTAAGAAACTTCTATTATTTCCACCAATTGTATTTTCTAATTTAGTTTGATTTAATTCTTTAAAGTTTTTTTCAAAAGTCATAACATAAACCTCCTGGGGATGATTATAACAAAAATAGTATTAATGGGGCTATTTAGGTCGTAAACGGTCATTTTTCAGTCGTGAACAGTAAATATGTGAGGGATTCTGTTGAAAGATAGATTGATTTTTTTTTACATTTCACGACCTAAAATCGACGTTTTACGACTTGGGTGGTATTTGGTCTTTAAAAAGGGGTATAATGACCGTAACAGTTAATGAAAGTAGGTGTTTGTCATGTTACTATCGTCAGTAAAACGGTTTATCAGTAAAATTATTTTTCCGACTTATACGCATGAAAAGGTTTATGTGATTGAGCAGGAAGAGCTGACCGAGCCATTGGCATTTTCGCCGAACTTAAAGACGTTAGGAAAATGGTATATCACGACAGGTGAACATTGGATTTGCCATTCTGAGTTGACACTTGAAGAATTCCAAAAAGCATTTATCACGGAATTGCAACTGGATGACAATGCAGTCCAAAAATTAACATTTACAACAGATTACCTGCCATTTTCTGAAATATTGGGGTTATAGGATGGATTTATGATGAAAACATTATTTGTAAAGCATAAACCAGCGGTTTTGGTTATTGGTATCATTTTATTACTAACCATTTATCCGCAAATCTTTAAAATGATTTACATGTCTGGACGCGACTTTGGTCGTAGTCTTGTCAATGCGTTATTGCCTTAGAAGGAGATATGATGACAAAATTAGTAAAAGAAGAGTTGTTAAATGAGGTTTATGACCTTGTCTTGGCTGTTGATATTAAAGACGAAGAGCGCCAAGCACTGTTGACTTTTAAAAATGATGTTGAAGCTGGACGTGATTTTGACCAAGCTGTGATGGCTTTATCTAAAGCTTTGCGTCAGATGGGTGTGGCAAATATTGCGAAAAAAGTTAAAATGAGCCCTGCCGTCAATGAATTTTATAAAAAAATCGCAACATACGGTGAGTTTGACAAGAATCTTGCCCGTGGTCTGATGGCTATGAGTGCTTTCGGACATTAATCAAAAAAACAACCAGCTTTTGATAGCTGGTTAGTATTTATTAAAAAAATGCTGAAGCAAGATTGTCACCACGCTTGAGAAATCTTGTGAAGTAATAAATTTATAAATAATAAATAAAGGCATGATTAGCTCCTAAAACAAGAAATTAATGATACTATTGTGCCACAAAATCTCTCTTCAAAAATGACCAAGTCATAAAACGTCAAAAAATGGTCCTAAATGGTAAATTTGGTCGATTACGACGAAAAATAAAGTTCAAAAATGTCCTTTTACGACTATTTTTGGTCATTTCACGACATAGAGAGAAAAAATGGCTTAAAAAGGATTATATTAAATAAGGTTATGAAAATAACTTTCTGTTGTCAGAGAATTTAAAAGGGAGAAATTCTCTTTAGGTGCTAGTCAATGGTTCTGGCTATTAAAATCATAAAGGTGAGATTATGAAAAAAATAAAAAATCCAATATTAAACAGCTTGATGATAGGAGTAGGAGCTGGCGCTGTAGCAGGAGTGTTTGGCACTAGTTTCCTTTTATATTACTTAGTCGGTATACTCATTGTCACCTTTACTCGTAGAGCTATTTTGACTAAATAGTATAACCTAACGAAAAAGCTGATAAGGGAAGCATTTTGGGGAGATTTATGACTGATTTAAAGTGGTTTTCTGGGGAGAAAAAGTAAAGCAGTAATTAGACACAATTACCGCTCTTGATAACAATGTGAATTAGCCCCGTTGTGACGATTGTGTAAAGCAATGGGACCTCGACACTTTATATTTTAAATCACATGAACCTTGATATATCAAAGTTTTTGATAGAAAATGCTATCCACCTAACAAAGAAGTCATCAATCTGATTAAAAACGTTGATTGAACTTCGGCACATCAGAATGATTTAAAATCTCTATCATCTTGTATGGTAGGGATTTTTTGATATGTTACAATAGAAGGAGTCTATTTTATGTTTAGAAAGAAGAGTTATCATTTAGGAAATAAGAAAATGATTGATATTTATGTTTTAGAGGACAACGTAAATCAGCAATTTCGCTTAGAAAAGATGATTGAGGAGTTGCTCGCTGAAAATAAATGGCAGCATCGTCGCTTGGAGTTATTTAGTGAGCCGAGTCATCTGAGTGAGCTTGTTGACGAAACATTTCCACAAATCTTTTTTCTTGATTTGGATATTAATGGAGATAATACCAAAGGTATTGAGGTGGCTAAAGAGATTAGAGAAGCTTCAAAAACAGCAACGATTGTCTTTGTCACAACACATTCTGAGTTTATGTTGTTAACTTATCGTGCCCAAGTCAGTGCGCTTGATTTTATCGATAAAACAGATGATGACGCCGTGATTAAGGCTAATTTACAAGCTTGTTTGAAAAAAGTCATTGAAGGACAAGTGCCACATTTATCTTTGAATACATTTATTTTTGAAAATAATAAGACTAAAATCAGGATTCCTTTTGAAGATATTCTTTATTTTGAAACGGCTGAGACGCACCGTTTGATGTTGGTGACACGAACTGGACAACGCAATTTTTATGGAACAATCAAGGAAGTGAAAAAAGCCAATGATAGGCTATTTCAATGCCATAAATCTTACCTTATCAACCTTGATAACGTCATTGGTTTGGATAAAAAAGAAGGGATTGTTTATTTTACAGGTGGCAAATCTTGCTATGTTTCCAAAAAATACATGAAAGAATTGAAGAATAACTTAGAAAATTAGATTGGAGAAAAGTTGGAAATCAGTAGTTTTATTGCGTTTTTAGAAACGTTTGTGACATTTGGTGGTTATGCTGTCTTATTTAAGAGTATTACCAAGTACAAACTTGCGATTTGGGAGTGGGTAGTCTCTATTTTTGTTTTACCGATTCTGGCAAACTTATTTGCTATTGTCATGTTTTTATTCTTCTCTGATGCAGATGGTTTAAAAACTGTCATGGTAAAAAGTATCGTGGTGTTGTTGTGGTTTATCGGCTTATCTTATCGTCATGAGGCAACTTTACAAGCAAAATATCACATCTTTTATGGGCTTTTTCCAGTTGCCGTGGAAGATATCTTGCTTCGAACCGTATCGTATTTGTTAGCAGCGCTATTTTCTACAAGAATCAGTGCTGTTAGTCATTCATGGATTGCTCATGTTGATATTTGGACGCCTGTTCCTATTTACTTTTTGGCTTCCAAGTTGTTAGAAATTGATATTTCCAATGTGAAAAAAACGTTGCAAAATTACCTTAGTCCTAAAATTTTAATGCTAATCAATGCTTTGATGACAATTTACTTCTTTGGTATTGATTAGGTGGCATTGAAAAATCCATTTGGCGATTATGGGAGTGAGGTCTTTAGAGAAAGGGTAACTTTTGTCTACGTTATTTTGCTTTTCTTATTCTTGTTTTACCTTAACTACAAATACATTAGAGAACAAGAAATTGAATTACAACGAAATCAAGAATTAGAGCTGCAATCTTTGGAAAATTATAGCAAACATGTGGAAAGTCTTTACCAAGAAGTGAGAAGTTTTAGGCATGATTATGCGAACATTTTATTGAGTATCAAAGAGAGCATTGATAGAAATGACTTGGAAACCATCAAAAAGATTTATCAGGATATTATTGACGAATCAAAAGGTCTTGTTAAGGATAGCAAATTTGATTTAACCCGTTTGTCTCACATTTCAAATAGTGCTATTAAGAGTTCAATGTCTGCCAAGTTTTTAGAAGCCGAAAATCTTGGTATTCCCATTACCTTGGAAGTTTCACAGATGATGGATTGTCCAAAAATTCCTCTGATTACTTACATTCGTATTTTGTCGATTTTATTTGACAATGCGATTGAGGCAGCGACTCAAGCAGAGCAGCCAAGAATATCTGTTGCGAATTTTTACCAAGATGATAATTTTGTTTTTATAATTGAAAATTCAACCAAGGAAGAGAGTGTTCCGATTGATAAAATTTATCAAAAAGGGTATTCAAGTAAGGGTGATAATCGTGGGATTGGTTTAGCTACAGTCTACGAATTTCAGCAAGAATACGATAATCTTTCTATTGAAACAACCAGCTCAAATCATTCGTTCAAACAGATTTTAAGAATCTACGAATCTTAATGACAAATAAAAGCAGCCGTAATGTTGATGAAGCAAATTTCGACTGCTTTTTATGATGTAAAAATTTCGCTAAAAGCTTGCATTATTTTTATAAAGGTATATACTTTATTCGAATACACAATTTAAATCAAAACTTCGAATGAAAAGAGGTAAATTCCATGCTAGAAGTTTTAGGTGGTATAACTTGTCTATTGATAGCTGCTTATCAATTTTTCGCTGCTTATAAAGCATTTGACAACACAAAAAAACATGGTAACAAAAATACGTCACCATTTCTATTAAACAGTTTGTGGAGCGGAGCGCTCGTGGGTGTTATCCTACTAATAGTAGGTACTAGTCTAATTTTGTAAATGTTTCTTTAAAAAATTGTGTTATTCAATGCCCCTATAAGGGCATTTTTTCTTTTTACGAATAAATAGAAGAGGTGTCTAAAAGTCCTTTAATCAAAAAAGCCATTAAAGCCTAAAATCAGCTTCTCAAAAAGCTGGTTATTAGTGATAATTAAAAAAAGGAAAGGACGGGATTTGAACCCGCGTGTGAACAGAATCCACTTGCCAGATTTCGAGTCTGGTGCCGTACCAAGCTGGGCCACCTTTCCAAGAAAAATAGTGATTAGTACTGGGTAATAAAGATTTAATATTACTGAAAGATACTATGCGGAAAAAGGGATTTGAACCCTCACGCCCATAGTGGGCACATGCGCCTGAAGCATGCGTGTCTGCCGTTCCACCACTTCCGCGAAAAGACAAGGTCATTATACGACTTTTGCTCAAAAAAGACAAACATCCGAAATCTTTTGAGCTAGGTACTGAATAAAAGGGTATTTTTTGCTATAATGAGGTTATCAATTATAAAAAGGAAATACATTTGCAAGGTAGAATTATCAAGTCTCTGGCAGGTTTTTATTATGTAGAATCTGATGGAGTGATTTATCAAACACGTGCGCGTGGTAATTTTAGAAAGAAAGGACAAACCCCTTACGTTGGGGATTTTGTTGAGTTTTCAGCAGAAGACCATTCAGAAGGCTACATTTTGGCTATTCATGACCGAAAGAATAGCCTAGTTCGTCCACCGATCGTCAATATTGACCAAGCGGTTGTCATTATGTCAGCTAAAGAACCTGATTTTAATGCTAACCTTTTAGACCGCTTCTTGGTGTTATTGGAGCATAAGACTATCGAACCAATCGTTTATATTTCAAAAATGGATTTGTTGACAAGTCTTGATGAAATATCTGCTATTCAAAAACAATATCAAGAAATTGGTTATCAATTTTGTACATCTCTAGAAGAATTGCTTCCACTGTTAACGGATAAAGTAACTGTCTTTATGGGGCAAACAGGTGTCGGAAAATCAACATTGTTAAATAAAATTGCCCCTGAGCTTCAATTGGAGACAGGTGAGATTTCAGATAGTCTTGGACGTGGACGTCATACGACACGAGCAGTTAGTTTTTATAATGTAAATGGTGGTAAAATTGCTGATACCCCAGGATTTTCATCGCTTGATTATGAAATTACTAATGCTGAAGACCTTAATGAAGCCTTTCCAGAATTGAGGCATCTTAGTCATTTCTGTAAATTCCGTTCTTGTACGCATACGCATGAACCATCGTGTGCTGTTAAAGAAGCCTTAGAAGCAGGAGAACTTTGGCAGTCACGTTATGATAATTATCTCCAATTTCTCAGTGAAATTGAAAACCGTCGTGAAACATATAAGAAAGTTGTAAAAAGAAAGTAGGTACCTATGTCAAACAATAAAATCGCTCCATCAATTTTAGCAGCTGACTATGCTAACTTCGCTTCAGAATTAAAACGTATTGAAGAAACAAGTGCGGAATACGTTCATATTGATATTATGGATGGTCAATTTGTACCAAATATTAGCTTTGGAGCAGATGTTGTAGCAAGCATGCGTAAACATAGTAAACTTGTTTTTGATTGCCATTTGATGGTTGTTAATCCAGAACGCTATGTTGAAGCTTTTGCTCAAGCAGGTGCTGACATTATGACAATCCATGCTGAATCAACACTTCATATCCATGGGGCATTGCAAAAAATCAAAGCAGCTGGAATGAAAGCAGGGGTTGTTATTAACCCAGGAACTCCAGTTTCTGCGATTGAGTCAGTTTTGAGTTTAGTTGACCAAGTACTTATTATGACTGTTAACCCAGGTTTTGGCGGACAAGCCTTCATCCCTGAAATGCTTGAAAAAGTGGAAAAAATTGCTCAATTACGCGATGAAAAAGGCTATGATTTTGACATCGAAGTTGATGGCGGTGTTGATAACAAAACAATCAAAGCTTGTTATGAAGCAGGTGCAAATGTCTTTGTTGCAGGTTCATACCTTTTCAAAGCCAGTGATTTAGCTGCTCAAGTAGAAACATTGCGCGTGGCTCTCAATGATTAAGATAGCGGTATTTGCTGGTGGTGATTTGGACTATTTCACCACTGGTTTTGATTATTTTGTTGGTGTTGACCGTGGCGCTTTGTTTTTAGTCCAAAAACAACTTCCTTTGGATTTGGCAGTTGGTGACTTTGATTCAGTTAGCGAAAAAGAGTTACAGTTGATTCAAGAAAAAGCAAAAGACTTCTTCAAAGCTTCTCCTGAAAAAGATGATACGGATACCGAATTGGCTTTGAAAACTGTTTTAGCAAAATTTCCACAAGCACAAGTGACTGTTTTTGGTGCTTTTGGTGGACGAATTGACCATATGATGTCAAACCTTTTCTTGCCAAGCGACCTTGATTTAGCACCATTTATGCGTCAGATAACGTTGCGTGATGCTCAAAATGAGATTCAATTTCATCCAGCTGGAAAATGTACGATTTTACCAGTCGAGGGAATGACTTATGTCTCATTTATGTCATCTGATGACGCTGACTTAACCATTAAGGGTGCAAAATATGACCTTGATGACCATAATTTTTTCAAGAAAAAAATATATTCAAGCAACGAATTTATTGACCAACCAATTACAGTCACTTTAGACTCAGGTTATCTTATCGTTATTCAAAGTAAGGATAGGTAAATGTTAGTTATTACAATATTATTGGGACTTGTTAGTGTTGCTTTACTTGCTTATCTTTTAATGAAAATAGCAAAGCTAACAGAAGATGTCTCACAAAAACTTGATGATAATGCAGATAACTTATCTGACCAAGTTTCATACCAGCTTGATTTAGCACAGAAAGACCAAGTTTTGGCATTGAACACTCAGATTAACCGTCTGCAAAATGATTTATACACACAATTAAATGATATTCGCGATGTTCTTCACCAAAGTTTGAATGAAAATCGTGACCGCTCAGACCAACGTTTAGAAACGATTAACCGCAATTTGACAAATTCTGTCAAAGAAATGCAAGAATCAAATGAAAAACGTCTGGAAGAAATGCGTAGAACTGTCGAAGAAAAACTCGAACAAACGCTACAAAATCGTTTGAAAGCTTCGTTTGAAACAGTCTCAAAACAGTTGGAATCTGTTAACCAAGGCTTGGGTGAAATGAAAACTGTAGCACAAGATGTCGGCACCCTTAACAAAGTCCTTTCTAATACAAAAACACGTGGTATATTGGGTGAATTGCAACTAGGACAAATCATTGAAGACATCATGACACCAAGCCAGTACGAACGCGAATTTCCAACGGTTTCTGGTTCAAGTGAGCGTGTTGAATATGCCATCAAACTTCCTGGCACAGATGATGGCTATGTCTATTTACCAATCGATTCAAAATTCCCTCTGGAAGATTACTATCGTTTGGAAGATGCTTATGAGACAGGTGATAAAGAACAAGTTGAACTTTATCGCAAGTCACTTCTAAACAGTATCAAACGCTTTGCTAAAGACATCAATAAAAAATACCTCAATCCACCTGAGACAACTAATTTTGGTATTATGTTTTTACCGACCGAAGGTTTGTATTCAGAAGTGGTTCGTAATGCTAGCTTCTTTGATAGCTTACGACGTGACGAAAATATTGTCGTAGCGGGGCCATCAACCTTATCAGCGCTTCTCAATTCGCTTGCTGTCGGCTTCAAAACTCTCAATATTCAGAAAAATGCAAATGATATTAGCAAAATTTTAGGAAATGTTAAAGTGGAATTTGAAAAATTTGGTAATATGTTAGTCAAAGCCCAAAAACAAATCAATACTGCTAACAACACCTTGGATAGCCTCATTTCCACAAGAACAAATGCTATTATTCGTGCTTTAAACACTGTTGAATCCTATCAGGACCAAGCAACGACAAGTTTACTTAACCTCCCACCATTAGAAGACGAGGAAAATCATGAAAATTAATCAAATGAAAAAAGATGAACTCTTTGAAGGGTTCTACTTAATTAAATCCGCAGAGCTTCGTAAAACGAGAGCTGGCAAGGATTATATTGCTTTTACATTCCAAGATGATACTGGCGAAATTTCTGGTAATCTTTGGGATGCTCAACCTTACAACGTTGAAGAATTTGTCGCTGGTAAAGTGGTTTATATGAAAGGACGCCGTGAAGTTTATAACGGTACCCCTCAAGTTAATCAAATCACACTTCGTAACACACGCGAAGGTGAGCCAAATGATCCAAAAGATTTCCGAGAAAAATCACCTGTTGATGTTGTTGATGTCAAAGATTACCTTGAACAAATGATGTTTAAGATTGAAAATGCAGTCTGGCAGCGTGTTGTCCGTGCATTGTACCGCAAATATGACAAAGAATTTTTCACTTATCCTGCGGCTAAGACAAATCACCATGCTTTTGAATCTGGACTTGCCTATCATACAGCAACAATGGTACGCTTAGCGGACGCTATCGGTGATATCTACCCACAACTCAATAAAAGCTTGCTTTATGCAGGGATTATGCTTCATGATTTAGCAAAAGTCATTGAATTAACAGGACCAGACAACACAGAATATACCGTTCGTGGGAACTTAATCGGACACATTGCTTTGATTGATGAAGAAATCACAAAGGTTCTTACTGAGCTAAATATTGACGATACCAAAGAAGATGTGATTATTTTACGCCACGTTGTTTTAAGTCACCATGGCTTATTAGAATACGGTAGCCCTGTTCGACCACGTGTCATGGAAGCAGAAATCATTCATATTATTGATAATATCGATGCTGAAATGATGATGATGACAACAGCGTTAGGTCGTGTTGATGAAGGCGAAATGACAAATCGTATTTTCGCAATGGATAATCGTTCATTCTATAAACCTAAATTATAAAAGTACAAAAAAGCAGAACATTTTAACATTTTTCTTTTAATAATCCCTTTACATTAGGGAAAAACATAAAAAACGGACATTTTTTAGTTAAATGTTCGTTTTTTTTGCTTTCTTATGATATAATGACAAAAAACAGATATTGAAAATGGAGAAATTATGAAATTACGACGTAGTGAACGCATGGTTGTCATCTCCAACTATTTGATTAACAACCCCTATAAGCTTACAAGCTTGAATACATTTGCTGAAAAATATGAAGCAGCAAAATCTTCTATCTCTGAAGATATCGCCATCATTAAAAAAGCTTTTGAAGAAGCTGGTATCGGCGAAATTGAAACAGTCACAGGGGCAAGTGGAGGTGTCATTTTTACACCAGGAATCTCTGATGAAGAAGCTAAAGCAGTTATTGAAGAATTACGTGACCGACTTTCAGAAAGTAATCGTATTCTTCCAGGTGGTTACATTTACCTATCAGATTTATTAAGTACCCCTAATATTTTGCAAAGTGTTGGACGTATTGTTGCGAATGCTTTTAAAGGCAATAAAATTGACGCTGTTATGACAGTGGCAACAAAAGGTGTGCCTTTGGCAAATGCAGTAGCAAATATTTTAAACGTTCCATTTGTTATTGTTCGACGTGACCTTAAAATTACAGAAGGTTCAACCGTCTCAGTCAATTATGCTAGTGGTTCAAGTGACCGTATTGAAAAGATGTTCTTGTCTAAACGTAGCTTGAAGCCAAATAGTCGTGTCTTGATTGTCGACGATTTCCTTAAAGGTGGGGGAACAATCTCTGGTATGGTTAGCCTTTTGAAAGAATTTGATAGCACTCTTGTCGGTGTGGCAGTCTTTGCTGAAAATGCCCAAGAAAAACGTGATCGAATGACTTACAAATCACTTCTAAAAGTTTCAGAAATTGATGTTAAAAATAACCATGTCAAAGTAGAAATTGGTAATATTTTTGATTAAGTGAAAAAGGAGCCTAATTAAGGCTTCTTTTTTTGTCAAAAAGCGATAAAATAAAGCAAATTCGGTTGACATACTAAGTGACTTGTGTTATCATAATGAACGGTACTTTTTACTTTTGGTCTCTCCAGAGTGTACAGAGACGTGCTGACAAATGTTGCAAAGTACACATTTTAGATAAGGACTGTCACCAAGTACTTATCAACCAAAATAAAAATCTTACAGGAGAAAAGTAGATGCCTACAATCAACCAGTTGGTACGTAAACCACGTAAATCTAAAGTTGAAAAATCTAAATCACCAGCACTTAACGTTGGTTACAACAGCCACAAAAAAGTTCAAACAAACGTATCTTCACCACAAAAACGTGGTGTTGCAACACGTGTTGGAACAATGACACCTAAAAAACCTAACTCAGCCCTTCGTAAATTCGCTCGTGTACGTTTGAGCAACCTTATCGAAGTTACTGCATACATCCCAGGTATCGGACACAACCTTCAAGAACACAGTGTTGTTCTTATCCGTGGTGGACGTGTAAAAGACCTTCCAGGGGTACGTTACCACATCGTTCGTGGTGCACTTGATACTGCAGGTGTTGCTGACCGTAAACAAAGCCGTTCTAAATACGGTGCTAAACGTCCTAAAGGATAATAGAAGGGGGATAAGAAAGAATGAGTCGTAAAAATAGAGCGCCTAAACGCGAAGTATTGCCAGATCCATTATACAATTCACAACTTGTAACACGTCTTATCAACCGTGTTATGCTTGATGGTAAACGTGGTACAGCTGCATCAATCGTTTATGATGCATTTGAACAAATTAAAGAAGCTACTGGAAACGATGCACTTGAAGTATTCGAAACAGCTATGGAAAACATCATGCCTGTTCTTGAAGTACGTGCTCGTCGTGTTGGTGGTTCTAACTACCAAGTCCCAGTTGAAGTTCGTCCAGAACGTCGTACAACTCTTGGACTTCGTTGGTTGGTAAACGCATCACGTGCTCGTGGTGAACACACTATGAAAGATCGTCTTGCAAAAGAAATCTTGGATGCAGCTAACAACACTGGTGCTTCAGTTAAAAAACGCGAAGATACACACCGTATGGCAGAAGCAAACCGTGCATTCGCACACTTCCGCTGGTAATCTGCGATATAAAGATACGAAGCTTAGAATACCATTTACTACCGTATTCAAGCTGTGTTTAACAGGGCTAACTGTACCTGTTAAAACGTATCAAATTTAATAAAGCATGTTTAGAACGGGTAGGTCCTGCCTATCCGTTCTAAAAGTATGCTATAATAGAGTAGTAAACTAAATTTATAATAGGAGAAAAAAATGGCTCGCGAATTTTCACTAGAAAAAACTCGTAACATCGGTATCATGGCTCACGTCGATGCTGGTAAAACAACAACTACTGAGCGTATTCTTTACTATACTGGTAAAATCCATAAAATCGGTGAAACACACGAAGGTGCTTCACAAATGGACTGGATGGAACAAGAGCAAGAACGTGGTATCACAATCACATCTGCCGCTACAACTGCACAATGGAAAGACTACCGTGTAAACATTATCGACACACCAGGGCACGTGGACTTCACTATCGAAGTACAACGTTCACTTCGTGTTCTTGATGGTGCGGTAACAGTTCTTGACTCACAATCAGGTGTTGAACCTCAAACTGAAACAGTTTGGCGTCAAGCAACTGAATACGGTGTACCTCGTATCGTATTCTCAAACAAAATGGACAAAATCGGTGCTGACTTCCTTTACTCAGTAAGCACACTTCACGATCGTCTTCAAGCAAATGCTCACCCAATTCAATTGCCAATCGGTTCAGAAGATAGCTTCAACGGTATCATCGACTTGGTTAAAATGAAAGCTGAAATCTATACTAACGACCTTGGTACAGATATTCTTGAAGAAGAAATCCCAGCTGAATACGTAGATCAAGCTAACGAATACCGTGAAAAATTGATCGAAGCAGTTGCTGAAACTGATGAAGAATTGATGATGAAATACCTTGAAGGTGAAGAAATCACTGAAGCTGAATTGAAAGCTGCTATCCGTAAAGCAACTATCAACGTTGAATTCTTCCCAGTTCTTTGTGGTTCTGCCTTCAAAAACAAAGGTGTTCAAATGATGCTTGATGCGGTTATCGACTACCTTCCAAGCCCACTTGACATCCCTGCAATCAAAGGTATCAACCCAGATACAGATGAAGAAGAAGAACGTCCAGCTTCAGATGAAGAACCATTTGCAGCCCTTGCGTTCAAGATCATGACTGACCCATTCGTAGGTCGTTTGACATTCTTCCGTGTTTACTCAGGTGTATTGAACAGCGGTTCTTACGTTCTTAACACTTCTAAAGGTAAACGTGAACGTATCGGACGTATCCTTCAAATGCACGCTAACCACCGTAACGAAATCGAAACTGTTTACGCAGGTGATATCGCTGCCGCTGTTGGTTTGAAAGATACTACAACTGGTGACTCATTGACAGATGAAAAAGCTAAAGTCATCCTTGAATCAATCGAAGTTCCAGAACCAGTTATCCAATTGATGGTTGAACCTAAATCTAAAGCTGACCAAGATAAAATGGGTATCGCTCTTCAAAAACTTGCTGAAGAAGACCCAACATTCCGTGTTGAAACTAACGTTGAAACTGGTGAAACAGTTATCTCTGGTATGGGTGAACTTCACCTTGACGTCCTTGTTGACCGTATGAAACGTGAATTCAAAGTTGAAGCTAACGTAGGTGCTCCACAAGTATCATACCGTGAAACATTCCGTAAAGCTACACAAGCACGTGGATTCTTCAAACGCCAATCTGGTGGTAAAGGTCAATTCGGTGATGTTTGGATTGAATTTACTCCAAATGAAGAAGGTAAAGGATTCGAATTCGAAAATGCTATCGTCGGTGGTGTGGTTCCTCGTGAATTCATCCCTGCAGTAGAAAAAGGTCTTCAAGAATCTATGGCAAACGGTGTTCTTGCTGGTTACCCAATGGTTGACGTTAAAGCTAAACTTTACGATGGTTCTTACCACGATGTCGACTCATCTGAAACTGCCTTCAAGATCGCAGCATCTCTTGCCCTTAAAGAAGCTGCTAAAACTGCACAACCAGTTATTCTTGAACCAATGATGCTTGTTACAATCACAGCTCCAGAAGAAAACCTTGGTGACGTTATGGGTCACGTAACAGCTCGTCGTGGACGTGTTGATGGTATGGAAGCTCACGGTAACAGCCAAATCGTTCGTGCCTTCGTTCCACTTGCTGAAATGTTTGGTTACGCAACAGTTCTTCGTTCTGCAACTCAAGGACGTGGTACATTCATGATGGTATTTGACCACTATGAAGACGTTCCAAAATCAGTTCAAGAAGAAATCATCAAGAAAAATTCTGGTGAATAATTACTGATAAAAAGGATGCTCAAAAGAGCGTCCTTTTTTGCTATGAAAACGGTAATAATATTTGCAATTTTGGCGAAATAGTTATATAATACTAATGTTGAAAGGTTGATTTGTGCCTACGTAAGTTAATCTTTTCACAATTGTCTAAAAGGGAAACCTTTTAAAATAAAAATTTTTTTTGATTTTCATAAGGAGGAAATCACTAATGGTAGTTAAAGTTGGTATTAACGGTTTCGGTCGTATCGGTCGTCTTGCATTCCGTCGTATCCAAAACGTTGAAGGTGTTGAAGTAGCTCGTATTAACGACCTTACTGACCCAGCAATGCTTGCTCACTTGTTGAAATATGATACAACTCAAGGACGTTTCAACGGTGACGTTGTTGTTAAAGATGGTGGTTTTGAAGTTAACGGTAAATTCGTTAAAGTTTCTGCAGAACGTGACCCAGAACAAATCGACTGGGCTAACGATGGTGTAGAAATCGTTCTTGAAGCAACTGGTTTCTTTGCAACTAAAGCTGCTGCTGAAAAACACTTGCACGAAGGTGGAGCTAAAAAAGTTGTTATCACAGCTCCTGGTGGATCAGATGTTAAAACAATCGTATTTAACACTAACCACGAAATTCTTGATGGTACTGAAACAGTTATCTCAGCTGGTTCATGTACAACAAACTGTCTTGCACCAATGGCTGATGCTTTGAACAAATCATTCGGTCTTAAAGTTGGTACAATGACTACAGTTCACGGTTACACTGGTGACCAAATGACTCTTGACGCACCACACCGTAAAGGTGACTTCCGTCGCGCACGTGCTGCTGCTGAAAACATCGTTCCTAACTCAACTGGTGCTGCTAAAGCTATCGGTCTTGTTATCCCAGAATTGAACGGTAAACTTCAAGGTCATGCACAACGTGTACCAGTTCCAACTGGATCACTTACTGAACTTGTTTCAGTTCTTGACAAAAAAGTAACTGCTGAAGAAGTAAACGCTGCTATGCAAGCTGCTGCAACTGAATCATTCGGTTACAACACTGACCCAATCGTTTCACGCGATATCGTAGGTATCTCATTCGGTTCATTGTTTGACGCAACTCAAACAGAAGTAACTGAAGCAGCTGACGGTACTCAATTGGTTAAAACTGTTTCATGGTACGACAACGAAATGTCTTACACTTCACAACTTGTTCGTACTCTTGAATACTTCGCAAAAATTGCTAAATAATCAATGAGTTAGCTGAAGAAGAGAGGATTCGTTCCTCTCTTTTTTGTATATTGTAAAATTATGCAAAATTGTTCGCAATTTTCCTGTTAAGTAAGGGATGGAGGACAAAATGTACTGATTTTGCTATCTCTTTTACAGGTTTTGTGATATAATTAGCATGTATAAAAAATAATAAGGAGTCCTATCAAATGGCTAAATTGACTGTTAAAGACGTTGATTTGAAAGGCAAAAAAGTTCTTGTCCGTGTTGACTTTAACGTGCCTTTGAAAGATGGCGTTATCACTAACGACAACCGTATTTCTGCGGCTCTTCCAACAATCAAGTACATCATCGAACAAGGTGGTCGTGCAATTCTTTTCTCTCACCTTGGACGTGTTAAAGAAGAAGCTGATAAAGAAGGTAAATCTCTTGCTCCTGTAGCAGCTGATTTGGCAGCTAAACTTGGTCAAGAAGTTGTCTTCCCAGGTGTTACACGTGGTGCTGAACTTGAAGAAGCTATCAACAACCTTAAAGACGGTGAAGTTCTTCTTGTTGAAAACACTCGTTTTGAAGATGTTGACGGTAAAAAAGAATCTAAAAACGATCCAGAACTTGGTAAATACTGGGCTTCACTTGGTGACGGAATCTTCGTTAACGATGCATTCGGTACTGCACACCGTGCACACGCATCTAACGTAGGTATCTCTGCAAACGTTGAAAAAGCTGTTGCAGGTTTCCTTCTTGAAAACGAAATTGCATACATCCAAGAAGCTGTTGAAAAACCAGTTCGTCCATTTATCGCTATCCTTGGTGGTTCAAAAGTTTCAGATAAAATCGGTGTTATCGAAAACTTGTTGAAAAAAGCTGATAAAGTCCTTATCGGTGGTGGTATGACTTACACATTCCTTAAAGCACAAGGTATCGAAATCGGTAACTCACTTGTTGAAGAAGACAAACTTGATGTTGCTAAAGAACTTTTGGCTAAAGCTGACGGTAAATTGATCTTGCCAGTTGACTCAAAAGAAGCTAACGCTTTTGCTGACTACACTGAAGTTAAAGATACTGAAGGTGCAGCTGTAGACGCTGGATTCCTTGGTCTTGATATCGGTCCTAAATCTATCGCTAAATTTGACGAAGAATTGACTGGTGCTAAAACAGTTGTATGGAACGGACCTATGGGTGTGTTCGAAAACCCTGACTTCCAAGCTGGTACAATCGGTGTAATGGACGCTATCGTTAAACAACCAGGCGTTAAATCAATCATCGGTGGTGGTGACTCAGCCGCTGCAGCTATCAACCTTGGTCGTGCAGATAAATTCTCATGGATCTCTACTGGTGGTGGAGCTTCTATGGAACTTCTTGAAGGTAAAGTACTTCCAGGACTTGCTGCATTGACAGATAAATAATCATCTTTATTGAGATGATATGAGGACAGCTTAGCTGTCCTTTTTTTGTTGTTTAAAAATCCTTATTATCTATCAAATAAAGGCTAATAATCGGTGTAAGTGCTATTGATATTAAATGAAGGCGCACAAATCATTTTGAAAATATGTTACAATAAAAGAAATACGAATGGTTGTGAGTTATGAAATATTTAAAAAATCTTTTATCGAATTATAAGTTTGACCCGAGTAAGTTTAAGTTGGGAATGCGTACGTTTAAAACAGGCTTAGCTGTTTTTCTGGTTTTATTAATTTTTCATTTATTTGGATGGGAAGGGCTGCAGATAGGAACGCTGACGGCTGTTTTCAGTCTACGTGAGAGCTTGGATAAGAGTGTCCACTTTGGTTTTTCACGTGTGGTTGGAAATAGTGTTGGTGGTTTTTTATCTTTGCTCTTCTTTTTCATCAATCAAATTTTCCATAATCAATTCTGGGTTACTTTGATTTTTGTCCCTATTTTTACCATGTTAGGTATTATGATTAACGTCTCTATTAATAATAAAGCAGGAATCATTGGAGGGACGTCAGCACTTTTGATTATTACTTTGTCAATTCCTGCTGGTGATACGATATTATATGTATTTGCAAGGGTTTTTGAGACCTTCTGTGGTGTCTTTGTAGCTATCCTTGTTAATTCAGATGTTGATAAGATTAGGGCACTATTACGTGATAAAAACTAAAAAATTTGCATTTATGTTATATTTTCTTACATAAGGGGTTGACAGTTTAGAATTTTCAGACTATAATAAGTGTCGGAAGGAGGTCATCATGAAAGAAAAAGAACTCAGACGTTCAATGGCGGTATTTCCCATTGGAACAGTAATGAAGTTGACGGATTTAACAGCACGCCAGATTCGTTATTATGAAGATCAGGGTTTAATTACCCCAGAGAGGACGTCGGGGAATCGTCGTATGTATTCGTTAAACGATATGGATCGATTGCTCGAAATTAAAGATTTTCTTGATGAAGGGCTTAATATTGCAGCTATTAAGCGTGAATATGCGGAGCGACAAGATAAAGCACATCAGAAACAGAAATCTTTAACAGATGCTGATGTTCGTCGTATCTTACAAGATGAACTCCGTAACCAAGGTCGTTTTTCGGCCCCATCACAGTACATTAGCAACTGGCGCATCTAAAAACAGCGCCGCTCGGTTATTTCGGTTTTAAAAAGGAGACCTTAATTCATGACTATTACAGCAGCTGACATTCGTCGCGAAGTCAAAGAAAAAAATGTAACATTCTTGCGTTTAATGTTCTCAGATATCGCTGGAACATTGAAAAACGTGGAAATTCCAGCAACTGATGAACAACTTGACAAAGTATTATCAAACAAAGCTATGTTTGATGGTTCTTCAATCGAAGGTTTTGTACGTATCAACGAATCTGACATGTTCTTGCACCCAGATCTTGACACTTGGACAGTCTTCCCTTGGGGTGGTGAAAATGGAGCTGTTGCAGGTTTAATCTGTGATATCTACACTGCTGAAGGTGAACCATTTGCAGGTGACCCACGTGGTAACTTGAAACGTGCTCTTCGTCACATGGAAAAAGTTGGTTTCAAATCATTTAACCTTGGACCAGAACCAGAATTCTTCTTGTTCAAATTAGATGAAAAAGGTGAACCTACTCTTGAAGTAAACGACCGCGGTGGTTACTTCGACCTTGCACCAACTGACCTTGCCGACAATACACGTCGTGAAATCGTTAATGTTTTGACTGAAATGGGATTTGAAGTTGAAGCAAGTCACCACGAAGTGGCTATTGGTCAACATGAAATTGACTTTAAATATGCTGATGTTTTGAAAGCTTGTGATAACATTCAAATTTTCAAACTTGTTGTTAAAACAATTGCTCGTAAACATGGTCTTTACGCTACATTCATGGCTAAACCAAAATTCGGTATCAACGGTTCAGGTATGCACTGTAACATGTCATTGTTTGATTACGATGGTCAAAATGCATTCTTTGATCCAGAAGATCCAAAAGGTATGCAATTGTCAGAAACAGCTTATTACTTCCTTGGCGGTTTGATGAAACATGCTTATAACTATACTGCAATCATGAACCCAACTGTAAACTCATACAAACGTTTGGTTCCTGGTTATGAAGCACCAGTTTATATTGCATGGGCTGGACGTAACCGTTCACCACTTATCCGCGTTCCTGCATCACGTGGTATGGGTACTCGTTTGGAACTTCGTTCTGTTGACCCAACTGCTAACCCATATCTTGCACTTGCTGTTCTTCTTGAAGCAGGTCTTGACGGTATTGAAAACAAAATTGAAGCTCCAGCTCCAGTTGAATCAAATATCTATGTTATGACTGAAGAAGAACGTAAAGAAGCTGGTATTCGTGATCTTCCTTCTACTTTGCATAATGCAGTTAAAGCATTGCAAGACGATGAAATTGTTAAAGCAGCGCTTGGTGAACACATCTATGTTAACTTTGTAGAAGCTAAGAAAATTGAATGGTCAAGCTATGCGGCCTTTGTTTCACAATGGGAAATTGATAACTATTTAGATTTATACTAAGAAGTAGTAAATGAGACAGCTTCTGGCTGTCTTTTTTTTACCAAAAATTACCACATTATAGTTAGAAAGTTCAAATAAGAACTATTCTAATCTGACATAATGTGGTATAATTTAAGGTAAATATTCTGAATAATTAGACTATTTTGGACTATTTGTACTAATGATAGGAGTAAAAGCTATGAATGAGAGTGCTTTGAGAGCGCAACAGACAACGCTTTGGGATCCATCTTTTGAATCGGATGCTTGTGGTATGGGGTTTGTTGCACAGCTTGATGGTAAAGCTAGCCATACTTTGATTGATTATGCCTTAACAATGTTGACTCGTATGAACCACCGTGGAGGTACAGGTGCAGAGCCTGATACAGGAGACGGTGCGGGGATGCTACTTGCTTTGCCTGATGAATTTTTCCAATTAAAAGCAAAAGAAGCAGGTTATGACTTGCCTAAAAAAGGCGATTACGCGGTTGCGCAACTATTTTTACCTCAAGATACTGAGGCTAAAGTTAGTCTTTTAGAAGCTGTGAAAGCTGAAATTAAACTAGCAGGTTTTCATGTCTTGATGACACGTGATGTACCATTTAATTATGATAATTGTGGTCCCGCTGCTCAAGAAATTATGCCAAGTTTTGTACAAGTTTTCGTTAAAAAACCTGATGATACAAAAGCTGGTCGTGATTTTGAGGATAAATTGTTCCGTTTGCGTCGTCAACTTGAAAAGAGTTTTTCTGCCGATGAATTTTTCATTTGCTCACTTTCAAGTAAGACAATTGTGTACAAAGGAATGCTTCATGCTTTCCAAGTAGGTCTTTTTTATCCTGATTTGCAAGATGAGCATTTTAAATCTCATATTGCCTTGACACACTCACGTTTCTCTACAAATACCTTCCCTTCTTGGGACCGTGCACAGCCATTCCGCTTTTTAGCACACAATGGTGAAATTAATACGCTTCGTGGTGCTGAAAACTGGATGCACAGCCATCAAATTGAAGTTTACAACGAAGAAAATTCAGATTCTGCCAAGTTGGAAAACTGTTTAGAATACCTTTATCGTAATGGTCGTGATATTCCACAAAGTCTTTTAATGATGGTACCTGAAGCTTGGGGTGATGAGTCTGGGCTTTCAGATGATTTGAAAGCTTTCTATGAATATGCTTCAAGTTTCGTAGCACCATGGGATGGTCCAGCAGCGCTTGTTTTCACTGACGGTGATATGGTTGGTGCGCGTTTGGACCGTAATGGTTTGCGTCCTAGCCGCTACTCATTGACGAAAGATAATTTCTTGATTTGTTCAAGTGAATCTGGAGTTGTTGACCTTGAGCCAAGCCGTGTTATTGAAAAAGGTGTGCTTGGTCCTGGTAACATGATGTTGATTGACACTACTTCTGGTAAATTGATGCGCAATGAAGAAGTGAAAGCATACTATGCTGCACAACATCCATATAAAGAGTGGGTTGACGAAAATATTGCTCATCTGAACGACTTTGAAGCTGTTGAATTAGACCAAGAAGCTAACGATGTTGAAACAATGTGGAAAGCTTATGGTTATACAGAAGAGGTTATCAGAACAGTTATTTTGCCAATGTCTGAAAAAGGTGAAGAACCTGTTATTTCAATGGGATTTGATAGCCCATTAGCTGTTCTTTCTAATAAGAGCCAATCTTTATTCACATTCTTCAAACAACAATTTGCACAAGTTACAAACCCACCAATTGATGCTATTCGTGAACAAATTGTCGTTTCAACAAGTGTTTATCTTGGTGGTGATGGTAATTTCAAAGCTGATGGTGCTGATAACTGTGTTAAAGTTAAAATTGACAGCCCTGTTTTATCAAGTCAAGATTTTGCTAAAATTGCTAATTTGCAAGACGACCGTTATCGTGCAACAACTTTATCAACAGTTTATGATGTTGTTGAGCCATCACATAATCGTTTGCAACGTGCGTTAGAAAATCTCTTTAAAGCAGCCGAAAAAGCTGTTGATAATGGTAGCAAGATTATCATTCTTTCAGACCGTAATGTTCAAGAAAATCAAACAACTATTCCAATGTTGTTAGCTGTTTCTGGTTTGAATAACTACATGGTTGTTAAAGGAAAAGCAAGCCAGTTCTCAATTGTTGTTGATACAGCAGAAGCTGTTGAAGTTCATCATTTTGCAACTTTAGTTGGTTATGGTGCAGCAGCAGTTCATCCTTACGGTGCTTATGCAACATTGAAAGAATATGGCAAAGACGAACTTGCTTTTGAAAAATATCGTAAAGCAGCCGAAAAAGGTATTGTCAAAGTAATGAGCCGTATGGGGATTTCAACAATCCTTGGTTATAAAGGCGCTCAATTATTTGAAGCCGTTGGATTGTCTGATTCAGTTGTTAACAAGTACTTTACAGGTACAGTGACACGTATCGGTGGTTTGTCACTTGATCAAATTGAAAAAGAATACCTTCAACGTATGGAAGATGCTTTTGGTCCTCGTCGTGGCGACTATCTTCAAAGTGGTGGTATCTATCAATTTAAAGCAGATGGCGAGTATCACCTTTTCAATCCACATACTATTTACAATTTCCAACAAGCTGTTCGTAAAGGGGATTACAAACTCTTTAAAGAATACACAGCTGAATTGGACAAAGAAGCATTGTCAACGCCGACAACACTTCGTTCTATTTGGGAATTTAAATCTGACCGTCCAAAAGTTGATTTGTCTGAGGTAGAACCAGCTGAAACTATCGTTAAACGTTTCAAAGTTGGTGCCATGAGTTTTGGTTCACTTTCTAAAGAAGCTCACGAAACAATTGCCGAAGCGATGAACTCAATCGGAGCGAAATCAAACTCTGGTGAAGGTGGCGAAAATCGTAATCGTTTCAAAGTACAACCAGATGGACGTAATTTGAACTCAAAAATCAAACAAGTTGCCTCAGGACGTTTTGGTGTTAATGCTGAATACCTTATGTCAGCTGAAGAACTTCAAATTAAATTAGCTCAAGGTGCAAAACCTGGTGAGGGTGGACAGTTACCTGGTCAAAAAGTCTTCCCTTGGGTTGCTGAAATTCGTGGTGCAACGCCTGGTGTTCGCTTGATTTCACCACCACCTCACCATGATATCTACTCAATTGAAGATTTGGCACAATTGATTTATGACCTTAAAGCTATCAATCCTTACGCTAAAATCAATGTCAAATTGGTTTCAAGTACTGGTGTTGGTACAATTGCGACAGGTTGTGTAAAAGCTGGTGCTGATAAAGTCGTTATCTCTGGTTATGACGGTGGTACAGGAGCTTCTCCTCGTAACTCTGTTCGTGATGCTGGTCTTCCATGGGAAATGGGCTTGGCAGAAGCTCATCAAACATTATCACTTAACCGTCTCCGTCAACGTATGACACTTGAAACTGATGGTAAATTGATGACTGGTCGTGATGTTGCCATTGCCACTCTTCTTGGAGCAGAAGAATATTCATTTGCAAGTTTGGCATTGATTTCTATCGGCTGTGTGATGATGCGTGTCTGCTCACTTAATACTTGTCCAGTTGGTGTAGCAACACAAAATCCAGAACTTCGTAAACACTTTGCTGGTAAACCTGAACATGTGATTAACATGATGATGTTCATGGCAGAAGAATTACGTGAATACATGGCTGAACTTGGTTTCCGTTCTGTTGATGAAATGGTTGGACATTCTGAAATCTTGAAAGCTAAATTCATTCCAAAAGGTAAAGCGAAATCGCTTGATTTCTCACGTATGCTTGGTACAGCTTACCCAATTGACCGTAAGACAGAAGACCCATTTGCTGATGCGCGTCAATGGAAAGAATTGGATGGATTTGCCAAAGCCGCTGTTGATAATGGTGCAAGCGTGACTGTTAAAGAATCAATTAACAACGTTCAACGTGCTGTTGGTGCTAGAATGGCAGGATGGATGGCTGAACGCTATGGTAATGATACTGTAGAACCAGGTTTGATTAAATATGAATATACTGGTATCGCTGGTCAATCATTTGCAAGCTTTATCACACAAGGTATGGAATTGACATTAGTCGGTGAAGCCAATGACTACATTGCCAAATCAATGTCAGGTGGACGTTTGATTGTTAAACCACCACATGATGCAGCTTATGATGTGGAAAACTCTCCAATTGTTGGGAACGTTGCACTCTTTGGTGCTGTTAAAGGTGAAGCTTACTTCGCTGGTCGTGCAGGTGAACGTTTCTGTGTTCGTAATTCTGGTGCTAAAGTTGTTGTCGAAGGTGTCGGAGCACACGGTTGTGAATACATGACAGGTGGTGTTGCAGTTATCCTTGGAACAACTGGTCGTAACTTTGCTGCTGGTATGAGTGGTGGTGTTGCTTACGTTTATGACGTTAATGGTGATTTTGCTGAAAAAGTTAACCAAGAAATGGTTGACCTCTATAAAGTTGGCGAAACACGTGGTGATGATGTCTTGGTAGACATGATTCAAAAACACTATGAATATACTGGTAGTGCTAAAGCTAAACGCTTGCTTGATAATTGGGCACAAGAAGTGGATAAATTTGTTAAAGTTTACCCAACTGAATTCCATGAAATTAATAACATTGAATATGCACTTGCTAAAACTGGTTTAGAAGGTGACGAACTTGAATTACGTACCTTTGAAATTGCTACAGGTGGTGCAGAAACCGCTGCAGAGAAAGAAGAACTTCTCGCACAAGTGACAGGAGGTAAATAAAATGGCTAATCCATTTGGATTTTTGAAATATGAACGTAAAGATAATCCGTTTCGTCCTGTTGCTGAACGCATCTTGGACTTTGAGGAATTACAAGTTCCATTATCAGAAGAAGAACGTCAAAAACAAGCTGCTCGTTGTATGTCTTGTGGGATTCCATTCTGTCATTCAGGAGCTTTCTATGGTGGAGGACGTGCGGTTTCAGGTTGTCCAAATGACAACTTGATTCCTGAATGGAACGATTTGGTTTATAAAGGTGATTATAAACGTGCTTTTGAGCGTTTATCACGCACAAATCCATTTCCAGAGATGACTGGACGTGTTTGTCCAGCACCATGTGAAAAAGGCTGTACAGAAGGTCTTAATGGCTCTGGTGTTACGATTCATGATAATGAACGTTTTATTATCGATACTGCTTTTGAAAATGGTTGGGTAGAAGATTCAGGTCGTCCAACTTACCGTACAGGATTTAAAGTTGCTGTTATCGGTTCTGGACCTGCAGGACTTTCAGCTGCTTGGCGTCTTAATAAACTTGGACATAGCGTAACAGTCTACGAACGCAGTGACCGATTTGGCGGACTTTTGATGTATGGTATTCCAAATATGAAATTGGATAAAGAAATTGTCCAACGTCGTATTGATGTTATGGAAAAACTTGGTATTAATTTTGTTGCCAATACTGAGGTAGGACGTGATGTTACTGCTGATGAATTGTTGAAAGAATATGATCGTGTTGTTCTTGCAACTGGTGCCAGTGTGCCACGTGATTTGGATGTTCCAGGTCGTCATTTGTCAGGTGTGCGTTTTGCTGTTGATTTCTTGACTGAAACAACTAAAAATGTCCTTGCTTCTGATAATAAAAAGCTTGGTCCAACACTTGAAGGTAAACATGTTCTTGTTATCGGTGGTGGTGATACAGGTAATGACTGTATCGGTACGGCTGTTCGTTTGGGCGCAGCTAGTGTTAGACAGCTTGAAATCACTCCAGAACCGCCAGAAAAACGCTTACCAACAAATCCATGGCCACAATATCCAATGATTAAGCGCGTGGGTTATGGGCAAGAAGAAGCTAATTTCGTGCAAGATACTGAATTGACAACTTATGCGACATCAACAACTGAATTTATCGGTGCTGATCGTGGTCAAGTCATTGCTGCTAAGACTATCAAAGTTGGTCCTGGTTTCAAACCAATTGAAGGAACAGAAGAAATTATCAAAGCAGACCTCGTTTTGTTAGCAATGGGATTCACTGGAGCTGAAAAATCACTCTTTGAACAATTTGGAGTTCAAAGTGTTTACGACGATTATTCAACTAATAATGACCGTGTCTTTGTTGCTGGTGATGCTCGCCGTGGTCCAAGTCTTGTGATTTGGGGTATCCGCGAAGGTCGTAAAGCTGCAGAAAAAATTGACCAAGGTCTTCGTATCATGGTTGTACAATAAAATAACCACAAAAACTCGCCAAGGGCGGGTTTTTATTGTCATTAGAAAGGGATAAGTTATGTCAGTGGTTTCAATTTGAATTTTCAAAGTTTCATGAGAATTATAGACAAGCTGTCAATTTTTATAAGGTTGTATTTTAAGATAAAGTAAAATGAAATACAACGCTTACATTATTTTATACAATTTGTAACAATAGGTTGATATACTAATGGTAATTAAAAATTGGGAGACGGATGTTTATGAATCGAAAAACACAATTAGCTTTAGCAACAGCAACAGTTTCAGGAGCTCTGCTATTTTCACAAGTGAATGCAGAAGCAGATACTTATACACTACAAAGTGGAGATTCTTTTTATAGTGTATCGCAATTATATGGGATGGATGTCTATGATTTGGCAGCTTTAAATGGTATGTCAATCTATGATACGATTGTTCCTGGTCAAACGCTTCAAGTCCCTGACCAAAATCCAGTTGTGGAAGAAACTTCAAATGACGTTAGCACAACAGCTTCTACAGTTGATACTAGTAGTGATAACACCTATCCAGTAGGTCAATGCACATGGGGTGTTAAAGAGTTAGCAACGTGGGCAAGTAACTGGTGGGGAAATGCTGGTGACTGGGCAGCCAATGCAGCTTTACAAGGGTATACTGTTGGGACACAAGCAGAGGTTGGAGCGATTATTTGTTGGACTGACCCTGATAGTTATGGACACGTAGCCTATGTGACAGCTGTAAGCGCAAGCGGTGAAATTCAAGTACTTGAATCAAACTATGGTGATAAACAATGGATTGACAATTACCGTGGTTGGTTTGACCCAACAAATAGTAAAACAGCTGGTACTGTTAGTTATATTTATCCGACAACTACCTATTAATGTAATATATAGAAAAAGCAGTTTGAAAGTTTTCAAGCTGCTTTTGTTTTTTGTGGATAAGTTGTGGAAAAAAGAGGCTAGGAATTTTCCTAGTCTCTTGTGATTTATTTTTCATCTGGGGTGAGAATCATTGGAATAATGATTGGCTCACGTTCTGTTTTTTCATATAAGAATGGGCGAAGAGCGTTAACAATTGCACCATTAACAGATTGAATACTTGCGTCTTTGTTTTTCAAAGCGATACGAATCGCATTGAAAAGAACACGTTGGCTTTCACGAATAAGGTCACCTGATTCGCGCATGTAGATAAATCCACGACTGAGGATATCTGGACCAGCAAGAATCATTTGAGTGTCAAAATCAACGGTTGCGACAGCAAGGACGACACCGTCTTCTGATAAATCGTGGCGGTCGCGAAGCACAGCAGCACCGATATCTCCGATACCATTACCGTCAACATAAATATCTTGGGCATTGAAATGTCCAGCACGGCGAGCTGAATTAGCTGTAAGCGCAAGAACATCACCGTTTTCCATGATAAAGATGTTATCTTTTGGTACACCTGTATCCATTGCTAAACCAGCATGGATTTTAAGCATACGGTATTCACCGTGAACAGGCATGAAGTATTTTGGCTTCATCAAACGAAGCATTAATTTTTGTTCTTGTTGTCCACCGTGACCAGACGTGTGGATATTGTTGACTTTACCGTGGATAACTTCAACACCAGCTTCTTGGATAGTGTTAATCAGTTTGTTAACACTTGTTGTGTTACCAGGAATTGGGTTAGATGAGAAGATAACTGTATCCCCAGGTTGTAGTGTTACTTGGCGGTGTGTACCATTAGCAATACGTGCTAGCGCAGCCATTGATTCCCCTTGGCTACCTGTACACATGATTAAAATCTCACTAGCGTGGTATTCTTTGAGTTCGCTTGGCTCGATGAATGTTCCTTTAGGAACTTTGATGTAACCAAGTTCGATACCATTAACAATGGCTTTTTCCATTGAACGTCCAAAGACAACGATTTTACGTCCTGTTTTAACTGCTGCTTCGGCAGCTTGTTGAAGACGGAAGATATTTGAGGCAAATGATGCAAAAATAATACGTCCATGAATGCCTTCGATAATCTTCATAATAGATTGTCCAACGACTTTTTCTGAATTTGTAAATGTTGGAACTTCAGCGTTGGTTGAATCTGATAGTAAGCATAGCACACCATCTTCACCAAGGGCAGCCATACGGTGGATATCTGCTGGTTCACCAACTGGTGTCCAGTCAAATTTGAAGTCCCCTGTGCAGACGATTTTCCCTTGTGGGGTGTGGATAACGATTCCTAGAGGTTCTGGAATTGAGTGGGTTGTACGGAAGAAAGTAACGCTGATATTTTTAAATGTTAATTCTGTATTAGCATTGATTTCGTAAAGTTTAGCGTCACGGAGAAGTCCGTGTTCTTCTAATTTTCCTTTGATGAGTGCAAGTGCTAATGGTCCAGCATAAATTGGAATATTAGCTTGCTTTAAAAGAAATGGAATCCCACCAATGTGGTCTTCGTGACCGTGTGTAATGACAAGACCTTTGATACGGTCAATATTGTCAACGATATAAGAATAGTCTGGAATGACATAATCAATCCCTAGAAGTTCATCTTCTGGGAATTTGATACCAGCATCAACGATGATAATTTCATCTTGATATTCAATACCGTATGTGTTTTTTCCGATTTCTCCAAGACCACCAATTGCATAAACCCCAACTTCTTCGGGTTTTAAATTGATTTGTGACATGTTATAACTCCGTTAATTTAAAGACACCCGTTTCTTTTTCGTAAGCTAGGTGTTTATCTGATAGAAGTTCAATGTATTCAACGTTGTAAGGTGTTTTTTCTTCAACGAGTTTACGTGTTTTGATGCGTCCTTCAAGTTCTGTTGCGGCATCAATTTCTAAATAGAGCACTTTAGTTTGCTCACGGCGTGGGTTACGTTCTTTTGTTTCTTGGTAAAAAACTTTATAAATCATAGTTTTCCTTTCATTTATACCTGTGGTAAATCATACTACAAAAAACCTGTCAAATAGGTTCTTTCCTACTTGGCAAATATCTATGAAATTTTACGAGTAATTGATTTAACCTTGATTCGTTGCAATTATTAAAATTATATCATAAAATAAGAAGTATAATCAAGTGAGGGAATTTAAATGATGAAAGTTTTAGCCTTTGATACTTCAAGTAAGGCTTTGTCTGTTGCCATCTTAGATGGTGAAAATTTATTAGCCGATGTTACGATAAATATTAAAAAAAATCACAGTATTAATTTAATGCCTGCGATTGATTTTTTGATGAAAGCTGTGGACTTAGAGCCAGCTGATTTGGATAGAATTGCTGTAGCTCAAGGACCAGGTTCTTATACTGGTTTGCGCGTGGCGGTTGCGACAGCTAAGACATTGGCGTATACGTTAAATATAGAATTAGTAGGTGTCTCAAGCCTTTATGCGCTTGCTGCGGCAGCTGATTTTGATGGGCTAGTTGTTCCAGTGATGGATGCCCGTCGTAACAATGTTTATGCTGGATTTTATAAAAATGGTCAGTCTGTTAAAGCAGACCAACATATGAATTTTACAGCTGTTTTAGAAGCTGTTAAGGACGAAGATAAGGTTATTTTTGTTGGTGAAGTGGATAATTTCCGCGAACAAATCGAAGAAGTGTTACCAAATGCTGAGATTTTACCTATTTTGCCATCAGCCTATGCTATTGGACAATATGGTCAAAGTCTTGAACCAGCTGATGTGGATAGCTTTGTTCCAAATTACTTAAAACGTGTGGAAGCAGAAGAAAATTGGCTTAAAACACACCAAGAAGATACAACTGCTGATTATGTTAAACGTATCTAAAATGAAAGAATTAACCCAAAAAGTTACGGCTGTTTACGATATTTTGTCTGATGTTTATGACGTGTCTCCGTGGACAGAAAAACAGATTTTATCAGATATGCAACAAGATAGTGTGGATTATTTTTTTGTGGAAGAAGATAAAGAAATAATCGGTTTTTTAGCTATTCAGCAACTTGTTGGTGAGTTAGAAATCACAAATATTGCTATCAAAAAAGCTTATCAAGGGCATGGTTTAGGAAGTCAATTATTAGCAAATCTAGACCAGGTTGATTTTCCCATTTTTTTGGAAGTGCGTGCGTCAAATACACCAGCGCAAGCTTTGTATCAAAAGTTTGGCTTTGAGGTGATTGGCAAACGTAAGCAATATTATCATGAACCAATTGAAGATGCGATTATTATGAAGCGTGAGGGTAATGAAAGGTAAAAAAGTAATGAAAGATAGATATATTTTAGCCGTAGAAAGTTCTTGTGATGAAACAAGTATTGCGGTTTTAAAAAATGAAAGCGAGATTCTCAGCAATGTCATCGCCAGCCAAATTGAAAGCCATAAACGTTTTGGCGGTGTTGTTCCAGAAGTTGCCAGTCGTCACCATGTTGAAGTGATTACAACTTGTTTTAAAGATGCTTTAGCGGAAGCTGGGATTGATGTTAGCGACCTTGATGCGGTGGCAGTCACTTATGGTCCTGGTTTAGTTGGAGCGATTTTAGTGGGGATGGCTGCTGCTAAGGCGTTTGCTTGGGCAAATCATTTGCCATTGATTCCTGTTAATCATATGGCTGGGCATTTAATGGCAGCACGTCAAGTCAAACCATTAGCTTATCCTTTAATGGCACTTTTGGTTTCTGGTGGACATACTGAATTAGTTTATGTCTCTGAGCCAGGAAATTATAAAATTGTTGGTGAAACGCGTGATGATGCTGTTGGTGAGGCTTACGATAAGGTTGGTCGTGTCATGGGCTTGACTTATCCTGCTGGACGAGAAATTGACCAACTAGCTCATCAAGGAAAAGATATTTATGATTTTCCACGTGCCATGTTGAAAGAAGATAATCTTGAATTTTCATTTTCAGGTTTAAAATCAGCATTTATCAATTTGCATCACAATGCTGCTCAAAAGGGAGAAACACTTTCAAATGAAGATTTATCAGCTTCTTTCCAAGCAGCGGTTTTAGATGTTTTAATGGCTAAAACAAAAAAAGCACTCGAAAAATATCCTGTCAAAACACTTGTTGTAGCGGGTGGTGTGGCTGCTAACCAAGGTTTACGTGAACGCTTGGCTGATGAAATCACAGAAGCAGAAGTTGTTATTCCGCCATTACGTCTTTGTGGGGATAATGCTGGAATGATTTCTCTAGCAGCAGCGATTGAATACGATAAAGGACATTTTGCTGATTTGGATTTAAATGCGAAACCAAGCTTGGCTTTTGATAGTTTGGACTAAGTACCATATCCCTGATAACGAATACCCAAGGAGGTAAAGAATATGAAAACAGCTTTACTTTTAATTGATATTCAGAAAGGCTTCTTATCGGAACGTTTTGGCAAACGTAATAATCCTTGTGCTGAGGAAAGAATTTCAAAGATATTAAGGCATTTTAGACAGAATAATCAACCTGTTATTCATGTTGTTCATCGTTCTTTGTCACCAGAAGGGGCATTCTACGAAGATAGTAATCGTGAGATAATGGTCGGTTTTGAACCACAGGAAAATGAACCTGTGTTTGAAAAGCAAGTTAATAGTGCTTTTATAGGGACATCTTTAGAAGAGTACCTAAGAGAAAATGAGATTCAGCAATTGGTAATAGCTGGTTTTACTTTGCCACATTGTGTCTCAACAACAACTCGCATGGCTGGCAATCTGGGATTTGATGTTACATTATTGTCAGATGCTACGGTCACCTTTGCTTTGCCTGACTTATCAGGAAACTTAGTAGAACCCGAAGAGTTACATCGCATTAATCTTATTTCACTTCAAGGTGAATTTGCTACTGTTTTGACAGTAGATGATTATCTTAAACGAGTAGAAATCTTTTAATCTTATGATTTAAAATCAAAATACCCTTGTAAACGTTGCAAGGGTATTTTATAATGATAACTAATATTTATTTGTTCTTTGTGTGATGTTTGATTATTAAGGAGTTTTCATGCAGGAAAAAGGATTTAAAGAAGGGCTCCAAGATGCGCTGCCAACAGCTTTAGGTTATATCTCGATTGGTCTGGCTTTTGGAATCGTGGCATCTGCCTCAGGATTGTCAGCAGTAGAAGTCGTCTTGATGAGCCTTTTGGTCTACGGTGGTTCAGCACAGTTTGCAATGTGTGCTATGTTGCTGGCGCGTGCTGATTTGGCTTCAGTAACTTTGACCGTTTTTTTGGTTAATTTACGTAATATGCTAATGAGTTTGCACGCCACAACTATCTTTACTCAGACAAGTTTTTTGAATAATATTGGCATAGCTAGCTTGATTACAGATGAAAGCTATGGTGTTTTGCTCGGTGAAAATGTTCATAATAAGTCGATAGCAGCCAGCTGGATGCATGGTAATAATTTGTTGAGTTATGCGGCATGGGTTTTATCCACAATTGTGGGAACTTTACTGGGAAGCATTATCCCTAATCCAGAAACTTTTGGTTTGGATTTTGCCTTAATTGGTATGTTTATCGGGTTGCTTGTTTTCCAAATTGAAGCCATGGTCAGTGAAGGAATCAAGAAATTGGGGATTATTTTAGCAGCTGTTGCGATTAGTTTTTTAGTGTGTGCTATTTTTCTATCAAGTGCCCTAGCTGTTTTGGTGTCGACTTTGATTGGTTGTAGTGTGGGGGTAGTGTTAGATGAGCGTTAGTGGTTATGTTTTATTGGCAATTCTTTTAGGATTTGTGGTTTCTTGGGTACCGCGAGTTGCTCCTTTTATCCTTGTAAAATATAAAGGCTTGCCTGATATTGTTATCCGTTTTTTAAAATATTTACCTGTTTCAATTTTATTTGCGTTGACGTTTTCAAGTCTTTTTGATACTGAAATTGGTCATTTGCCACATCTAAAAGGCTTAGAAGTTCTAGCAAGTTTGCCAACATTCTACATCGCATATAAATCTAAGAATTTATTATATGCGGTTATCACAGGTATTATCAGTATGGCGATTTTACGGCTAATATTTTAATTTTGCCATCAGTTTTTCGAGCTGTGCAATTTCTTCTGTGGATAAGTTTGATAATAGAAAATCAGATTGTTGCTGTTCATATTCATGAAGCTGTGGATAAATGTCCATGGCTTTTTGTGTTGGGTAAACACGTTTGATTTTTTGGTTGATAGAATCGTTTTTTAGGTCAAAATAGCCGAGCTTAACCAGTTTTTTGATGGTTCTAAAGGCTGTTGTGCGGTCAATTTGAACATTATCAGCCAATTCTCCTAAAAACATACCAGGTTGTTCACAAGTACGAATAATGTAAATAAAAAGGTTGTTATTAAGCCCAAGTTCTTTGAAATGGTTATTAGAATCAATTTGGATGGTGCGGGTGACAGCACCGATAGTTCGAATAATTTTAAACATAATTGTCTCCTTGTTAAAAATTTTAGCAAAAAAATATTGCATTTACAATAAAAAGTGTTATAATAATCTCAATATTATTGTAAATGCAATTAAAAAAGAGAGGTACTAAGATGTTACATTTTGAAAATGACTATAATAAGGGCATTCATCCACAGTTGCTTCAAGCACTTGTGGATAGTAATCAAGAAAGCCTAGCTGGTTATGGCATGGATGATTATTGTGTACAAGCAGCAGATAAGATTAAACAAGCTTGTGACTGTCCTGAGGCTGACATTTTCTTCCTATCAGGAGGAACTCAGACTAATCAAGTGGTTATTGACAGTTTGTTAACATCTTACGAAGGCGTTATTGCTGCAGATACTGGTCATATCAGTGTTCATGAAGCTGGTGCTATCGAATTCACAGGGCATAAAGTTTTAACATTACCATCACATCAAGGGAAAATCAACGCTGATGAATTGGCAGAGTATGTTGCTGATTTTTATCAAGATGGTAATCACGAACACATGGTCTTTCCAGGGATGGTTTATATTTCACACCCAACTGAATACGGTACTCTTTATAGCAAAGAGGAATTAACGGCGATTTCAGATGTTTGTCATCAATACCAATTGCCTTTATTCATTGATGGGGCTCGTTTGGGTTATGGTTTGGCAGCAAAGGAAACAAATGTTGATTTACCAACGATTGCTGCCTTGTCAGATGTCTTTTACATTGGTGGGACTAAAATGGGAGCATTTATCGGAGAAGCTGTCGTTTTCACACGTAAGGCGCCAAAACATTTTGTGACAACTGTTAAACAACATGGGGCACTTTTAGCAAAAGGGTGGTTGCTTGGTGTCCAATTTGACCTCTTCTTTACGGATAATCTTTATTTTGAACTTGGAAAACATGCCATTAATATGGCAGAGCAATTGAAAGAAATCCTACAAGAAAAAGGGTATCGTTTTTACTTTGCTTCACCGACAAATCAACAATTTGTCATTGTGGAAAATGATAAACTAGACGCTTTAGCTGAAAAGCTTGCTTATAGTTTTTGGGAAAAATATGATGACAAGCACACCGTCATTCGCTTAGCAACCAGCTGGTCAACAACACAAGAAGATATCGAAAAATTACGAGAAGTTTTGTGAGAAATAGGGAGAAATTATGGAAATAAAAGTTTTTGAACCTAAATTTAATCAAGCAGTGATAGACTTGATTTTAAATATTCAGCAAAAAGAGTTCTCAATTCCCATTTCGTTAGCGGAGCAGCCTGACCTACTAGATATTGAAAATTCTTATCAAAATCAAGGCGGTCAGTTTTGGGTAGCTGTGGATGATGAGAAAAAGGTTTTGGGTTGTATTGGTTTAGTTGCTCTTAGAGAAAATAATGTTGCTTTAAAGAAAATGTTTGTGGCTGCGACTTATCGAAAAGCAGGTTTAGGAAAGAAATTGTTAAAAGCATTTACTGATTATTGTCAAGAAAAGCAGAAGAGTGCGATTTTTCTTGGAACAACATCAGAATTTGTAGCGGCTCAATATTTTTACCAGAAAGCAGGATTTAGAGAAATTGAGCAATCTGATTTACCTATTGATTTTCCAATTTTAGCTGTGGATAATCGTTATTATAAGTATCAAATCATTCCAAAGTAATTAAACCCATCAATCATTTTGCACAATTTAATACACAAAAAATCTGAGAAACGATTCTCAGATTTTTTTGCGATAAAAACTTTTTCTTTCTATAAGGGCTTACCAGCTGGCTTTTTTGACGCCAGGAAGTTGTCCTTTGTGTGCAAGGTCACGGAAATTGATTCGACTAACACCGAATTTTCGCATATAGGCATGTGGACGTCCGTCAATGCGGTCACGGTTTTTCAAACGATTTGGATTTGAATCGCGAGGTAATTTACGTAGGGCTTCGTAATCGCCTTTTGCTTTTAATTCGCGGCGCAAGTCTGCATACTGCTCAATGAGCTTAAGTTGTCTGTTATATCTAGCAATTTTTGATTTTTTAGCCATTTTATCTCCTTTTACTTAACTGGTTAACAATATTTATTATAACACTTTCAAAACAATATGCAAGAAAAAAGTTAACTAGTTAAATATTTTTTTCAAAAAAACCTTCGGAACATTGTCCCAAAGGTTAATTAATGTGATTATAAAATTGTGGATAAGTTAATAATGCAGGCTTCCTGCCACCCAACCTGTGCACAGGGCAACCGTGATATTGAACCCTCCCGTATGAGCATTGATATCAAGCACCTCACCAGCAAAGTGAAGTCCTGGAACTTGCTTACTCTCAAGAGTTTTTGGATTGATTTCTTTTAAATCAACGCCGCCTTTAGTGACGAAAGACTTAGCTAAAGACATTTTTCCAGTAACCTTAATAGGCATTGCCTTAAGATTATCCACAAGCTCTTTTTCTTGCTGTGGTGTTAATTGTTTAACTTTTTCAGGAAATGGCTGCGCTAAAAAGCTCGCTAAGCGCTCTGGAACAAGCATTTTGAGAGTATTTTTGAGCGATTTCTCACGATGCTCCGCTAAAAATGTGTGCAGCTCATCTGTGGAGATTTTGGGGATAACATCAAGTGTAATGGTTTCTCCACCTTTAATAAAACTTGACATACGCAGTGCAGCAGGACCAGACAACCCAAAGTGTGTAAAGAGCAAATCGTGCGTGATATGATGTTTTTGATAAGTTAAACTCACATCATCTAACGAGATGCCTTGGAGTTCTTTATGTGGAAAATCTGTTAATAATGGACTTTCAGCTGCTTCAAGTTCAGTGATTTTGAGTTTAAAATGGCGAGCAATTTCATAACCAAAACCTGTTGAGCCTGTGGATGGATAAGCTTTACCGCCAGTTGTCACGATAAGTTTTCCACAAATAAATTCATCTGTAGCAGATTTGATGTGGAAAAGGTCATCGATTTTTTTAACAGAGACAATTTCAGTATTGGTTAAAATTTTTCCACCGAGTTCCGTGATTTTATGGGTGAGGGCATCAATAATCGTTTTTGATTTATCTGTTTTTGGAAAAACGCGTCCATGGTCTTCAACTTTTAAAGCAACGCCATTTTCCTCAAAAAATCGAATAATGTCATGATTATCAAATTGTGAAAAAACACTGTAAAGAAAGCGTCCATTTCCAGGAATGCCTTCCATTAGGTCATCAATGGTACCGTTATTGGTAACATTGCAGCGTCCGCCGCCAGTTCCAGCTAGTTTTTTCCCTAATCTTTTGTTTTTGTCGATGAGTAATGTTTTGTTGCCATAATAACTGCTCGAAATGGCAGCCATCATACCAGCGGGACCACCGCCGATGATAATAGTGTCGTATGTATTCATATAGCTATTGTAGCATAAAATGTTTTTCTCTTGGCAAGTAAGATTGGGTACTTTTAGAAAATCTAATGCATAAGTTTACAGAAAATGACAGGAAGTTGACATTATTGCAAAAAAACTTGATATTATCGTTGTTAAGGCGGTCAATATACTTGGTAAAAATTGACAATTAAAGTCTGTTATGTTATCCTTTTCATAAGAAATTTCAACGTAAAAGAGGATATTATGGCAATTGAAAAAACAGTTAGCGAGCTGGCTGAGATTCTAGGAGTTAGCCGCCAAGCGGTCAATAACCGTGTCAAGAGTCTGCCAGAAGAAGACGTCGATAAAAACGAAAAAGGAGTTACCGTTGTCAACCGAAGTGGTTTGATTAAATTGGAAGAAATCTACAAAAAAACCATTTTTGAAGATGAGCCAATTGATGAAGAAACAAAACAACGCGAACTTCTAGAAATCTTGGTAGACGAAAAGAACACTGAAATCACACGTCTTTACGAGCAGTTGAAAGCTAAGGACAAACAACTTGCTTCAAAAGATGAACAACTTCGTGTTAAAGATGTGCAAATTGGTGAAAAAGACAAGCAGCTTGATCAACAACAACAATTGACACTTGCTGCAATGGAAGACACAAAACGTCTTCAACTTGAACTTAATGAAGCCAAGGCTGAAGTAGAAGAAATTCAAACGAAGTCAGAAGAAAAAATTCAAGAAGAAGCAGCTCCGAAAGGATTCTTAGCGCGTCTTTTTGGTGGAAAATAAACAATCGGAAGCTGGGACAAACGTTCCAGCTTTATTTTATGAAAATAATTTTGATGTGAAAATTTAAGGAGGCATTATGGAGAAGCTGTCAGAATACATTGCTTTTGATTTAGAATTTAATACGGTTAATGAGGTCAGTCATATTATTCAGGTATCAGCAGTAAAGTTTAAAGATGGACATGAGGTTGACAACTTTGACACTTATGTTTACACAGATGTACCGTTGCAATCATTTATTAATGGCTTAACAGGGATTACTTCTGAGAAAATTGCTAACGCTCCAAAGCTTGACAAGGTTTTAGATGATTTTAAAGACTTTGTAGGAAATACTGCTTTGGTTGGTTACAATGCTTTAAAATCAGACCTTCCTTTGCTTGCTGAAAATGAGTTAGACTTGACAGAGCTTTACAAGGTTGATTTATATGACGAAGCTTTTGAACGTCGTAGCACAGACTTGAATGGAATTGCCAATCTTAAGTTAACAAGTGTGGCAGACTTTTTAGGCATTTCTGGTCATGGTCATAATTCACTCGAAGATGCTCGAATGACAGCCTTAGTTTATGAGAAATTCATGGAATTTGATGACAATAAATCTTATTTAAATCAACAGGAAGAAGAACACGGCGACAATCCTTTTGCAGCTTTAGGTGGCTTTTTTAGCTAAAAGCTCAGCTATTTTTCAAAAAATAAAAAATCATCTAAGGTAACCCCTTGCTTGTGACGTTGGGGCATGTCCTATAATAAGGGCAGAAAGGAGGTGAAAGGAATGTCTCAATCTTATACGACTGGGGAATTGGCGAAGTTGGCAGGTGTTTCGGTTCGCACGGTGCAATATTATGATAAACGTGGTATTTTGTCGCCATCTGATTTGACAGAAGGTGGTCGCCGAATCTATATGGATAGTGATTTGGAGCAGTTGCGAATGATTTGCTTTTTACGCGAACTTGATTTTTCGATTGAGCAGATAAAACGTATCTTTGCTGAAGAGAATGCAAAGCAAGTTTTGGAATTGTTGCTTATCGAGCATATCAAGGAAACAAAGCGTGAACTTGCTGACAAGAAAGCTAAACTTGACACTACTGTCAACTTGCTTGACAGGGTTAAGGACCAATCGGGACAGTCATTAGAATTTTTATCAGACATTTCTCTTACCATGAAAAATCAATTAGCTTGGCGTCGTTTGCAAAAACGGATGTGGATTAGCAATCTAGCAACGATTCTTATTTTTGTTCTTTGCATTGCTTGGCTTGCAAGTCGTCCACAATCTGTCGTTTGGCAAGGAGTTGGTATCGGCATTGGTTTGGTATATGTTGGCACATTATTAACGTTGTCTTATCGTTTTTCACGTAAAGTGGCTTATATCTGCCCCAATTGTCATCACCTGTTTCAACCAACCTACAAGGAATTTGTGATAGCTCGTCACACCCCTAAAACGCGAAAATTAACTTGCCCACATTGTCATGAAAAATCATATTGTTTAGAAACAGCAAAAGAAGCTTAAAAAAGACTCGAACCTTAGGGTTCGAGTCTTTTTGATTTTATTAATTAAAATGGTAATTTTCCTGCGAATGCGCCTAGTGTTTTTTGAGTAGTATCATCGATTTGAGAAAGCGCATCGTTAATAGCTTGAGTTGTCATATCTTGAAGTGTTTCCACATCATCTGGGTCAACGATAGCTTCTTTAAAAGTGATGTTTACCAATTTTTTATCACCAGTAAATTCAGCAACAACTAAATCTTGAGCTGATTTACCAGTAAAAGTTGTGCTTGCTAATTCAGCTTGTTTTTTCTCCATTTGTTTTTGGAGTTTTTGAGCTTGGCGCATCATGTTTTGCATGTTCATCATAAGATTTTTTAAATTCCTTTCGTAACAAGGCTAAAAGCTTGATTTATTTGGAAATATTTCTTGAAAAAGATATTAATATTATAGCATCTTTCGGATAGAACTTAAAGTTTGGAAAAAGCTTGGCGTGAAATTCTTAGCAAGTTTTGGAATGATTTTACAAAAATTTTACAAAAACTTGGTAATAGATTTGATACTTGCTCATTATAATAAGCAGCATAAAGATGTTAAAGGAGAATATCATGAAAAAATGGAAAATGCTAATGTTACTTGCATTTGTTGGAGTGGGAGTTGTTTTGACAGCTTGTAGTAAGTCAAATTCATCAGAATCCAAACAAATCAGTGTTGTTTCTCGTGAGGAAGGTTCAGGAACACGTGGTGCTTTTATAGATTTATTTGGGTTAGAGGAAAAGAATAGTAGTGGTGATACTGTTGATTTAACAACTGCGAACGCCATCGTGACTAACTCAACATCAGTAACTCTAACAACTGTTGCAGGAGACGATTTAGCAATCGGTTATGCCTCTTTAGGTTCTTTAAATGATAGTGTTAAAGTTTTAAAAATTGATGGCACAAAAGCTAGTGTAGAAAACATAAAGGATGGTTCTTATAAAATCTCACGTCCGTTTAATATTGTGACCAAAGAAGATATTAGTAAGGCTGCGAAAGATTTTATCAATTTCATTTTAAGTAGTGATGGGCAAGCCATTGTTGAAGAAAATGGTTACATTCCCTTAGACAATGAGGATACGTATCAAGCGAGTGTTACTTCTGGAAAAGTTGTTATTTCAGGTTCAAGTTCGGTGACACCTGTTATGGAAAAATTAAAAGAAGCCTATACGAAAGTGAACTCTGGTGTTACTATTGAAATTCAACAAAGCGATTCTTCAACGGGAATTACGGACACGATTGATGGAACATCAGATATCGGAATGGCTTCACGAGAACTAGAAGATAGCGAGATAGCACAAGGTGTTAACTCAACGGTTATTGCTATGGATGGTATTGCAGTTATTGTCAATAAAAATAATACGATAGATAATCTTACGAGTGAACAAGTCAAGAGTATTTTCTCTGGCGAGATCACAACTTGGAAAGAACTATCTGATTAAGAGGATTTCATGAATCATAAAAGCGAAAAAGTAATGCAAGCGGTATTTTTCCTTACCGCCTGTATTTCCATTGTTTCAGTTTTACTTATTTGTATTTTTCTATTTTCAAATGGACTGCCTGCGATTAAGGAAATAGGTATTATAAAGTTTCTATTTGGGGAGGTTTGGCGTCCATCTAGTAATGAGTTTGGGATATTGCCAATGATAGTAGGCTCACTTTATGTGACGTTGGGGGCTCTAGTCATTGGTGTTCCAATTGGAATTTTGACTGCGGTGTTTATGGCATATTTTTGTCCCAATAAGCTATATAAGCCATTAAAGGCAGGTATTAATTTAATGGCAGGTATTCCTTCAGTTGTGTATGGCTTCTTTGGTTTAGTAGTTTTGGTTCCCTTTGTTCGTGATTATATCGGTGGTTATGGTATGGGAGTTCTAACAGCAGCCATTCTTCTAGGAATTATGATTTTACCGATAATCGTTAGTGTTTCTGAGACGGCTATTCGTGCTGTCCCTCATCACTACTATGAGGGAGGTTTAGCTTTAGGGGCTTCACATGAGAGAAGTATCTTTTTTGTTGTTTTACCTGCTGCTAAGAGAGGCCTTCTAGCAGCAATAATTCTTGGACTTGGGCGTGCTGTTGGAGAAACCATGGCAGTTATTATGGTAGCAGGTAATCAAGCTATATTGCCGAAGGCATTAACATCAGGGGTGAGAACTTTAACGACTAATATTGTTATGGAAATGGGTTATTCAACGGGACTTCATAGAGAGGCACTTATTGGTACAGCTGTTGTTCTATTTATTTTTGTACTCATTATCAATATCTGTTTCTCCCTACTGCATAAAGAGGAATAAGGTGTATGGAAAATATTAATCAAAGAACGTTAAAGCAGAGAGCAGCATCTCGTAGACAAGATTTTGTGTCATTCATCCTTTTTGGTTTGGTCTATTTCGCGGCTTTCTTAAGTTTTTTAGTGATTATTTTTATTGTTGGTTATATTTTAGTCAAAGGTGTTCCACATCTCAATAAAGCTTTATTCTCTTTTACTTATACAACGGAAAATGTTTCGTTACTGCCAGCTCTTATCAATACTTTATTTATCACAGGGTTGACGTTACTTATTGCAATTCCAATAGGTATAGGTGGTTCCATTTATTTAACGGAATATGCTAAGAAAGGTAATCCGATAGTAAATATCATTAGAATTGCTACAGAAACATTATCAGGTATTCCATCAATTATTTATGGATTATTTGGAGCACTTTTCTTTGTAAAATATGTACATTTTGGACTTTCTTTGTTATCGGGTTCGATGACGTTGAGTATTATGATTCTTCCTTTAGTTATGAGAACGACCGAGGAGGCCTTACTTTCGGTTCCAACTAGTTACCGTGAAGGAGCATTTGCGCTTGGCGCTGGAAAATTAAGAACTATTTTTAAAATTGTCCTGCCGAGTGCTATACCAGGAATTTTTTCGGGAATTATTTTGGCAATTGGTCGTATCATTGGAGAGTCGGCTGCTCTTATCTTTACAGCAGGTACAGTAGCTGAGGTTGCAAAGAATGTATTTAGTTCGTCTCGAACGTTAGCGGTTCATATGTACGCTATTTCGGGTGAAGGTCTTTATATCAATCAAACTTACGCGACAGCGGTTGTTTTATTGCTTTTGGTCATTGGCATTAATTTTTTATCTGGTTTGGTAGCAAAACGTTTAGGAAGCGAGATGGATGATGAGTAAACTAATTATTGATAACTTGGATTTATATTATGGGGAATTTCATGCTTTGAAATCGATTCATTTAGAAATTCCAGCAAATGAGATTACAGCTTTTATAGGTCCTTCGGGATGTGGTAAATCCACACTTTTAAAGAGCCTTAATCGAATGAATGACTTGGTCAAAGATTGTCGTATTACAGGAAAAGTGCTTTTGGATGGTGAAGATATTTACTGTGATTTAGATATTAATAAGCTTCGTAAAAAAGTTGGAATGGTCTTCCAAAAACCGAATCCGTTTCCGATGAGCATTTATGATAATATTGCCTTTGGACCAAGAACGCATGGAATCCATGCTAAAACGGAGTTAGATGAGATTGTTGAACGTTCTCTGAAACAAGCGGCTATTTGGGATGAGGTGAAGGATAGGTTAAGCAAATCTGCAATGGGCTTATCGGGGGGACAACAGCAGCGACTTTGTATTGCGCGTGCACTGGCTATTGAGCCAGATGTTCTTCTAATGGATGAACCAACAAGTGCCTTAGACCCTATATCAACGTCAAAAATTGAAGATTTGGTTATTGAGTTGAAAAAGAAATATAGCATTGTTATGGTTACTCACAATATGCAACAAGCTGTTAGAATTTCAGATAAAACAGCATTCTTTTTAATGGGGGAAGTTGTTGAGTTTAATAAAACTAGTCAGTTATTTTCACTTCCTCAGGATGAGAGAACAGAAAATTATATTACAGGGAGATTTGGATGATTCGTTCAAAATTTGAAAATCAATTGCAAGAGTTGACTAAAAATGTTATCTTCATGGGGGCTTTGTGTGAGGATGTTATTTCTAAATCTGTCCAGTTTTTAAAAACTGACGATTCTTATTTGGTTAATAATGTTATTAAAACATATCAGAAAATTGAGCAATTAGAACGTGATATTGAAGAGCAATGTTTGAAATTACTTTTACGGCAGCAACCTGTCGCTAAAGATTTGAGACGTGTTTCGGCAGTTTTGAAAATGGTATATGATATGAAGCGCATTGGCGCACAGGCGGCTGAGATTGCTGAAATTATCAATCAAGGACATATTCAGCCTGGTCGTGAATTAGATCATTTGCAAAGTATGGTTAGTCATGTGGTTGAAATGGTTACGATCAGCATAGATGCTTTTGTTCATGATGATGAATCCTTAGCTAACCAAGTTATCCAAAATGACAATACAGTTGACCAAGAATTTGATACAATAAAGATGGATTTGATGACTTACTTTTCAGGCAGTGATGTAGATGGTGAGCATGCTATTGATGTTCTGATGGTTGCTAAATACATCGAACGCATTGGAGACCACACAGTTAATATTGCTAAGTGGATAATTTTTTCGATTACAGGGCAATTAGAGGGAGACGACTGATGATTTATTGTGTTGAAGATGATGATGATATCCGTGAATTAATGCTGTACACGTTAAAGACGACTGGTTTTGTTGCGCAAGGATTTCCAAATGCTGAGCTATTTTGGCAAGCTATAGAAAGTCAGAAACCTGACTTAATTTTATTGGATATTATGTTGCCTGGAAGTGATGGCTTAAGCATTTTAGAAGAATTAAAAGGAAAAATGTCTACTGCGGACATTCCAGTGATTATGGCGACTGCTAAGGGGACAGAATTTGATAAAGTTAAAGGATTGGATATGGGGTCCGATGATTATTTGGTTAAACCTTTTGGCATGATGGAAATGATTTCGCGTATTAAAGCTGTTTTACGTAGAAGTCAAAAATCGCAAAGAAAACAGATATTACAGGTTGGAAATCTTTCTTTAGATATTCAAAATTATACAGTAAAAAAAGATGGTAAAGACATTAGCTTAACACTTAAAGAGTTTGAACTACTTGGACTTCTTATGAAATATCCAAACCGCGTCTTCACACGTCAAGAATTATTAAATCAAGTCTGGGGAGAATATTTCGTTGGTGAGACTAGAACTGTAGATGTTCATATTGGAACATTGCGTACAAAGCTTGGTGATGCTAGTCACTTGATCAAAACAATTCGTGGCGTAGGCTACCGATTGGAGGAAGAAAATGGTTAAAAAAATCTTTCGCTCAACACTCTTCGTCACTTTAGGTATCCTATTGTCAGCAACTCTTTTGATAATGGGTGTACTTTATAGTTATTTTACGCAAGTTCAAAAAGAACAGTTACAAACAGAAACTGTTTTAGTTGCTCAAGGTGTGGCACTAGAAGGTGATAGTTATTTTAACACATTAAATGTATCTGGTCTTCGTATCACATGGGTAGATAATGAGGGGAATATTCTTTATGATAATCAGTCAGATGCCACAAAGATGGATAATCATGCTAATCGTAAAGAGATCAAAGAGGCGTTGAAAGATGGTTATGGTGAAAGCACTCGTTATTCTGCTACATTGACTACAAAATCTTTGTATATTGCACAACGATTGGATGATGGTACAGTCATTCGTTTATCGATAACGCAGCATAGTATTTTGCTATTATTTATCAGAATGTTTCAACCTTTGGCATTGATTATTATTTTAGCAATCTTTCTATCTGTATGGGTGGCACGTTATACAGCAAAACGTGTTGTTGCACCTTTAAATGATTTGAATTTGGATCAACCATTAAAAAATGATACTTATGATGAAATTTCGCCGTTGTTGAGACGAATTGATTATCACCAAAAAGAATTAGCTAAGCAGGAAGCTTTACTTAACCAGAAAAGAGACGAATTTGATACGATTATTTCTAAAATTAAGGAAGGAATTATCCTATTGGATGCTCAATGTCGTGTCATTAGCATTAACTCGGCAGCACAAGAGCTTTTTCAAACAGATCAAAGTTGTCTAGGAAATGATATTTTACAAATTACAAGAGATTTATCGTTTAATCATTGGTTAGAATCTAGTCTTCAAGGTAATAAGCAAGAAGGTGTTTTACAGTTTGACCAAGAAAGTTATAAAGTGTTTATTCGCCCAATTTTGTCTAATGGTGTTGTGACAGGTCTAGTTGTTCTCTTGGTTGATGTGACGGAACAGTTACAAATTGAAAAACTGCGTCATGAGTTTACAGCAAATGTTTCGCATGAACTTAAAACACCATTACACGTGATTTCAGGTTATTCAGAGATGTTAGTGAATGGCTTGGTATTGGCTAATGACATTCCGCATTTTGCTGGAAAGATTTATAACGAATCACAGAGAATGGTGCAGCTGGTTGAAGATATTATCAATTTGTCTCATTTGGATGAAACAGACCAAGTACCAATGAAAAAGCTGGATATTTATGCTATTGCACAAAATGTATTGGAAAGTTTATCAACGAAAGCAAGCCAACGTCAGATTGGTTTGCATTTGAAAGGGCAGCCAACGACTATTACTGGTAATTCGGTGCTTATCCATTCCGTTTTGTACAATCTTTGCGATAATGCGATTACTTATAATCGGGATAAAGGCGATGTTGATGTAACAATATCGTCTAATGAGGATAATGTTTTTTTAGAGGTTAAAGATACTGGGATTGGCATCTCTAAAGAAGAGCAAGAACGTATTTTTGAACGTTTCTATCGTATTGATAAGAGTCGTTCACGAAAGCTTGGTGGAACGGGTTTGGGCTTATCTATTGTTAAACACGCGTTGAAATTACACGATGCTTCGATCCATATTCAAAGTCAATTGAATCATGGAACAAGGATGTTGCTTACTTTTAAAAAATAGCCAAAAGAGGCTGAAGCAAAAATAAATTGCACCTCCAAACGTTAGACAAAAATCTAACGATAGAGGTGCAGTTCAAAGTGCCAGGCTTCCTTTGATACTCAGTTATGACTGTAAGATGTAGTGGTGGTTTGCAATTGTAATTAGATAAAAGAAGAGGTTGAGAACTTTTTGTCTCAGCCTCTTTTTCACTATCTTTAATTTATTCTATTTTTCCACTGGAAGATTAATACTTGATTGGTCTAAATCAACTGTCAAAATGTAATTGCTATTGTCGCGGATAGTGTGTTCAAAGTCTGTTGTGTAGAGAAGAACACGTAGGCTATCGCCTTTTTCAAGTTTGTAAATGCTTGGTTGAAGGGTGAAATCAATGGTCATCCATTCGTTAGCTGGGATATCTTCAATAGTCAATAAATCTGTACGATTTTGGAGGTTTAAGACACCCTTTGTGATGACCCGTTCTTTCGTTTGAGTAAATGGCAATTCTTTTAAAGCTTCACGTGAGAAGTTGCGCCCATTATCAATGGCGTGTAAATCAAGTGCTGAAGGAACATCTTTGAAGCGTTTTTTATCACCATAATCTAAGACTTGTGCAGACAGAATTCCTTTATTTTCGCTAGATTTGACAGCAAGGTGCAAGGTGATTTGCCCATTAATATGGTAGTCGTGCTCGATTGGTAAATCAAGGCAAATAGCATTTGCTTTTCCAGCAAATAAATCACTCTTGAAGGTTCTGAAATTCTTGCTATAGCGTTCAAATTCTGCTTTGGCGTAATGATTGTCAATGATTTGTTGGTCTGTACCAAGGGCTAAAGTCGTTTGATTGCTGCTGCCGAATTCTGTTAAACTTGTCCAAGTTTGTTCTTGGCTATTATCTTGCCAAACCAATGTTGGTAAAACAAAGTGATTGTCTTGTCCGAGCATTTTTTCAGAAAGTAATGTATTCATGCTTTCACGGAAATCAATGGATTGCCAATTGTGCATATAGACATGTTCGCCATGGTGAAGAAAGGCATGTTTTTCGACAGTATCTGGAAGGGCATTGAAAATATTGAAAATATGGCGTGGTTTGACATTCCAATCTTGAAGCCCATGAGTAAATACGCAGGTTGCTTTTACTTTATCAGCATTTGGCAAGTAATTACGGTCGTGCCAGAACTGATTGTAATCACCAGAAGTGCGGTCAAGTTGTGCCGATTGCTCATCAAGGAGTTCTTGGTAATGAGCATTATTGCGGAGGTAATCACCAGATAGCAAATTACGAGAATAAGTCAATTCTGTTAAAACATCGAGGTCTTCACCAGGGTAACCGCCAGGGCTGCAAACAAGCCCGTTTTCACGGTAATAATCATACCAAGATGAGATAGCAGATTCAGCGATAATAACTTTGAGTCCCTCAACACCTGTCGTTGCTAGAGCTGTAGACATTGTTCCAAGGTAAGATTTCCCAGTGGTACAAACGAGCCCACTTGCCCAATCAGCGACAACTTTTTGGTCACGACGGTGGCTAGAAAAGGCAACCGCTTTGCCATTTAACCAGTCAATAACGGCTTTAAAGCTTTCGACCTGTGCATAGTCTCCGCTGGTCATAAAGCCATCAGAGCCTGCTGTTCCAACCCCAGAAACGTAAATATTGGCAAAACCACGTGCAAGGAAGTAGTCATTAAGCGTGTAAGGGTCGATAAAATTGAAACGTTCTTCGCTTTCTCCGATAGGGAGGTCAACTTCTGGAACGGCTAAAGGTTCAAAAGTACGCGTTTCAACCGTTATTTTTCCAGCAGGTTTAATAGCTAAATCGCCTTCCATTTTGTAAAGTTTTTTATCGTTGGCAACGACGTTTGTTCCTTGATGATAAGGACTAGCCGTCATCATGGTTGGAAGTTGGTGTTTTGTTTTTGGACGGATAATATTGACTTTAATTAAATCTAATTGCCCATCTTTATCTGTATCAAGCGGTGATTGCACATAAACGACTTCACGTATCAAGTCATTGGTATCAAAGGTTGCTAGTGATTTGCCATTGAAAAAATGGTAATCATTATCAACTGGAATGAGACCTTTGCTAATTAAATCATCAAGCAAAGTCATACCTGATTTTTGGCGACTAACTAGTAAATGATAGAGTGCTTCAAGAATATGCCCTTTTTGATAATTAATCGGAAAGGCAATCTTTTCTAAGAATTCAGTGGTATCTGTAAAATCAACATGTGGAATAAATCCGAGCAGTTGGAGTGAGACAGTATAAAAAATATCTGCTGTTAATGGACGTTCAGATTGAAAAAAAGTTAATAAATCTGTGTCAAAATCAGCAATTAATTGTTGAAGTGGGTAGTTCGTATCTTTGTAATTAAAGAAAATTTTACGGCAGAATTGTTCGAGCGCCGTTTTATCAGATTGTTCGTGATTAAGCTCAAACCCTAAACCTTGTAATTCATGCTCAGCAGTGGCTACAGGTCTTGGAATGAAAGAGAATTGATTATATTTCATGAAACTTTCCCTTCTATAAAGTAAACGTTTTAATTTTACAGATAACCTTTACATTATCTATTATACTTGATAAAATGTTAGTTGTCTAAACTATATTTTTTCGGAGGAAATAAAGACACATGGATGTTACATGGACTGTGAAATATATCACAGAATTTATCGGAACAGCATTGCTTATCATTCTTGGTAACGGTGCCGTTGCTAACGTTGATCTTAAAGGTACAAAAGGAAATAACTCAGGTTGGGTTATTATCGCTCTTGGTTATGGTTTTGGTGTTATGATTCCTGCGCTTATGTTTGGTAACGTTTCAGGTAACCATATCAACCCAGCCTTCACACTTGCTCTTGCCGTTTCAGGTTTGTTTGACTGGTCACACGTACCACAATACATCATTGCTCAATTACTTGGTGCAATGTTTGGTCAATTGCTTGTCGTTATGACACACAAACCTTACTACCTTAAAACTGAAAATCCAAATGCTATCCTTGGTTCATTCTCAACTATCTCAGCTGTTGATGATGGTACAAAAGAAAGCCACAAAGCAGCTTGGATTAACGGTTTCTTGAATGAGTTCTTAGGTTCATTTGTACTTTTCTTTGGTGCTATGGGTCTTACTAAAAACTACTTTGGTGCTGAATTAGTTGCAAAATTGACTGACTACGGTTATGATTCAACTACAGCAGCAAGCCAAGTTGCACCATACACTACAGGTTCTCTTGCAGTAGCTCACTTAGGACTTGGTTTCCTTGTTATGACACTTGTTGCATCACTTGGTGGTCCTACAGGTCCTGGTCTTAACCCTGCACGTGACCTTGGTCCACGTATCGTCCATGCTTTGCTTCCTAAATCAGTTCTTGGTGAACACAAAGGCGATTCTAAATGGTGGTATTCATGGGTACCAGTTATCGCTCCAATTCTTGCAGGTATCGCAGCAGTAGCCTTATTCAAACTCTTATACCTATAAGAATAAAATAGATAGGAACCTTCGGGTTCCTTTTTTTGTAACTAGAAAACCACTAGCTATGCTAGTGGTTCTAATACGCTTATAGCGTTG
>CAVAFU010000019.1:0-14233 GCA_963588325.1 Oribacterium sp.
ATACAGGACTAAATCCTTTCAATAATTAATTGTCCAACTTTTTGGGGTCAGTACATTTCAGGAGGGCTTTTCTTGTTAAGATTTCTTTTGTTTATAAGACGTATCGTTCCATTTTAGGCAGGTAAAGGTTTCAAAGTCATTAGTTTCTAAAATGGTTACGCTACCGTTATCAAGTCCACCTTTGGCCCGGATAGCAGCTGGTTCATAGCCTAATAAAGTACGAATAGAAGCGGTAAAATTAGCTCCGTGTCCAACGAGTAAAACATTCTGATAAGTTTGATGTCGCATTGATTTGATGAAAGACTCCACACGTTTGGTTGTTTGGTAAACAGATTCTGCATCAAAAATATCATTGTCGAATTTAGCTAGATTATGACGAAAAGCATTCATTTGTTGGGGGTAAATAGAAGTTATTGTTGTGATTTTATTTCCTTCCAATTTTCCCAAATGCCATTCACGTAATGCTGGCTGAAAGCTGATAGCTTTTGGGTAGTGATTGCGTGACATGATAATCTTACAAGTATCACTTGCACGTTTTAAATCACTTGAAAAAACGGCATCGAATTTGACATTTTGGAGATAATCACCCAATTTTTCTAAATCGTGAACAGACTCTTCTAGTAGAGGTGAATCTCCGTTAGCTCCTTGGAAACGTCCTTCCAAGTTCCATTGTGTTTTCCCGTGACGTACAAAATAAAATTTCATCATTCAGTTCCTATTCTAACATCAATGTGAGTCATCAATTAAATCTGCAAAACTTGCTCCGACAAAATCAGCTAAGACTTGGCTATCAATGCGGATAGAGCGCCCAACTTCACCAGCAGAAACAATCATTTGCCCCAATTCCAAAGCACGGTTGTCAATGAAGATAGGGAAGTTGTGCTTTTGATGAATACCGACAGGATTGTTAGCGCCATGGATATAGCCAGTTGTTTTTTGAAGATTTTTTTGTGGAATCATGCTGACTTTTTTATTGCCAGAAACCTTGGCTAATTTTTTCTCAGAGAGGTGTTCAGTAATTTGAACAATTCCGATAAGTGGTCCTGTTTTGTCACCTGTTAAAGCAAGAGTTTTAAAGATATCAGATTTTTCAATGTCATCTGGTAATTCATCTTTAAGTGCATTGATGGCTAAACTATCATGTTGGATTTTAGCCTTGTCTAAAATTTGGTCAACTAAGGTCTTTTTTAATTTTGCTTTTTTTGCCATACCTTTTCCCAATCTTTCTATTCATTATTCAATACTATTGTACTAAAAAATAAAAAAGGTACAAGTTTGCACCTTTTATAGACTATTATAATAAGCTTGAACGAGCTCAACAAAGTCTTCAACGTCGTAATCAGTTCCAAAATATTCATTGGCAGTTTCTGTCCAATAATCTGTTGGGTCTACGTGGTCAGTACCACCAAGGTAGAGGCTGACCATTTCATGTGTCCAAATCGTTCCTTCACCATCTTCTTGTCCTAGTGTTACAGGAAGGTCATATTTTTTCAACATGTAAGCAGTGTAATAGGCTGCATTTGCAAGCTGTTCCGCAAATCCTTTTTTCGAATCCTCATGGGTTAATTCAAATTGGATGTAGTAAGGATTGGCATTGGCACCTGCACCTTGAGCTTTGTAATCTTCATCAGCAATACGAAGAATTGTATCACTATCAATGAACGAATGCACAAAGACACCTTCTTCATCGTAACTTTGCACCATATAGTTGACTTCGCTTTCGATGGTTGAATTATCAACACCAGTATCATGGATGATAACACCGATAGGTTTTCCATCATCTGTTTTATAAGCTGCTTGCTCAAAACTACTTTCGATATCATCTGTAATATCAGAATGCGAATAACCCAATGTTTCAGCAATATAGCTGTTAATGGTGTTGTCTTGTTCAAGCGAAATATCATTTGTGTCGATATAATAAGTATCACCATCCATGCTAAATTGAGCTAGGGTAATATCCTTGTCATCAAGGGTTGCGTCGTAATAGTAAGCATTGATAGTAATAGTAGTATTTTCACTAATCTTGCTACTAGAGCCATCATCAGTGTAGATGATAGCGTCAGAAGCAGAAACAGTAGCGGTTTCTGATACATCATAGGAACTAGCACTTGATAAATCTAAACTACCATCTGAAGCTAATGTTGTAATTCCTGAGAAGATAAGTTTTGAGAGCACAAAAATAAGTGCAATTGTAGCTACACCAAGCCCAGCTATGGTTAATATTTGTGATTTTTGTTGTCGTTTTCTACGTGAATAATTTCTGGTTGACATAGTTTTACTATAAAATTCAACCCTTAAATTAACATTAATTGTTAGGAAATATTTTGAGAAATATGTTACAAATAACATGAGAATTTAGAGACACTAAAAAAGCTAGGAATAAACCTAGCTTTTTATTTGCTACTACTTGATGTGCTGCTGCTTGAACTGCTACTTGAGCTACTGCTTGTACTTGTTGTGCCAAATAGTTTTTCGTAAGTTGATTTTGTATCTTTTGTGACTGCGATTTGGTTCAAGTCGAGTGTTGAATCGAAACCATTGATGTAACCTTGTGAGGTATACTGATGGAGGTCGTAGTCTAAATCAGTTTGTGGCGCAGCATCATAATAACCAGTATCAGAACCATAGGCAGGAATCCATACGGCATCAAAACCATCCACGGAGATTTCTTGTTCATCCATGAAGTAAGTCCCAATGTAGATACCTACATTTTCTGCACCGAGTTTTTTGAGCTCTTTTAAGAAAGCCTGTACCCCTTTATTCATGTCAGACATAGTAGCTTCTTCGACGTCAATCCAATAAAAAGTTGGGTTATAAGGAGAAGCGTTTTTGTAGAAAATCTTAGCTTCCTCTTTCATTTCTTTGACGCTTGTACCGAGAGCGTAACTATAGACGGCTACAGGAACATTTCGTTTTTGTAATTCTTTAATATGTGTCTTAAACGATTTATCGACACCAGTTGTATAGGCGGCATTGCTATCTTTACTGATTTGTGATCCTCCATAAACACGAACGATAGCACCAGAAATATTTTGAGCTAAAGTGTCATAGTCAATTTCACTTGGAAGTTGCCAGCCCGAGATATCAATAATCGGATTAAGAACAAAATCTTCATCACTTTCAGAAGTTGATGTAGTGGTAGTACTCGTGCTACTCACAGTTGGAATAGAATCCTTAGCTGAAGCTAGTTGTTGCTTATGTAAGCTATCTGAGTGAGCTTTACCAATCACGAGAAGTAGCCCACAGAGGGCAAAGAAAACTACAACAACAATGGGTTTTATTCGTCTTCTCATTAGTCATATTTTAGCGTAAAAAAATTTAAAAATCAAAGCAATGTCCATTTTGTAACCAATTTGTCATATTTTTTAATATTTTAGCTATGGACTGTTACAAAGTTAGTAACGCTAGTAAAGGCGTCGCAAAGAGTCTGACAGCTATTTGCTATTGATAAGGCTTTCAATCTCTGTAACAATCGTTTTTGGTTCTGTTTTGGCTGAAAAACGTTTGACGACATTACCATTTTGGTCAATGAGGAATTTTGCGAAATTCCATTCAATACGTTTACCAAGTGGTCCTTTTTGTTCGGTTTTTAACCAATCATATAAAGGGTCGGCTTCTTTACCATTGACTTTAATTTTAGCAAAGCGTGGGAAAGTGGTTTGATAATTTAGTGTACAAAAGGTATTGATTTCATCAGCATTCCCCGGTGCCTGATTTAAAAATTGGTTGCAAGGAAAATCTAGAATTTCAAAACCTTTGTCATGGTAAGTATCGTACAATTGTTGGAGTCCTTCGTATTGAGGTGTTAAGCCGCATCCTGTTGCAGTATTAACGATAAGAAGGACTTTTCCTTGGTATTTTGAGAGTTGAACGTCAGAGCCATCTTGGGCTTTAACGGTAAAATCATATAAATTAGTCATGGTCAATTTCCTTTGTATAAGCGATGATTTGGTCAACGGTATCACTCAAAAATTGAATGGTATCACGGAGTGGTTGAGCGGTAGAAATATCCGCACCGATTAATTTAGCGGTGTCAAGTGGTGTACGTGAGCCACCAGATTTTAAGAAATTAAGCCAGTCATTGGCGCCATTTGGATTATTTTTTAGGTTAAGGTAACCTGCGGTAGAAATCACCATACCTGCCGAATAAGTATAGCTGTAAAGCCCAGAGTAGTAATGACTTTGGCGCATCCAAGTCAAAGCGGCGTCATCATCGATTTCGATAGCGTCACCCCAGAATTGGCTAAGGACATCTTTCATGATGCTATTTAACTGTTCAGCACCAAATGTTTTTCCATCTTCAATGAGATTGTAAACACGACGTTGAAAAGCTGCTTCAAGCAGGTGAGTAATAAAATTATGGAAATAAGTATCGGTCAAGCGATGAGCAAGGGCAAAACGTTTTTGACGTGGTGTGTCAAATTGTTTTTCAAGATAATCACTTAACAAGAGTTCATTGAAAGTAGAAGGAGCTTCAACGTAATAAGTTGACATATGGGTATTAAAGTAACTTTGGTTATTATCTGAGAAGATAAATTGTCCAGAATGTCCAATTTCATGGATGAGGGTATAAACATCTGACATGCGACCAGTCCAACTCATCAAAATGTAAGGGTGAACTTTGTAAGGATCAGTAGCATAACCGCCAGAATCTTTATTGGCATTAGCAGCAAAGTCAACCCAACGTTCTTCTTGATAACGTGAGACTTCATTAGCGTATTCTTGACCAAGTGGTGCAACAGATTTCATCACTAAATCATAAGCGTCATCAATTGTAATTTCTGGATTAAGCTCGCTATCCAAATCAAGTTTCCAGTCAGCAAAAGTCATTTTCTGAAGACCGTTGACCTGTGCCACATGTTTAAGATATTTTTGCGCGATAGGAGCAAATTCAGTCATGATAAGGTCAATTTGACGGTCAAACATGTCACGATTAACCTCTTGTTCAGCTAAAAGATAATCAAAAACAGAATCATAGCCACGCATGTCAGCAATAATCTTTTCTGATTTTACCTGTGCTAGGTAAGTACTGGCAGCTGCATTTTGATGTTTACGAAGCCCAGCAGAGAAAGAACGGAAGGCTTTTTCACGCACTTCAGCATTTTCATGATTTTGATAGAAATTTTCATAGGTCACAAAAGAATTTTGATAGATTTTACCGTCAACTTCAAAATCTTCCATTTCAAAGTCGCCTGCACGCATCTTGGTGTAAATATCTTCTGGAGCACCAAAAACTTCACGCAAATTTGTTAATGTCTTTTCAACTTCAGGTGAGATAAAATGGCTCTTTTGGATTTTTGCTTGGCGAATAGCTGCGCTAAAATGTGGATTTTCTTCTAAAGCATCAAGGATTTTGGCATCAGCAGTTGCTAATGCAGTATCAAAAAAGCTTAGTGCAACATTAGCTTTAGTGAAAAAATCTGCACCAGCTTGTGCAATTTGTGCGAATTCTTCGTTGCTAAAATCACTAGTCTGAGGCATGAAAGAATAATTGTCAATATGACTCATTTCGATATAGATTTGTTCAATTTCATAAAGTGCTCTCGTAAAATCATCTAAAGTTACGAGTTTACCTTCATAATTTCGTTTAAAGAGATTAATATCTTCTAATGTTTTTTCGATACTACGCAAAAAATCTTCACGGTCTTGGTAAAGTGCACTCAAATCCCACAACTCATTTTCAGGGAACTCTGAACGTTTTTTTAGTTCCATCTATAAACTCCTTTGCAAAACATTTGTCATGGACCAGTATATCAGAAAAGGGTGCTCAGATAAAAAAGAAAGGACTAAATTTGAAAAAATCTTTTTAAAAATTTAGAATGACATTGTTTTAAAACTAAAAACGCTAACAACCTATTTGTTAACACGTTTTGTTAGGTTTAAGGATGTTTTTTATCAAAATAAATGCATTTTAAAAAATCAGAAAATTTACAAAATAATGGACAATTTGGCATAAATTGGGTTACTTTTGGCGTAAAAAGTGGTATGATAGAGTAGTACGCTTGTAATAAAGGATTAAAATCCGAACAAAAAAGGAGTGAAGAGTGTGACAATCAAAAAACTGGAGAACAATAACACCCAGTCGATTATTACCGAAGAAGTCAGATTATTAAAAGACTTACTCGATGAGACAACCCACCAAATGGTTGGTGATGAGGTGTTTGCCAAAATTCAAAACATTGTTGAATTGTCAGCAAGTGATGAATATGTCAAACTTGAAAAATTAGTAGCTCAGCTAACCAATGATGAAATGGTTGTCGTGTCTCGTTATTTTTCAATTTTGCCACTTTTAATCAACATTTCAGAAGACGTTGATTTTGCTTATGAAATCAATTACCAAAATAATACTAATCAAGATTATCTTGGAAAACTCTCTTTAACAGTAGACATGATTTCAGAAAGTGAAAACTCTAAAGAAATCCTTGAAAACGTAAATGTAGTCCCTGTATTAACGGCTCACCCTACACAAGTACAACGTAAAACAGTCCTTGAATTGACAAATCATATTCATGACCTTTTACGTAAATACCGCGATGTCAAAGCAGGTGTTGTGAACCGCGATAAATGGTACACTGATTTACGCCGTTACATTGAAATTATCATGCAAACGGATATTATTCGTGAGAAAAAACTGAAGGTAAAAAATGAAATTACCAACGTTATGGAGTATTACAATACATCCTTAATTCAAGCGATTACCAAGTTGACTTCAGAGTACAAACGTTTGGCAGCTGAAAAAGGTATTGACCTAAAAGATCCAAAACCAATTACAATGGGAATGTGGATCGGTGGTGACCGTGATGGTAACCCATACGTTACAGCTGAAACACTTCGTTTGTCAGCAACTGTTCAAAGTGAAGTCATTATCAACTATTACATTGAAAAATTGACAGGTCTTTATCGCACATTCTCACTTTCAACAACTTTGACAAATATCAGTCCAGAAGTTGAAAAATTAGCAGAATTATCAAGCGATAAATCTATCTACCGTGAAAACGAACCTTATCGTAAGGCGTTTAACTATATCCAATCAAAATTAATCCAAACATTAATTGAATTAAAAGCAGGTCCAGCTATTTCTCAACGTGTTCTAGAAAGTAGCAAGAACCTTGGCTCAGATGTTTATACAAGCACTAACAATGCTAGTGTTGTTACAAAATATCTACAAACAAAATTCTCTAAAGTATCATCAGAACTTCAAGAAGAAATTCCAAGCTATAAAACAGCTCAAGAATTTAAAGATGATTTGTTAATCATCAAAAAATCATTGCTTGATAATGGTGACGACGCTCTCTTGACAGGAGACTTTAGCGAGTTGTTGCAAGCAGTTGATGTCTTTGGCTTCTTCCTTGCTACAATTGATATGCGTCAAGATTCAAGTGTTAACGAAGCGTGTGTAGCTGAATTGTTGAAATCAGCAAATATTGTTGACAACTATAGTGACCTTCCAGAAGAAGAAAAAATCAAAGTTCTTCTTAAAGAATTGTCAGAAGATCCTCGTACATTGTCATCAACAAATGCTGAAAAATCAGAACAACTTCAAAAAGAATTGGCAATTTTCCAAACAGCACGCTACCTTAAAGATAAATTAGGTGATGAAGTTATCAAACAACATATCATTTCACACACAGAAAGCGTTTCTGATATGTTTGAATTAGCTATCATGCTTAAAGAAGTTGGTTTGCTTGATAACCAAAAAGCGCGTGTTCAAATCGTACCACTTTTTGAAACTATCGAAGACCTTGAAAACTCACGTGCTATCATGGAAGAATACCTTGACTATGATATCGTTCGTCGTTGGGTTTCAGCTAACAAAGGTTACCAAGAAATCATGCTTGGTTACTCAGACAGTAACAAAGATGGTGGATATCTTTCATCTGTATGGACACTTTACAAAGCACAAAATGAATTGACTCGTATCGGTTCAGAACGTGGCATTAAAGTGACATTTATCCATGGTCGTGGTGGTACTGTTGGTCGTGGTGGTGGTCCATCATACGAAGCTATCACATCACAACCATTTGGTTCTATTAAAGACCGTATCCGTCTTACAGAACAAGGGGAAATCATCGAAAACAAATATGGTAATAAAGACGTTGCTTACTACAACTTAGAAATGTTACTTTCAGCGACAGTTGACCGTATTGTTACTCGTATGATTACAAATCCAGATGAAATCGATGACTTCCGTGCAACAATGGATGGTATCGTTACATACTCAAATGGTGTTTATCGCGATTTAGTATTTGGTAATCCAAACTTCTATGATTATTTCTTTGAAGCAACTCCAATCAAAGAAGTATCAAGCTTGAACATCGGCTCACGTCCAGCTGCTCGTAAGACAATCACAGAAATTTCTGGTCTTCGTGCTATTCCTTGGGTATTCTCATGGTCACAAAGTCGTATCATGTTCCCAGGTTGGTACGGTGTTGGTTCTGCCTTCAAGAACTTTATCGATGCTGAAGAAGGAAACTTGGCAAAACTTCAACACATGTACGAAAAATGGCCATTCTTCCATTCACTTCTTTCAAATGTTGACATGGTATTGTCTAAATCAAATATGAACATCGCTTTCCAATATGCACAATTGGCTGAAAGCGAAGAAGTGCGTGATGTTTTCAATACTATTCTTGATGAATGGCAATTAACTAAAAATGTTATCTTGGCAATTGAAAACCATGAAGAATTGTTGGAAGAAAATCCATCACTTCGTGCAAGTCTAGACTATCGTTTGCCATACTTTAACGTTTTGAACTACATTCAAATTGAATTGATTAAACGTTTACGTCACGAAGAGTTAGACGAAGATTACGAAAAACTCATTCACACAACAATCAACGGTATTGCAACAGGATTGCGTAATTCTGGCTGATATCATATTGATAATAACATTCGGTGAGAGTCTGAGATTAACTTCTCAGACTTTTACTTTTTTTTAGTGCCGAAAGATGATATAATGGCATATGATAAACTCGAATGTATTGTAGGGGAATGTATGAAGATTGATAAAAGGCATTTGTTAAATTATTCTATCCTTGTGCCTTATTTAATTCTGTCTGTTATTGGTTTGATTGTTGTTTATTCAACAACAAGTGCTACGCTTATCCAGTATGGTGCTAATCCATTTGCTTCAGTATTAAACCAAGGTGTTTTTTGGATAATCAGTTTGATTGCCATCCTTTTTATTTATAAACTAAAATTAAACTTTTTGAAAAACTCACGTACTTTAACCTTGACGATGATGATTGAAGTTATTTTGTTGCTGATTGCACGTTTCTTCACCAAAACCGTCAACGGTGCCCATGGTTGGATTGTCATTGGTTCTATTAGTTTCCAACCAGCAGAGTATTTGAAAATCATTATTGTGTGGTTCCTAGCTTTTACTTTTGCAAGGCGTCAGGAATTAATTGAGACATATGATTATCAGGCACTTACGAAACGAAAATGGTTCCCGAAAAAATGGAGCGATTTAAAAGATTGGCGTGTTTATTCCTTAGTAATGATTTTATTGGTTGCGGCACAGCCTGACCTTGGAAATGCGGCGATTATCGTTTTAACGGCTTTGATTATGTATTCTGTTAGTGGTATTGGTTATCGTTGGTTCTCGGCTATTTTAGCCACAGTAACAGCCTTGTCAGCCGCTTTCTTAGGTTTGATTGCGATTGTCGGGGTTAAGACTATGGAAAAAGTACCAGTCTTTGGTTACGTAGCCAAACGTTTCAGTGCCTTCTTTAATCCATTTGATGATTTAACGGACTCAGGACACCAGCTAGCACACTCTTATTATGCGATGAGTAACGGTGGTTGGTTTGGTCGTGGTTTGGGAAATTCAATTGAAAAAGGTGGTTATTTGCCTGAATCGACAACTGACTTTGTCTTTTCAATTGTTATCGAAGAACTCGGCTTGATTGGTGCTGGCTTGATTTTGGCATTATTGTTCTTCTTGATTTTACGCATTATGCACGTGGGGATTAAAGCTAAAAATCCGTTTAATGGAATGATTGCGCTAGGTATCGGTGGAATGATTTTGATGCAAACTTTTGTTAATATTGGTGGGATTTCAGGCTTGATTCCATCAACAGGGGTTACCTTCCCATTCCTATCACAAGGTGGAAATAGTTTGCTAGTCTTGTCAGTAGCTATTGGTTTTGTGCTTAACATTGATGCCAACGAGAAACGCGAAGAAATTCTCCGTGAAGCAGAAGCAGAGCTACAAACAAAAGAAATCACACAAGAATACGATTCCGATGATAATGTCATTGATTTAGATAGTTTTTATTAGTAAAAAATCTCCTAAAAATTTTAGGAGATTTTTTTGTAACCAAAAGAGATTTGAAACGTTATAGTAGTGAAAAGGGAGGTGAGTAGGATTAAGCTGGATGGTTATGAAGTAGAATTGTTGGGATTCGCTGAGGAGATTAGTTATTATTTGCAAAAATCGGGGGCTAGTGCTGAAAATGCGCGTGATATTAGCCAAGATGTTCTCGTTAAAATGCTAGAAAGCGAGATTGTCCTTCCTTTTGAGAAAATGCGGGCATGGATGTATCGTGTGGCAGTTAGGCTTTATATTGACCGTTATCGGCGCGATAAAAAGTACTGGGAAATCTTACAACGGGACTTTTTCAAAGAAGAAAATGTCATCGCTTTTGATACACCAGACTATGAGCCACTCTATCAAGCAGTTGCTTTACTGAAAGAAAAATATCGCTTAGTGATTGATTTGTATTACTTCCAGAATCTTTCGATAAAGGAGATTTGTCAAGTTCTTGGGATTTCAGTAAGTAAAGCTAAGATTGATTTGATGCGAGGGCGTCGCGATTTGCAAAAAATATTAGAGAAAGAAGGGTATTATTATGACGATTTCAAATGATTTTGAAAAAATTGCTAAAAAAAATAAACACAAAAACCGTCTAAAAACGGTTGTCATTAGTGTTGTGATATCACTTTTAAGTATTCTACTTGTTGTTATGGGAATGCGTGAAATGACCAAACAAACCTCAGAACGGATGAAAGAACGGTATTTGATGATTTCAGAAATAGCTTATCCAAATATTGATTATTCGACTTGGGGGTTCAATGCGAGCTCAGAGTTTACAGGAACTTTCTACTCAAATCGATTTAAAAATATTGATGGCATTAAAGTTCCTTTTGAAGATTATCAAGCTAATTACTCATTGATAGTTGGTTCGGTTAATCAAAACGAAGGCTTGGAAGAAGGAGATAACAATAGTTCTAATTACACCCATGGTAATCTCTATAAAGTCCCAATCTTCTATAATGTTAATGCTTCAGCTAAGACAGTAAGTATGGAAGTCACACAAGATATTAGTAAGGTTAACGAAATGACTGGACAAGCTGTAGAAGTAGCTATTACGTTTGATAAACCTTACACGTATCAAGAAATTAAAGAGATGGTTCCTGACAACCTTTTGGTCAATTGGTACTGGATTGGCACGTCAAGTACTGTGGATACAGCGAATTTAAATTTAGCTGCCCAATTAGGTTTTTCTCCCAATGATGACGATTATACGGCTGGTTTTAAGTCATTTAAATCAAATTTGAAAAAGGCGATTAAGTCAGGTACCATTGGTTATCAATATAGCATTGAAGGAGAAACATTATCATTAGAAGATGATGCAAAAACTTACTTAGAAAGTAATTTGAATGCTAAGACAGCGACGTTTGCAGGCATTATTGTAACAGGACGTGCTGAAAACTTTGCACAACTTGAAAATAAAGATTGGATTTACGCTTCTAATATTGGTCAAAGTGTGACAATTCAGCCGTATCACACACTTACGAAATAAAGAAATCATAAATTAAATAGTAAAATACTTGCAATTCCAGCATAATTTGTTAAAATAGTAAGGTAAAGTTAGACTGTATTGCCTACTGTCTATCTATAAAATATATTTTATTGGAGGCTTTTACCCAAATGGCAAAAGAAAAATACGATCGTAGTAAACCACACGTTAACATTGGTACAATTGGACACGTTGACCATGGTAAAACTACTTTGACAGCTGCAATTACAACAGTTCTTGCTCGTCGTCTTCCAAGCGCAGTTAACCAACCAAAAGACTACGCTTCTATCGATGCTGCTCCTGAAGAACGCGAACGCGGTATCACAATCAACACTGCACACGTTGAATACGAAACTGCTAAACGTCACTATGCTCACATCGACGCACCAGGACACGCAGACTACGTTAAAAACATGATCACTGGTGCTGCCCAAATGGATGGTGCTATCCTTGTAGTAGCTTCAACAGATGGTCCAATGCCACAAACTCGTGAACACATCCTTCTTTCACGTCAAGTTGGTGTTAAATACCTTATCGTCTTCATGAACAAAGTTGACCTTGTTGATGACGAAGAATTGCTTGAATTGGTTGAAATGGAAATCCGTGACCTTCTTTCAGAATACGATTTCCCAGGTGATGAACTTCCAGTTATCCAAGGTTCAGCTCTTAAAGCTCTTGAAGGTGACACTCACTACGAAGATATCATCATGGAATTGATGGATACTGTAGATGAATACATTCCAGAACCAGAACGTGATACTGACAAACCATTGCTTCTTCCAGTCGAAGACGTATTCTCAATCACTGGACGTGGTACTGTAGCATCAGGACGTATCGACCGTGGTACTGTTAAAGTCAACGACGAAGTTGAAATCGTTGGTATCCGTGACGACATCCAAAAAGCTGTTGTTACTGGTGTTGAAATGTTCCGTAAACAACTTGATGAAGGTATCGCAGGGGATAACGTTGGTGTTCTTCTTCGTGGTATCCAACGTGATGAAATCGAACGTGGTCAAGTTCTTGCTAAACCAGGTTCAATTCACCCACACACTAAATTCAAAGGTGAAGTTTACATCCTTACTAAAGAAGAAGGTGGACGTCACACTCCATTCTTCAACAACTACCGTCCTCAATTCTACTTCCGTACAACTGACGTTACAGGTTCAATCGAACTTCCAGCAGGTACTGAAATGGTAATGCCTGGTGATAACGTAACTATCGACGTTGAATTGATTCACCCAATCGCCGTTGAACAAGGTACTACATTCTCAATCCGTGAAGGTGGACGTACTGTTGGTTCAGGTATCGTTTCAGAAATCGAAGCTTAATTTTAATTAAGTTCCCAGATAACAATTATTAGTCAGATAGTAATTGTGGAAGAGTCCCGTAAGGGGCTCTTTTTTTGCATTTTCTTTGTGGTTTATGCCTAAAAATCCTGTCGAACCTTTAAAACCTGCCGAAAATATGATAAAATAAGGGGGTAAATAAAAATAGAAGAGGTATGTGAAATGTCACGTAAACCATTTATCGCTGGTAACTGGAAAATGAACAAAAATCCAGAAGAAGCTAAAGCATTCGTTGAAGCAGTAGCTTCTAAATTGCCTTCATCAGAACTTGTTGAAGCTGGTATCGCAGCTCCTGCACTTGACCTTTCAACAGTTCTTGCTGCAGCTAAAGGTTCAAACCTTAAAGTTGCTGCTGAAAACTGCTACTTTGAAAACGCTGGTGCTTTCACTGGTGAAAACAGCCCTAAAGTATTGTCTGAAATGGGAACTGACTACGTTGTAATCGGTCACTCAGAACGTCGTGAATACTTCCACGAAACTGACGAAGATATCAACAAAAAAGCTAAAGCAATCTTCGCTAACGGTATGCTTCCAATCATCTGCTGTGGTGAAACTCTTGAAACTTACGAAGCAGGTAAAGCTGCTGAATTCGTAGGTGGACAAGTTTCAGCTGCTCTTGCTGGATTGTCAGAAGAACAAGTTTCTTCACTTGTTATTGCATACGAACCGATCTGGGCTATCGGTACTGGTAAATCAGCTAGCCAAGATGACGCACAAAAAATGTGTAAAGTTGTTCGTGACACAGTTGCAGCAGACTTCGGTCAAGCAGTAGCTGATAAAGTTCGCGTTCAATACGGTGGTTCAGTTAAACCTGAAAACGTTGCAGCTTACATGGCTTGCCCAGACGTTGATGGTGCTCTTGTTGGTGGTGCATCACTTCAACCAGAAAGCTTCCTTGCTCTTCTTGACTTTGTAAAATAATCAAGAATCATTGAAGTCATATGAAAACCTACCTGTCTTAGGACAAGTAGGTTTTTTATTTTGGTAAATCGGTAAATCTCGAAATAGAAACTGAAAAAGCCTCTCACCTGTACTGACCCCAAAAAGTTGGACAATTAATTATTGAAAGGATTTAGTCCTGTA
>CAVAFU010000020.1:0-109602 GCA_963588325.1 Oribacterium sp.
TCAAAAAAACACCCCAATCGTTAGATTTTGTGTCTAACTTTTGGGGTGCGGTACATAGGTTTTGAGGCTTTTTTTAAGTCTAAAGTCGGATTTTTGCGATTTTTTTCTTCTTGTTTAGCTTTTTTTAAGTCAATCACCGTATGCTATTTTCTATAATCTTTGAAAGCAATGAAAGGAAGGCATTTTAGCTATTGGTGAAGTGATATGCATGATCATTTTGACAGAGGCCCTGATGGTCCTGGTGGTCCAGGTGGCTTCGGTGATCCTCATGGTCCTGATTTTGGCGGTCCTCGTCCACCACATCGTCCCCCCTCATGGTTATAGAAGAGGATGTGGTTTTGGATTTGGCAGCATTTTATTAGCTGGCGCAGCCGCAGCTGCAGCGGGTGCTTTAATTGGTAAAGCATCACAAAATCAGACACAAAATACAACCCGCAAAACCAAAGACGTCACGAATGACAACGATGATTTTGTTTGGTAAAAAATAAGTTAAAAAGTAAGAATTTAAAATCGTTATCTATTTTAGTTATTAATTCAAAAAGAAGATTCATTTAGCTGATGTTGGCTTGAATGAATCTTTTTTAGTTTTTTATAATAAATGACTTATCATTTGTGAAAATTCGCTTGAAAACGTATACTGTAGGTAGAAGTAGTTCCTAGAGACAAATGCCTTTAGAAATTGCTATTTATTGGTCAAACTTGGTGTGATTGCACACCCTCGAGTTCATTCAAAGGAGATTCAATATGAATGCACACGAAATTTTAAACGACCCATTTTTGAATAAGGGAACTGCCTTTACGCAAGCAGAACGTGAAAAATTCGGCTTAGTAGGGCTGTTGCCACCACATATTCAAACCATTGAAGAACAGGCTGAACAAGCTTATGCTCATTATCAACGGAAAGGAACTAATCTTGAAAAACGTCATTTCTTGATGGAAATTTTCAATACCAATCGTACCCTTTTCTATTATCTTTTCAATGAACATGTGGTTGAATTTAATCCGATTGTTTACGACCCTGTGATTGCAGAATCGATTGAAGAATATAGTGAACTTTTTGTCGACCCACAATACGCTGCTTACTTATCAGTTGAACACCCAGAATATATTCGTGAAACGTTAGTTAACGCTGCGGGAAATCGCAAGATTCGCTTGATTGTGGTGACAGATGCTGAAGGTATTTTAGGGATTGGTGACTGGGGCACACAAGGTGTTGATATTTCGGTTGGGAAATTGATGATTTATACAGCCGCTGCTGGCATTGACCCAGCAACAGTATTGCCAATTGTCATCGATGCTGGAACAAACCGAAAAGAGTTGCTTGACAATCCACTTTACCTAGGTAATCGCCATGAACGTATTCGTGGGGAAGCTTACTATGATTTTATTGACCAATTTGTCCAAACAGCTGAAGAACTTTTCCCTGACCTTTATTTGCACTGGGAAGATTTTGGACGTAGCAATGCGGCAAATATTTTAAATAAATACAAAGACAAAATTCCAACTTTTAATGATGATATTCAAGGAACTGGGATTATTACCTTGGCTGGCATCTATGGAGCGCTTGATATTACAGGTGAAAAATTAACAGACCAAGTTTATCTTTGTTTTGGTGGAGGAACAGCGGGTGCTGGCATTGCTCATCGTGTCCTTTTGGAAATGATTAATGAAGGTTTGTCAGAAGAAGAAGCGTACAGTCATTTTTACATGGTTGATAAGCAAGGCTTGCTATTTGATGACATGGATGATTTGACGCCTGAACAAAAACCATTTGCTCGTAAACGTTCTGAATTTGACAATAGCGAAGCATTAACAGAATTAGGTGCGGTTGTTAAAGCTGTTAAACCAACGATTTTGGTAGGAACATCAACACAACCTGGAACCTTTACACAAGAAATCGTTGAGGATATGTGTACATTCACAGAACGTCCAATCATTTTCCCATTGAGTAATCCAACTAAGTTAGCTGAGGCAACAGCTGCTGATTTGATAAAATGGTCTGATGGTAAAGCGTTTGTAGCAACAGGTATTCCAGCAGATGATGTTGAATACAAAGGTGTAACTTACCAAATCGGTCAAGCTAATAATGCGCTTATCTATCCTGGACTTGGTTTGGGTGTCATGGCTTCTAAAGCTAAATTGTTGACCGACCAAATGATTGGAGCTGCAGCACATTCACTTAGTGGTTTAGTGGATAATGGCAAACCAGGTGCTCCTGTTTTGCCACCTGTTTCTCGTTTGACAGAATTTTCGATTAATGTGGCTAATGCTGTGGCTAAAAAGGCTCAAAAACAAGGCTTGGCACAAGTAGAAGGTGACATGGAAAAAGCGGTTCAAGACCTCAAGTGGTATCCTAAATATTAATCTTTCTTTCGCAGCTATGTTATAGCACTTATTTTAGGAGGTACTTGATTTATGAGTATTTTGACATCTGTTGAGAATATTTTACCGATTATTCTAATTATCGCCTTGGGATTTTATCTTAATGAAAAAGGCTGGTTTGGTGCAGAATTTGGTGGAAATATTTCTCGTTTAATTATGAATGTGGCGTTGCCAGCTTCAATCTTTGTGTCGGTTCTTAAATACCTGACCTTGACCAAATTAATCGCAGTAGCGCCTGGTCTGATTTATACTTTTGGCTCAGTTATTTTGGCTTATGTCGTGGCTTTTGCGGTAGTTAAAGTTTTTAAGGTTAGACCAGGTCGGCGTGGTATCATGATTAATATGTTTGCTAATGCCAATACGATTTTCATTGGTTTGCCACTTAACATTGCTTTATTTGGTGATGCCTCTATTTCTTATTTCTTGGTTTACTACATTACCAATACGGTATCGACTTGGGCATTCGGAGCTTTATTGATTGCGCAAGATTCAAAAGACGTTAATGAGAAGAAGAAAGGCAGTTTTAATTGGAAAAAATTATTACCTGCTCCGTTAGTTGGTTTTCTCGTTTCGTTAGTATTCTTGCTCTTTAATATCCCAGTTCCGACTTTTGCCACAAATACCTTGACTTATATTGGTAATATTGTAACGCCGTTATCACTAATCTATATCGGTATTGTCTTATCTAAAGCTGGTTTGTCTAGTATCAAATTTGACCGAGATACCATTTTAGCACTTGTGGGACGTTATCTCTTGTCACCAATTGTAATGTTTGCTATCTTGGCTTTATTTGGTTCTACTTTACCAAGCGTGGAATATAAGACCTTTATGGTGCAAGCAGCAGTGCCAGGATTGGCTGTGTTGCCTATCTTAGCTAATGAAGGAAATGGTGATGTCGAATATGCAACAAACGTTGTGACAACCTCAACACTTCTCTTTGTTATTGTTATCCCAATCATTGTTAGCTTGCTTGGATAAATTTGTAAGTGAGGGGTGAGAAATTCAAATGACAACTTATAAAGATTTGCTCATTGATAACCTTAATCGTGCTTATGAACGCTTTGTGCGAGCATTTAATGGTATCACAATTGAACAAGCCAATGCTTTTCCTGTTGCAGGCACAGCACCACAGATAAAATCCATGACTTGGTTAACTTGGCATACTGCACGCGAGTTAGATTTTCAAATTGCTGATTTGGCAAATGAAGAACCAATCTGGCATAGGCAAAAATGGGACGAACGATTTCCATTTACAATTGCTGATGATGCTCAAGATTGGGCGCATAGTTTATCAGAAGCTAAAGCTATTCAAAGTGATAACATTGAAGCGCTCTTAGGCTATCTCAAAGCTGCAACTGAATATGCAAGGGATTACCTTGAAAAACTAACAGAGTCTAGTTTAGATGACATTGTTGATGTCAACTGGACACCAGCTGTTACACGTGGTGTGCGTTTGGTTTCCATCATTGATGATGCAACAATGCACTCTGGTCAAGTCTTTTATAGCCGACGTTTACTTGGCTTAGTGGACTAATTATTTTAGAAGCCTCCATCTCGAGGCTTCTTTTAGTTAGAAAGAATTTTGAAAAAATCTATTATTTATTTCCCCGTTTTCTCTAAAATATGATATAATGAAATGTAAAACATTTTTTGGCAAAAAGCCCATAGAAAGAAGAAAATGGATTTAAAAAATTATATCGCTACAATTGAAAACTATCCTAAAGAAGGAGTCACTTTCCGTGATATTTCTCCTTTGATGGCAGATGGAAATGCTTATAGCTATGCTGTTCGCGAAATTGTACAGTATGCTACTGACAAGAAGATCGACATGATTGTTGGTCCAGAGGCACGCGGATTTATCGTAGGTTGCCCTGTTGCATTTGAGCTTGGAATTGGCTTCGCACCAGTTCGTAAACCAGGTAAATTGCCACGTGAAGTTATCTCAGCAGATTACCAAAAAGAATATGGTGTTGATACACTATGTATGCATGCTGATGCTATTAAACCAGGACAACGTGTTCTTATCGTTGACGACCTTTTGGCAACAGGTGGTACTGTAAAAGCAACGATTGAAATGGTAGAACGCCTTGGTGGTGTTGTGGCTGGATGTGCTTTCCTTGTTGAATTAGACGGATTGAACGGACGTCAAGCACTTGAAGGTTACGACACAAAAGTTTTAATGAATTTCCCAGGGTAATTATAGTTTAAAACTATAGCTACCTAAAGAAATTATATAATTGAAAACTATATCTCCATATTTTATAATATTACTTAAATACGATATTATAGAGAATGGAGATATTTTCATGCCAATAAAACTTGATAAAGAATTGCCGGCGTTAGACATTTTGCGCAAAGAGAATGTCTTCATTATGGATAATAAACGGGCGAAACACCAAGATATTAGACCGATGGATTTTCTCATTGTTAATTTGATGCCGACAAAAGAAGTGACAGAGACACAGCTTTTACGTTTGTTGGCGAATACGCCTTTGCAGATTAATGTTGAATTTCTCTACATGACTAGCCATGAGTCTAAGAATACAACAGCTGAACACTTGGAGACTTTTTACAAAACATTTGACGATGTGAAGCATAAGTATTATGATGGATTAATCATAACAGGTGCCCCGGTTGAAACTTTGGAATATGAAGAAGTGGATTACTGGAGCGAGCTTTGTCAAATCTTTGACTGGTCTAAAACGCATGTTTATTCAACGCTTCATCTTTGTTGGGGAGCGCAGGCTGGTTTGTATTATAAATACGGCATTAAGAAAGAATTGCTAGAGCGTAAATTATCAGGGATTTTTTCACAGGATGTCATTAGCCCATCAAATCCAATTGTGCGTGGGTTTGATGATAGTTTCATGGCACCACATTCACGTCATACAGAAGTACGCCGTGAAGCGGTTGAAAAAATTGATAATTTGGAAATTATCGCTGCAAGCGAAGCTGTCGGTTTGTCAATCGTGGCTAGTAAGGATTTGCGCGAAGTTTATAGCTTTGGACATTTAGAGTATGATAGAGAAACTCTTGACCGAGAATATAAGCGTGATGTTAAAGGGGGAAAAAATCCTCATATTCCAGAACATTATTACATGAATGATGACCCCAACCAAAAAGTGCCAATGCACTGGAATTTGGCGGCAACGACATTCTTTAGTAACTGGATTAACTATGCCGTTTATCAAGAAACACCATATTCATTAGAAGAATTGGAAAAAGATTTTTCGTTTTATGGTTATCTGTAAAGGAATGTGATTTTTAATAAAACAGGCTAAATCTCTCTCAAGACTGACTTTATGAATATGATTATCTTTTAGGAATATTATTATGAGTTTTTTAGAAAATTTTAAATCGGGTAATTTGGTATTACCGAGTGCCCTTCTTTTTCATTATAAAGATATCTTTAAAAGTTCGGATGACTTTTTGATTTGGCAGTTTATTTACTTACAAAATACGACTAAAATGGATGATTTAGCACCTAGTCAAATCGCGACTGCGCTTGATAAGACGGTTGCTGAGGTGAATCGTTCGATTTCTGATTTGACAGCACAAGGTCTTCTAGACATGAAGACGATTGAGCTTGGCAATGAAATTGAAGTGATTTTCGATGCTAGTCCAGTTTTGGCACGTTTGGATGAACTATTAGCTGAACCTAAAGCAAACACTCAAGACAAAACGTCATCAAATCCTGTAAAAGATTTGGTTGAAGATTTTGAACGTGAATTAGGGCGTATGCTTAGTCCATTTGAACTAGAAGATTTGCAAAAAACAATTCGTGAGGATAAGACAGACCCAGATTTAGTCCGTGCCGCTCTTCGCGAAGCTGTTTTCAATGGTAAAACAAACTGGAATTATATCAATGCGATTTTGCGCAACTGGCGTCGTGAAGGCATTACAACCATGCGTCAAGTTGAAGAACGTCGCAAAGAACATGAAGACTCAAAAGTAGGCAAAGTATCCGTATCAGATGATTTTCTAGCTGCTATGGATTTATGGAGTGACTAATGAGAATAGGACGTGAACGTTTAAAGAAAGTCTTAGCCATTATTGGTGAAATGTATCCAGAAGCACGTGGTGAATTGGAGTGGGAAACCCCATTTCAATTATTAATCGCGGTGATTTTGTCTGCGCAAACAACGGACAAAGCAGTCAATAAAATAACACCTAATCTCTGGAAACAATACCCTGAAATTGCTGACTTAGCCAATGCTAATTTAGCCGATGTTGAAGATTGTCTGAGAACGATTGGTCTTTATAAAAATAAAGCTAAAAATATTGTCAAGACAGCGCGAGCTATTTTGCAAGATTTTGATGGTGAAGTTCCTAAAACCCATAAAGAACTTGAAAGTTTGCCAGGGGTCGGACGTAAGACGGCTAATGTCGTTTTGGCAGAAGTGTATGGTATCCCATCCATCGCTGTGGATACTCATGTATCGCGTATTGCTAAGCGTCTCAATATTTCAGCACCAGATGCTGATGTCGCAGAAATCGAGCAAGACTTGATGAAGAAAATTCCAAAGAAAGATTGGATTTTAACACACCATCGCTTGATTTTCTTTGGACGTTATCATTGTTTGGCTAAAAAGCCAAAATGTGATATCTGCCCTGTTCAATCTTATTGCAAATATTACAAAGATAATGTGAAAAATAATTAAGCAGTTCTTTTTGAACTGCTTAGATTAAAAAAGTCTTTTTTGATACTTCCCTTAGGTGGTGCGGACGGCAGCGACTTCCTACGGAATTCCATGCCTAAGTTTTGAGCCTAAGGTCTCAAAACTTCCGGGTGGCTGATTTTATCAATATCTCAGCCACTTTCACCACGGCGGTAAGTATTGCTTTTGTGCTCACTCCACTCGCAATAATCCTGAAATCGAACGGAGACAACAAGTATTTGTAATCTATTTTTGATTAAAAGAGTTTTATCTACATTTTAAGCAGTTCTTTTTGAACTGCTTTTTGATATAATTAAAGAGAATGATATTTTAGAAGGAAGACTTATGCAAACAGTATTATCTCAGCGTTTGGCTGCTGTGGCTGAATTTGTGCCACAAGGTGCACGCTTACTTGACGTTGGAAGTGACCACGCTTATTTACCAATTGTATTAACGGAAGAAGGAAAAATCTCATACGCCATTGCTGGTGAGGTTGTCAAAGGTCCTTATGAATCAGCTCTTCATAATGTAGCTAATGCAGGGCTAAGTGAAAAAATCGCTGTGCGTTTAGCAGATGGTTTAGCGGCTTTTGATGAATCAGATAATGTGACAGCTATCACCATTTGTGGCATGGGTGGTGGCTTGATTGCTGATATTTTGGCGGCTGGCGTTGACAAATTAGCAACAGTTGAACGTTTAATTTTGCAACCAAATAACCGTGAAGATGAACTCCGTGCTTGGCTGATGGCAAATGATTTTAATATTGTTGCCGAAAAAATCATGACAGAAAATGATAAATTCTATGAAATCATGGTTGTGGAACACGGAAAAATGACCTTGTCAGAGACAGAGTTGCGTTTTGGACCATTTTTAAATCAAGAAAAATCAGCAGTGTTTAAATTACGTTGGAAACGTGAATTGAAAAAATTAGAAATTGCTTTACCACATGTTCCTAAAAATCGTGTGGATGACCGCGCAGCTATTTCACAAAAAATAGCAGCAATTAAGGAGGCTATCAATGAAAGCAAGTGATATTATTGCACGTTATGAAGCGTATTGCCCACGTGAATTATCTATGGATGGGGATATTTCAGGGCTACAAATTGGCACGCTTGATAAAGATGTGAAACGTGTCATGGTGGCACTTGATGTGCGTGAGACGACAGTAGCTGAAGCAATTGAAAAAGATATCGATTTGATTATTGTTAAGCATGCTCCGATTTTCAAACCACTTAAGGATTTGGTTGCGACAGCTCAAAATCACATTTACCTTGATTTGATTAAGCATGATATCGCTGTCTATGTTAGTCATACCAATATTGATATTGTGCCAGATGGGCTAAATGATTGGTTCTGTGAACTTTTGGATATTACGGATACTGACATTTTGACTCCAACGAAAGATGGCTATGGAATTGGTCGTATTGGAAATATTAAGGAACAAACTTTTTCGGATTTTGCTTTGAAAGTAAAAGAAAAATTCCATTTAGACAGTGTTCGCCTAGTCGCTTATGGCAATCAAGATACTCTTGTTAATCGTGTTGCTATCTGTGGCGGTAGTGGACAAGGATTCTATCGTGACGCGATGGCAAAAGGAGCACAAGTCTATATTACAGGTGATATTTATTATCATACTGCCCAAGAAATGATTACTAATGGGATGCTTGCTATTGACCCTGGTCATCATATTGAAGTGCTTTTTATCGATAAATTGGTTGAAAAATTCAATGCTTGGAAAATTGAAAATCAATGGAAAGTTGACTTTATTGCCAGTCAAGCAGAAACAAATCCTTTTTACCATCTATAAGTTTTGTGATATATCGGGTTGAGAGTTTTTCTCAGCCCTATTTTTTGCCTAAAAATGTCATGTTGATTCATAAATTAATGCCATTTAAAGGCGAAAAAATCTTGAAAAACCTGTAAAAATAGGAAACTTAGTGACAGCATTTCCAAAAAATGGTAGAATAGGATTGATAATTAATAAAGAGGGAGACCTTAACTATGAAAGGTATTATTCTAGCAGGAGGATCAGGGACACGTTTGTACCCGTTGACTCGTGCAGCTTCAAAACAACTTATGCCAGTGTATGATAAACCAATGATTTACTATCCACTATCTACACTTATGTTGGCAGGAATCCGAGACATTTTAATCATCTCAACGCCAACTGATATTCATCGTTTTGAAGAATTACTTGGTGATGGGTCAGAATTTGGAATTTCACTTTCTTATGCCGTTCAACCAAGCCCAGATGGATTGGCACAAGCCTTTATCATCGGTGAAGAATTTATTGGAGATGACAACGTTGCTCTTATCTTGGGAGATAACATTTATCATGGACCAGGGCTTAGCAAAATGCTTCAAAAAGCAGCTAGCAAAGAAAAAGGTGCTACTGTCTTTGGTTACCAAGTAAAAGATCCAGAACGTTTTGGTGTTGTTGAATTTGACGATAATCGTAATGCGATTTCAATCGAAGAAAAACCAGAACATCCAAAATCTCACTATGCCGTAACAGGTCTTTATTTCTATGACAATGATGTTGTTGAGATTGCTAAAAGCATTAAACCAAGTGCGCGTGGCGAACTTGAAATTACAGATGTTAACAAAGTCTACCTTGAACGTGGTGACCTTTCTGTAGAAGTTATGGAACGTGGTTTTGCTTGGCTTGATACAGGTACACACGAAAGCCTTCTTGAAGCAGCTCAATACATTGAAACAGTGCAACGTATGCAAAACCTTCAAGTGGCAAACTTGGAAGAAATTGCTTACCGCATGGGTTACATCACAAAAGAAGATGTTCATAACCTTGCACAACCATTGAAGAAAAACGAATACGGAAAATACTTGCTCCGTTTGATTGGAGAAGAGTAATGACAGAACAATTTTTTGGTAAAGAATTAGCAGCGCGTAAAATTGAAGCTATCCCTGGAATGATTGAATTTGATATTCCAGTTCACGGTGACAACCGCGGATGGTTCAAAGAAAACTTCCAAAAAGAAAAAATGGTTCCTCTAGGTTTCCCAGAATCTTTCTTTGCAGAAGGAAAATTACAAAATAACGTAAGCTTTTCACACAAAAATGTTTTGCGTGGACTTCATGCAGAACCATGGGACAAATACATCTCTGTAGCTGATGAAGGTAAAGTTCTTGGTTCTTGGGTTGATTTGCGTGAAGGCGAAAGCTTTGGTCACGTCTATCAAACTGTTATCGATGCTTCAAAAGGTATCTTTGTCCCTCGTGGTGTCGCTAATGGTTTCCAAGTGTTGTCTGATAAAGTATCATACAGCTATTTGGTTAACGATTACTGGGCACTTGAACTCAAACCAAAATATGCCTTTGTTAACTACGCTGACCCAACATTGGGTATTAAATGGGAAAACTTGGAAGCAGCAGAAGTTTCTGAAGCTGACAAGAACCACCCATTACTTAAAGATGTTAAACCTTTAAGCAAAGAAGATTTGTAATAACTAATAAAAATAAATCAGAAAGGAATGTTCAGTTTTTTAATAAACTGAACACGGGATTAAATCTCTGAGAAAAAAGATAAATCTTCCTGGACGCTGGTCGTCTGCGTCGGATTTTCTATTTTTCGTGAGCGAAACGTCCCTTTGTATCTTAAATTATGTCTGAATACAAAAATATCATTGTAACCGGTGGTGCAGGTTTCATCGGTTCAAATTTCGTACACTATGTTTACAATAACCATCCAGACGTACATGTTACTGTTCTTGATAAATTAACATACGCTGGTAACCGTGCTAACTTGGAAGAAATCCTTGGTGACCGTGTTGAGTTGGTTGTTGGTGATATCGCAGATGCTGAATTGGTTGATAAATTAGCTGCAAAAGCTGATGCTATCGTTCACTACGCTGCTGAAAGCCACAATGATAACTCATTGAAAGATCCAAGTCCATTTATCCAAACAAACTTTGTTGGTACTTACACACTTTTGGAAGCTGCTCGTAAATACGATATTCGTTTCCACCACGTATCAACTGACGAAGTTTACGGAGATCTTCCACTTCGTGAAGACCTTCCAGGACACGGTGAAGGTCCAGGTGAAAAATTCACTGCTGAAACAAAATACAATCCAAGCTCACCTTATTCATCAACAAAAGCAGCTTCAGATTTGATTGTTAAAGCTTGGGTACGTTCTTTCGGTGTTAAAGCAACTATTTCTAACTGTTCTAACAACTACGGACCATACCAACACATCGAAAAATTCATTCCTCGTCAAATCACAAACATCTTGTCAGGTATTAAACCAAAACTTTACGGTGAAGGTAAAAACGTCCGTGACTGGATTCACACAAATGACCACTCAACAGGTGTTTGGGCTATCTTGACTAAAGGTCGTATCGGTGAAACTTACCTTATCGGTGCTGATGGTGAAAAGAACAACAAAGAAGTTCTTGAACTTATCCTTGAAAAAATGGGTCAACCAAAAGATGCTTACGATCATGTAACTGACCGCGCTGGTCATGACCTTCGTTATGCTATCGATTCTACAAAACTTCGTGAAGAACTTGGTTGGGAACCACAATTCACAAACTTTGAACAAGGACTTGAAGATACAATCAAATGGTACACAGACCATGAAGATTGGTGGAAAGCTGAAAAAGAAGCTGTTGAAGCTAACTACGCTAAAACACAAAAAGTTCTTGATAAATAATCTAAAAAGCCTATCATATCAAGCGTTACAGCTTGGGTGATAGGGCTTTTTTTGTATTTTAAAACAAAATCATGAATCATTTTAAGTTAAGGCAAAGGTAGCTGGTGTAAGTTTTAAAAAAATGTTTAGTCAGTTTTGGTCTAAAATCAGAAATATCGTTTGTTTTCTGGTACAATAGAAGAAAACGAGAAAGAAGAGAAAAATGACAAAATTAGCAACGATTTGTTATATTGACAACGGCGAAGCGCTTTTGCTTTTGCATCGTAATAAGAAACCAAATGACGTCCATGAAGGAAAATGGATTTCAGTTGGTGGTAAGTTAGAAGCGGGTGAAACACCTGACGAATGTGCAAAACGTGAGATTTTCGAGGAAACTCATTTTACCGTTAAAGAAATGGATTTCAAGGGAGTTATCACTTTCCCAGAATTCACTCCAGGACATGATTGGTATACTTATGTGTTTAAGGTAACGGATTTTGAAGGTGAATTGATTTCTGATGAAGAATCACGTGAGGGAACTTTGGAATGGGTGCCTTACGACCAAGTGCTTTCAAAGCCAACATGGGAGGGTGATTACGAAATCTTTAAATGGATTTTAGATGATGTGCCATTCTTTTCAGCTAAATTTACCTATGATGACGAACAACGTTTAGTGGACAAAAGCGTTACTTTTTATGAAAAATAGCTAGCGCTATTTAAAAAATGGTGCTTTTACCAGAAAATGCTATAATGATGGTTAGGCTTTTATATTTTGTTAGTGAGGAATTTTCATGAATTATCATCAAGAAAAGAAATTTACGGATTCTTGGTTTTTTAAATGGTTTTTAAACAATCAAGCAGTTGTAGCTGTTTTGATTACGTTTTTAGTGTTTTTAACTCTTTACCTCTTTACCAAGATTTCATTTTTATTTACGCCGATTCTATCTTTCATGGCAATTATTATGTTACCTTTGGTGATTTCGGCAATTCTCTATTATCTCATAAAGCCTTTGGTTGGTTTTATTGAAAGACGTGGAGTTAATCGTACAGTATCTATTTTTATTGTGTTTGCGATTATTATTGCTTTGTTGATTTGGGCAGTGGCAAGTTTTATCCCAATGATTCAAGAGCAGTTGACGTCTTTTGTTGAAAATTTACCAAGCTATGTAAGAAGTATCAACGTTGAAGGTAATAAATTCTTACAAAGCCCGTGGTTGGCTAATTACCAGACAGAATTAGAAGAAATGCTTTCTAACGTTAGCACTAAAGCAGTAGACTATGCGGAAAGCTTTTCAAAAAATGCCATCGATTGGGCATCTAACTTTGCGAGCGCGATTGCCCGTGTAACGGTTGCTATTATCATATCGCCGTTTATCCTGTTTTATTTCTTACGTGATAGCGGTAAGATGAAAGAAGGGCTTTTAAAGGCACTTCCAACTAGAATGCGTCGCCCAATTTCACGTGTTCTTGGTGATATTAATAAACAACTCGCTGGCTATGTTCAAGGTCAAGTGACTGTTGCCATTGTCGTTGGTATCATGTTTACCATTTTCTTTAACATTATTGGTTTGCGTTATGCGGCTACTTTTGGGATTATCGCAGGTTTTCTTAATATGATTCCTTATCTTGGTAGCTTCCTTGCAATGGTTCCTGTGGTTATCATGGGAGTTGTTCAAGGTCCGATTATGTTAGTTAAGGTCTTATTGACTTTTGTTATTGAGCAAACGATTGAAGGACGTTTTGTTTCTCCATTGGTGTTAGGTAGCAAATTAAGCATTCATCCAATTACAATCATGTTTATTCTGTTGACATCTGGTTCTATGTTTGGTATTTGGGGTGTTTTCCTAGGAATTCCAATCTATGCCTCAGTCAAAGTGGTTGTTAAAGAAATTTTTGGATGGTACAAACGCATTAGTGGTCTGTATGAAGAAGAAGTACTTGTTATAGAAGGAGAAAAGAAAGCAAAAGATGTTGAATAGTGAAAAAATGGTAGCTTCCATTCAAAATCAAGATTTGGAGCATGCCGATAAATATTTTAAACGTGCTTTGAAAGAAGACGATGCTGAAACATTGTTAGAATTAGCAGAATACCTTGAAAGCATTGGCTTCTTGCCACAAGCAAAGGAAATTTATTTGCAAGAGCGAGAAGATTTCCCAGAAGTTAATATCAATCTCGCACAGATTGCAACTGAAGATGGTGATATTGATGGGGCTTTCTTGTATTTGGACGCCATTTCACCAGAAAGCGAAGCTTATTTGTCAGCTTTGCTTGTTATGGCTGACATTTATGATATGGAAGGTTTGACAGATGTAGCACGTGAAAAAATGCTTCTTGCTAGCGAAATCAGTGATGAACCTTTGGTTACTTTTGGTTTGGCTGAAATTGAATTGGAATTAGGTAATTTTGATCAAGCCATCAAAGAATACGCTAAATTGGACAATCGTGAAATTCTTGAATTAACAGGTGTTTCAACTTATCAACGTATTGGTCGTGCGTATGCTAGCCTTGGTAAATTTGAAGCAGCGATTGAATTTCTTGAAAAGGCTATCGAGATTGAGTACGATGACGGGACTGTTTTTGAATTGGCAACTATCTTGTACGACCAAGGTGAATACCAAAAAGCTAATATTTATTTCAAACAGTTAGATACGATAAATCCTGATTTTGAAGGGTATGAGTATGTCTATGCGCAATCTCTTCATGAGGAAAATAAAACAGAAGAAGCTCTACGCTTAGTTCAAAAAGGATTGAGTAAAAATGAATTTGATACCAATCTGTTGTTGGCAGCTTCGCAATTTTCATATGAATTGCATGATTCTAAGCAAGCTGAAAGCTACCTTTTGAAAGCAAAAGATGTCGCTGTTGATGACGAAGATGTCTTGATGCGCTTGACGAACTTGTATTTGGAAGGAGAACGCTATGAAGATGTGGTTGCTCTCTCTCGTGATAATATTGATAATGTTCTTACAAAATGGAATATTGCTAAAGCTTACCAAGCATTGGAAGCTGATAAAAAAGCACTCAAACTCTATGATGAGTTGGCAACTGATTTAGCGGACAATCCAGAATTCTTACAAGATTATGTTTATATTTTACGTGAATTTGGTCAGAAAGAACGTGCACACCAAGTGGCAGAACGCTATTTGAACCTAGTTCCAGATGATGTGAATATGGTGGAATTTTTAAATGAAGATGAACTTTAGAACGCTCTTGGTTAGCAATCTCATTACGGTCATTATCATTTTTGTTTTACTAAGTATCTTTGACCATAGTGGCGAACCGTTGCGTAATATTGTTATTGTTTTTATCGGTTTTGCCATCATGACAGTTTATGATTTTGTTAGAACAAGACGAAAAAAATAAGAGAAACGCAGTTTTTAGAACTGCGTTTTTTGGTGTTATCATTTTCAGATTATTTAAAATTATTTCAAAGAAAGATAAAGAAAAATTTCACAAATATTTTTTCACAAACTTTCCGTAAAACTATGATATAATTGATTTATGTTTGTGAAAAAACAAAAATTAGTAAATTTATAGATGACTAATTTTCACACCAAATCCAGCTATGAATTTGATGCTTTTTGACGGTAAATACCGCTGTTATGAAGGAGTCATCTTAAGATTTATAGGAGATAAAATGACAGATAATAATAAACAATATGGGGCTGATTTAGTTGTAGACAGCCTCATTAATCATGACATTGATTATGTTTTTGGTATTCCTGGCGCAAAAATCGACCGTATTTTTGATACGCTTGAAGACAAAGGTCCAAAATTAATTGTGGCACGTCACGAGCAAAATGCGGCATTTATGGCACAAGGGATTGGACGTATTACAGGGACACCTGGTGTTGTGATTACCACTAGTGGTCCTGGGGTTTCAAACTTGGCAACAGGTTTGGTTACGGCAACTGATGAAGGCGACCCTGTTTTGGCGATTTCAGGACAAGTTAAACGTTCTGATTTGTTAAAACGTTCACACCAATCTATGAAAAACGTGGCAATGATGGAGCCAGTCACAAAATATGCTGTAGAAGTACACGACCCAAATACACTTTCTGAAACAATTGCTAACGCTTATCGTGTGGCAAAATCAGGCAAACGTGGAGCAAGTTTTGTGTCTATCCCACAAGATGTGACTGATAGTTTGGTTTCTGTAAAAGCTATTAAACCGTTGACTGACCCTAAACTTGGTTCTGCCTCAGTTGACGATGTGAACTATCTTGCTCAAGCTATCCGCAATGCTGAATTGCCTGTGCTTCTTTTGGGAAATGGCGCTTCTACAAGAGCTGTGACAAATTCTATTCGTAAGCTATTAGAAGCAGTTAAATTGCCAGTCGTTGAAACATTCCAAGGGGCAGGAATTGTCTCACGTGAATTAGAAGAAGATACCTTCTTTGGTCGTGTTGGTCTTTTCCGTAACCAACCAGGGGATATGTTGCTCAAAAAAGCTGACCTTGTTATTGCTATTGGTTATGACCCAATCGAGTATGAAGCTCGTAACTGGAATGCTGAAATCTCTGCGCGTGTTATTGTTATCGATGTTGCACAGGCTGAAATTGATACATATTTCCAACCAGAACGTGAATTGATTGGTGATATTGCTGATACAATTGATTTGCTTTTGCCAGCTGTTAATGGCTACGCTTTGCCAAAAGCTTCGGTAGATTATTTGCAAAATCTTAAGAAAAACATTGTCGAAGATGTGAAATTTGACCGCAATTCTAAACCAGGTCTTGTTCACCCACTTGATGTTATTGATGTTTTACAAGAAAATACTACAGATGACATGACTGTAACTGTTGACGTTGGTAGTCACTACATCTGGATGGCACGTTATTTCAAATCTTATGAAGCTCGTCACTTGCTTTTCTCAAATGGGATGCAAACTCTTGGAGTTGCACTTCCTTGGGCAATCTCAGCAGCACTTGTTCGTCCAAATACCAAAGTCATTTCTGTCTCTGGTGATGGTGGCTTCCTCTTCTCAGCACAAGAATTGGAAACAGCTGTCCGCCTTAACTTGCCAATCGTTCACATCATCTGGAATGATGGTAAATACAACATGGTTGAATTCCAAGAAGAAATGAAATACGGTCGCTCATCAGGTGTCGAATTTGGTCCTGTTGACTTCGTCAAATACGCTGAAAGCTTTGGTGCCAAAGGTTATCGTGTAGATAGCAAAGCGTCATTTGAAGAAACACTTAAAAAAGCCTTGGAAGAAGCAAGTAACGGTCCAGTTCTTATCGATATTCCAATTGATTACAAAGATAATATCAAACTTGGTGAAACAATCTTACCAGACGAATTCTATTAACTTGATTTTTCGCCCACATGGCAATAAAATAATATTAGGAAATACGATTAATTTTAACGACGAAAGTGAAGGAGAATATGTCAGAAGCAATTAAACTTTTTCAATATAATACATTAAGCGCCCTTATGGCTGGTTTGTACGGCGGTACATTGACTATCGGCGAGCTTTTAGAGCACGGTGATTTAGGGATTGGAACGCTTGATTCTATTGATGGAGAGTTGATTATTCTTGATGGTAAAGCTTACCAAGCTAAAGGTTCTGAAGGTAAAGCAGAAGTGGTGGAAGTTTCTGATGATGTCAAAGTTCCTTATGCAGCTGTAGTGCCTCACCAAGCTGAAGTGATTTTCAAACAACGTTTTGAAATGACTGATAAAGAGCTTGAAAAACGCATTGAATCTTATTATGACGGGGTTAATCTATTCCGTTCTATCAAGATTAAAGGGAAATTTGCTAAAATGCACGTGCGTATGATTCCAAAATCAGCACCAGACATTAAATTTGCGGACGTAGCGACACACCAACCAGAGTACACACGTGAAAATATCTCAGGAACAATCGTGGGTATCTGGACACCAAAAATGTTCCACGGTGTTAGCTCGGCTGGTTATCACTTGCACTTTATCTCTGATGATTTCACATTTGGTGGACACATTATGGACTTTGTGATTTCAGAAGGAGTTGTTGAAGTGGGACCAGTTGACCAACTCGACCAACGCTTCCCAGTTCAAGACCGCAAATACCTCTTTGCCAAATTTAACATGGAAGAACTCAAAGAAGACATCAAAAAAAGCGAATAAACCATAATAGTTCACGAAAAAATAGTGATAAATGAAACACCTTGCAGCGTTTGTGAGGTGTTTTTTATTTATAAAAATGCGTGATAGAGTTGATTTTTAGTCATATTTATTCTAAAATAGAAAACGTTGTGCATGTGAATTTTGTATCAAAATTGATAGAATTTTAAGAATTGTATGACGATTTTTTAAATCAGGAGAATGTATGGATATTTTTCGAAAGACCCCAATGACACATAAGAAGAGTCATTTGCAACGACGTTTGGGGCTTGCTGAGCTTGTTTTTCTAGGAATTGGCTCGATTGTTGGAACTGGTATTTTTACGATAACGGGAGTGGGAGCAGCAGAATATGCTGGTCCAGCCATTACCATATCGATTATTATTGCCGCGATTTGTGTGACGATGTCCGCTTTATTTTTTGCTGAATTTTCGTCAAGAGTACCGCATGCTGGTGGGGTTTATACTTACTTGTATGCTGTTTTTGGAGAATATCCTGCTTGGATTGCTGGTTGGTTGATGATTATTGAGTTTGCTGGAGCGATTTCGAGTGCAGCTTCTGGTTGGGGCGAGTACTTGAAAGCTTTCTTGAAAACATTTGGCATTTCTTTACCAATGGCTTTGAGTGGAACTTTTAATCCTCAAAAAGGAACTTATATTGATATTATCCCCGTTTTGTTGCTATTTTTTGTGACAGCTCTTGTGTTATTAGGGGTGCAGACGGTTTTGAGATTTAACTCGGTTTTGGTTATCTTTAAACTAGTTGTCTTGTTCCTTTTCATCGCATTAGGATTGACAGCGATTAATGTTGATAATTGGAGTAATTTTGCACCATATGGTTTTGGTAGTTTATACGGTGGCAAAACAGGAATTATGGCAGGAGCTTCGTTGATTTTCTTTGCCTTTCTTGGTTTTGAGTCCATTTCTATGGCAGCAGATGAAGTGAAAGAACCGCAAAAGAAAATTCCACAAGGTATTTTTATTTCAATTGGTTTGGTGACTTTGTTGTATGTGGCTGTAACCTTGGTTTTAACGGGGACAGTTCATTATACTAAGTTAAACATCACAGATGTTGTGCCTTATGTCTTGCGTAGCATTGGTTTTCCGATGATTGGAAACTTTGTTTCAATCGTTGTTATCATGACGCTTGTAACAGTTTGTATTTCAATGATGTACGCTTTGACACGTATGATTTATAACATCAGTTGTGATGGGCTTTTGCCTGAACGATTCCAAACATTAACCGCAAAAAGCAAAGTACCTAAAGATGCAACAATTTTTGTTGGTTTGATGACAATGATTTTTGCTGGAGTCATTCAACTGGAAATTTTAGCTTTGCTTGTTAACATCGTGACCTTGGCTTATCTCATTTTATTGGCTTTGGGAATTATCAAACTTCGTAAAGATTATGGTGAACCAAAAGAGGGTGAATTTAAGGCACCTTTGGTTCCGTTATTGCCGATTTTATCAATTGTTGTTTGTTTGTCATTGATGTTGCAATGTAAAGCGGTGACTTGGTATGGCTTTATTGCAGCGTTTATTCTTGGAACGATTATCTACTTTGCGTATGGTTATAGACATTCTAAACTAATAAAAGAAGTTGATAACTAAATATATAAAAACACTTTAAATCCTTATGATTTAAAGTGTTTTTTTGATTATTTTTCAATGCGCATGCTATTGATTTTTTCTTCGGTTGGTGTGACACGAAGTGTTTTTTGACCAGTATAAGTCACAAAGCCAGGTTTTCCACCAGTTGGTTTGTTGAGCTTTTTGGCTTCAATCATATCCACTTGGACAAGGTTTGATAATCTAGCTTTTGAATAATAAGCTGCCAATTCGGCGGCGTCTGTTTTGACTTCGTCGCTAGGGTCAAGGTTATCTTTGATAAGCACGTGGCTACCAGGGATATCCTTAGCATGGAACCAAAGTTCCCCTTTTTTCGCCATTTTGAATGTCAATTCATCATTTTGAAGGTTGTTACGTCCAACCATAATAATCGTTTTACCATCAGAAGCCAGATATTGTTCTGGTTTTTTGCGTTTATGGCGTTTATCGCGCGTGCGACGTTTAATAAAACCTGTCTCAACCAATTCTTCACGAATATCTTCAATATCAGAAATAGAAGCATGGTTTAGCGCTGTTTCGACACTTTCAAGATAAGTGATAGTGTCTTTTGTTTCTTGAATAAGCCCTGTCAAATGCTTCACAGCTTCTTTGAGTTTTTGGTATTTTTTGAAATAACGTTGAGCATTTTGGTTTGGTGTCAAACTTTTATCGAGGGCAATGACAATTTTCTCGTTAGTGTAATAGTTATCAAGCTCGACTTGGTCTTGATTATTAGGCACTAAGTTTAGGTAAGTTGTCAAAAGCTCCCCTTTTTGACGAAATTCTTCGGCGTTTTCAGTAGCTAACAATTCTTTTTCTTGTTTGCTGAGCTTTTTGATATTCTTATCCAATTCCGTTTGAACACGGTGAATCAAATCGCTTGATTGTTGGTTGACACGGTCACGCTCAGCTTTATCTTGATAGAAAACATCCAAGAGTTCAGAAAGACTGTCAAATGTTTTGTTACTGTTGTCAAATAGCACAGCTGCGAATGATTTGTCAGTCATATTAGGTTGGACGGGTTTAGCAAAGAAAGCGCGGAATTGTTTTAGTTTATCATCGCTTAGCTGACTCGCTAGATTTTCTGCTGTGTCACGTCCCAAACCTTGGAAAAGTTTTTGGAGATGACGTGGTGCCAAATCTTCAGTTTGTAGGATTTCAAATAATTTTTCATCTGAAACTGTAAAAGGATTTTTGGCATCTGTCTTTGGAGGAGCAATGTAAGTTGACCCTGGCAAAATCGTACGGTAACTATTTTGGGAGAAACCGATGTGTTTGATTGATTCGATGATTTTGCTTTCAGCTTTATCAATCAAAATAATATTGCTGTGTTTGCCCATGATTTCAACGATTAACGTAACCTTGATATTATCACCAATTTCATTTTTATTAGAAAAGGCGATTTCCAAGATACGGTCGTTTTCAATTTGCGTAATGTTTTCAATCACAGCACCTTGGAGATATTTACGCATAATCATGGTAAAGGTATTAGGGGTCTGTGGGTTTTGAAAGTCGGTCTTAGTGATTTGCACACGCCCAAAAACAGGGTGTGCAGAGAGCAAGAGTTTGTAGTTCTTGCGGTTATTACGAATGGTTAAAACAAGCTCGCGCTCAAAAGGTTGGTTAACTTTTTGGATACGTCCATAAAGGAGCTCATCTTGTAATTCTTTTGTTAAATGGTGTAGAAAAAAACCATCAAATGACATGATTAAAGTTGCCGAAAGTTTTCTCTGGCAGGCATTTTTGATACTGATAAACCTGCAAGCAAAGCTTACGACGTCTCCTTTCTAATCTCATGTGTTCAATCCCTTTATTATACCATATATCCTTTGAGAATATTGGGATTTGAACATTCTTTTTGAGTTATTGTTTTATTTTTTGAATGACAGGGACAAGGTCTTGGTAATAGGGATTCTCCATCTTAATAATGGCATAGGTTTTGATAAAGACGTCTCTGAATTTTTGTGAGCTGGTAATGATATCATCGTTAACCAGCATGCGGTCAGCAATGTCTTGACTGACAATGGTAATGCCTGTACCAGATAGCACTTCGTGTTCGATAAGTGAAAGGTTGTCAATCGACAAATGATGTTGGGTTGGCAGGTGATTGATTTTGATAAATTCTTTTAAGAAATTATTGTAGCTGCTGGTCATGTGATAAAGCAAGAAAAGTGTTTCTTCTCCTTTATCAAAGTTTTCAATCAGTTCTTTTTGCCCAACAATAGTTAATTTGTCAGCACGGAGTTGGATTTTTAGCACGCCTTTTTGCGTGTAGCTACCAGACATGATACCAAGGTCAATCTGATTATTTAGCAGAGCTTCAAAAATCTGATGAGAATTGCTATAGGTATGAACATTCAGCTTGTGATGTTCAGGAAGGTTCTTTTGAATCGTCGAAAGATATGTTTTTAGATAAGAAGTATCAGACCCTAGTGTGATGGTTTGGTTGCTATCGGAAGAAATGGTATCTAAAAGATTGTTATAGGCAAGTAATGTCTGATTGGCAAAGCGATAAATTTCTTCACCTTTACGAGTTAAGGTGATTTTTTTATTTTTACGTAAGAAAACCTCACATAGATTGTCGGCGATTTCTTTAACGCGCTTAGAAACGGCAGGCTGACTGATGTTGTTAAGTTTTGCAGCTTCTGAATAACTTTGTGTTTCGTAAATATCTTTGATGAGTTTAAAGTCAAAAATTGACAATTTATAACTAGATTTCATATTTTAAATCATAACATAAACAAAAGTTATATTCAATAATTAAGAAAAGACTAAAAATCAGAAAAAATTAGCCAAAAAAGCAATAAAAACGGCTCATATGTTAGAAAACCTAACATACAACATTGAAAAAACATTCTGAAAATTATAAAATATTAACATCAATTGAGAAAGAGGACGTTGGTATGGTTGTTTTAGAAGAGGAATTAGCGAATTTCGATTTAGACGCGAAGTACATGATTGAAATGAAAGCTATAAAGAAAAGTTATGGCAAACAAGAAGTGTTAAAAAATATCAATCTTTCGGTGAAAAAAGGTGAGGTTGTGGTTTTAATCGGACCGTCTGGTAGTGGCAAGTCTACACTCATTCGCACGATTAATAAATTGGAACGAATTAATGGTGGAAAGATTGCTGTTATGGGAAAAAATATTTATGACATTAATATGAATGATAATCTGTTACGAGAACGTGTCAATATGGTTTTCCAACATTTTAACCTTTTTAACAATATGACCATTGCAAGAAACATCGGTATCGGTCCTGAAAAACTACATCGCAAGAGCGGCGAAAAGCTCAAAGAAAAAGTGAATGGTTTGTTAGATTTGGTTGGCTTGTCAGACAAATGGGACGCTTACCCAGAAAATCTTTCGGGTGGGCAAAAGCAGCGTGTGGCAATTGCCAGAGCTTTAGCCATGGAGCCTGACATTATCTTATTTGACGAGCCAACATCAGCTCTTGACCCTGAAATGGTTGGGGAGGTTCTACAAGTCATGAAAGCTATTGCTAAAAGTGGAACAACCATGATTATCGTGACACATGAGATTGGTTTTGCCAAAGAAGTAGCCGATAGGATTGTTTTTCTAGAAAATGGTGAGCTAATCGCTGATATGTTGCCAGAAGAGGTGAACAGTTCTTATCCAAATCAGCGCGTGGCGAATTTTTTGAAACAAATTTTGTAAGAAGTTAGAGGAGTTAAGGTTTTATGGTTGTTAGTTTTCTGCAAAATTATGGTGGCTTCATTCTAGATGGTGCATTGATGACAATCTTTTTATCGGTTGTTTCAATGATTTTAGCACTGGTCTTGGGTGGTATCGTCACAGCTGCTCGAATGAGTGACAATCTTTTGATTAGTGGGGTGACCAAGGTATACATCGAAGTAGTCCGTGGGTTGCCAATGCTGGTTATTTTGTCACTCTTCTTTTATGGCTTACCAGAGCTCGGGTTGAATATCCCCTCAGGGTCATTATTTGGTGTTGATTTGGACCGTTTGATTTCAGCCTTGATTGGTTTGACAGTAGGAGAATCGGTTTTTGTTGCTGAAATTTATCGTTCAGGAATCCAAGCGGTAGATGCAGGGCAGTTTGAAGGGGCGAGAAGTATTGGATTTAACAAATTTCAAACTTACCGTTATGTGATTATTCCACAGGCTTTTAAAAATATTCTCCCGACTTTGGGAAATGAATTTGCCAATAACATTAAATCAAGTTCACAAGCTTCAGTTATCGGGGTAGCTGATTTGATGTTTACAGCAAGTACTATTCAAGGGATTTCTTATAAGCCCTTCCAAGCTGTTATCGCTGTTGGGATTGTGTATCTGCTCTTTACCTTCTCAACAACACGTATTGTAGCTTATTGTGAAAAGAAAATGAGCCGCAGTCCTGAAGAGCTTTTGACTTTCACAGAAAAATGCCAGCAAACATGGCATACCATTAAAGCAAGTTGGAAAAGTTTAACCATTACAACAGCAATTTTGGCGGTTATTGTCGGTATTTTTGCTTTGAATCATGGCGGAGCTTCATCCAAGGTTTCAGGTGTTGATAAAATCAAAGAATCAGGTCAGCTTGTTGTAGCTACTAATATCGGCTACGCTCCATATGAATTTTATGATTTGACATCAGGGCATAAAAAGGCAGTTGGTGTTGATATTGCCTTTGCTCAACAATTAGCAGACAAATTAAAGGTTAAGTTGGTTGTTAAGAATATGAACTTTGATTCAATTCTAGGAACCATAACGTCTGGAAATGCAGATATTGCCATTGCTGGAATGACCAAGACAAAAGAACGAGAAAAATCGGTTGATTTCACTGAAAATTATGTGAAACAGACTAACAAAGTCGTGGTTCGTAAGGACGTTGCTAGTCAATACACCTCAATCGAAAGTCTAGCGTCAACAACGATTGCTGTTCAGAAATCAACCACGCAAGCTGATGTGGTTGAAGATGATATCAAGCCACAACAAATCGTTGCCTTATCAAGTTTGCCAGATGTTTTCTTAAATTTACTTCAGGGCAAGGTTGATGCCGTTGTTGCTGATGATACGGTTGCGGAGCAATATATCGCAAGCAATGATAACCTAACTTACGCTGATATTGATTTGCCAGGGACAACAGAGACAGCCATGGCGTTGACAAAAGGAAATGATTCCTTAAAAGATTATGTCAATCAATTAATTGAGCAAGATAAGGAAGATGGTACATTTGATAAATGGATGGCAGAATACAGTGAATTAGCACAGAAAAATACAACAGAGGAATAGAAAGAGGAAAAGTTTATGCCAGTTATAGATGGAACAAGTCGCTTACGTAAAGTCTTACTATGCCGACCAGACTTTTTGGTTAGTGCGGCACCGATTAACGTGATTTCAGAACAGTACACAGAGCCTTTGAATCACGACAAGATGATGCAAGAATTTGCCAGTGTCGTGAAGGCTTACGAAGAGAATGGTGTTGAAGTGGTTCAAGTAACGTCAACAGAGAATATGCCCAATGCGGTTTTTGCCAGAGATTTTGGTGGCAATGTTAAGGAAGGTTATATTCTTGGGCGCTTTAAGAAGTCTATTCGTTTTTTGGAACGTTCTCACTATCGAAAAATTATGGAAGCATTAGGAATTCCAAAGATTGCTGAGGTGAGTGATGGTCATTTTGAAGGGGGTGATTTTGCTTTTATTGATGAAAAAACACTTGCTATTGGTGTGATTGACCGCACTGATATAACGGGCGTTGATGAGATTCGTGACCAGTTAGCACCATATGGTTACAAGGTTTATGCTGTTCAAGCCAATCCTGATTATCTTCATTTAGATATGTGTTTTAATTTGGTTGCACCCAATTTAGCCATTGCTTATGAGGCTGGTTTACCAGATGATTTTCTAGCTTTACTTAAAGAAAAAGGCATTAAAATTATTGCTGGTACAGAAGACATGATTTTTAAGCATGGTTACAATGTTGAAGCGCTTGGAGATAATCGTGTGTTAAGTTTGAAACAAAATACAGTCATCAACGAAGCGTTACGCAAAGAAGGTATGGAAGTTATCGAAGTCGACATTACTGAGCTATTAAAAGCTGGTGGTGGCGTGCATTGCATGACTTTCCCGTTGGAACGTTATTAATCAGATAACTAATATCATTTTGGAGAAGTGGATTGCCACGTTAAAAACAATTTAGAAAGTTTGTTATGTCAACATTTTTAGCTAAATCATTTGAAACTATTGTCGCTTACAACCCTGGGGAACAACTGGGAGATGATTATTTAAAATTAAATGCCAATGAAAGTTCACAGGAGCCAAGTCCTCGTGTTTTAGAGGTTTTGAAAAATGCTCAGAAATTAAATTATTATAATGACCCTTTACAGAAGAGATTACGTCAAAAGTTAGCCGATTTACATTCTCTTGAAAGCTCAAATATCATTGTCGGAACAGGGGCAGATGATATTTTAGATTTGATTTTCAGAACATTTTTTGACAGAGGAGATAAGATTGCTTTTCCAAGCATCACTTATCCATTTTACAAAGGCTATGCCGATACATTTGGTTACGATGCTTTAGAAGTACCGTTGACAAAGGATTTACGTGTTGATTTATCAGATTACGAAGACCTTCCGCATGCGGTTTTAGTGGTCAATCCAGATGCACCGACAGGATTTCTTAAACCTTTATCAGCTATCAAAAAGCTAGTCGCTTCGCATCCAGAGCGTTTAGTGATTGTTGATGAGGCTTACATCGATTTTGGTGGTGAAGCAGAAACAGCGGTTAGTTTGGTCAAAGAATTTACTAATGTGATTGTGGTTCGAACTTTTTCAAAATCTCGTCAATTAGCTGGCGCACGTGTTGGCTATGCGGTTGCTTGCAAGGATTTGATTAAAGATATGGAAGATTTAAAAATGGCGGTTAATCCATTCAATATCAGCTTATTGCAAGAAGAAGTTGCCATAGCTAGCTTGGAAGATGAATTTTATTTTGAAAAACATGTTAAAGAAATCATCGAAAATCGTGACTTCTTGACATCAGCATTGAGAATTCTCGGATTTAAAGTACTAAATAGTAAAACAAACTTTGTTTATGCGTCATCTAAGGTGATTTCTGGTCATGAACTTTATGAAAAATTACGCGACCGTCATATCTTGGTTCGCCATTATGCGGCAGCAGAAGTGAAAGATTTTGTCCGAATTTCAATCGGTACCAAGCAAGAAATGCATCGTCTAGTTGCTGAAATTGATGCTATTTTAAAGGAGAAAGACCATGTTAAAAGTGTTAATTTCTGATTATCCAAATGTTTTAGCGGAGCGTGATTTGAGCATCGAAGTTAACCTTTTGAAGGAACTTTTGCCTGCTGATAGCGAGATTTCGGTTTATCCTTATGTTAACGAGGGGGAATTTATTGAAAGAATGTCAGGTGTTGATGTTCTTTTGACAGCCTTTTTACCACTTGGTGAAACAGTTCTAGAAAATTTTCCTGACTTGAAAGGTATTGCGGTTAATGCAACAGGAACCAATACGATTGACCTTGATTACGCAGAAAAGCTTGGGATTGCTGTGCGAAACTTAGGAGCTTATTCGACAGAAGATGTAGCTAATCATGCCATATCATTGTTGTTGGCGCTCAATCAAAAGTTATTTTTACATCGTAAGTACATTGACGCTGGTTTTTGGAATTATCAAAAAGTTGGTGAGGTGCGACGCTTGTCTTCACAAACATTGGCAATTTTTGGCTTGGGACGTATTGGACAGGCAGTGGCAAAACGAGCACAAAGTTTTGGGATGAGAGTCATTGCTTACGACCCATTTTTGCCAGAAGAGGTCGCTGATGAATTGGGCGTGAAATTGGTATCTGTTGAAACGATACAAGCACAAGCAGATGTTGTTAGTTTGCATTTGTTTGCTAATTCGGCTAATGAGCATTTCTTTAATCGTGCCTTCTTCAAAGGATTGAAAAAGCCGATTTTCTTTATTAATGTCGCGCGTGGTAGTTTGGTTGATGAAATGGCTTTGCTTGAAGCCTTGGACGAAGGAAAGGTGATTGGTGCAGGATTGGATGTTCTTGAAAGTGAAAATCCAGACCTTTTGAGTAGTCCTTTTGTGGGAAGAGACAATGTGCTTCTTACCCCTCACGCTGCTTTTTATAGCCAAGAAAGTCTTTATACCTTGCAAACTCAAACGGTGAAAAATGCGGTTGCGATTTTAAAGGAGTATCATCATGAAATTTGAAGCGATTGAAAAAGAAAGTTTACCAGAACGCATCGAAACTATTTCAAAATACCTAGTATCGATTCTTTCGATTAACGGGACTGATGGAGAAGTTGCGGTTGCAGATGCAATCTATGAGTTAGTCAAATCAGCACCTTATTTTAAAGAGCATCCCCAATACGTTTGGCAGCAGGTACTAGAAAATGATGCTCTAAATCGTAAAAATAATTTTGCACTGTTGAAAAAAGAAGGGACATCAAAGACAATTATTCTTCATTCTCATATGGATACTGTAGGGATTGAAGATTATGGTCCGCTAAAAGATATTGCTCATGATTCAGATGCTTTGCAAGAGTTCTTTAAAACCTATGATGCTGACCCGTTGATTCAAGAACATGCTAAATCAGGTGAGTGGCTCTTTGGACGTGGTATTCTTGATATGAAATCAGGCGATGCGGTTAACATCGCAACAATTTTTTACTACATGGAACATATGGATGAATTACCTTGTAATCTGCTGTTGATGACAAATGCTGTAGAAGAAAATGACCACACGGGTGCCATTCAGGCTTCTAGTGAATTATTGCGTTTACGCCAAGAAGGGTATGAATTTCAAGCGGCGGTTAATACGGATTTTATTTCGCCATCGTATGACGGTGACGAGAAAAAGTACATCTATACTGGTGCAGCTGGAAAAATGCTAACATGTTTTTACATCAAAGGTCGTGAAACTCACGTTGGAAGTTGTTTGATGGGAATTGACGCTACACTGATTTCGAGTGCGATTAATCTTAAAATCAATACCAACCTTGACTTGGTTGAGACAATTACAAATGAAGAAATTTTGCCAAGTTCTGCTTTGCTTCAACGAGATTGTAAAGATTTTTACAATGTTCAAACCAACAAGCGAGCTAATCTTTACTTCAATACGTTTTTATATGAAAAAAGTGCCGATACGGTTCTGCAAACATTGCTGAAAGCTAGTAAAGAAGCAGTGCAAGAAGTGACAGCGGCTTACGAAAAACGCTTTAAATTGTATACAGAGCGCAGCCATATTCATAGCAGTATTGACCATGATATTGAAGTGATGACATTTGACGATTATCTCGTGAGATTAGAAGAAAAAGGATACGATACAAAGGTCTTGCTTTCAGACTTTTTAGGACAAATAGGAGATTATGATAAAAGAGAAGTTGGGTTCGAATTAATTGATTACCTTGAAGCAAAGACACAGTCAGATGAAGCAAAAGTTGTTGTCTTTTTAGCACCGCCATTTTGTCCACACAATTATACGGATAATGATAGCCATGTCGATTTAGCACTTGAAAAAATGATGGCAGAATTTCCTGAAGAACAGTTTGTTAAACGTCGTTTCTTCCCATTTTTGAGTGACTCAAGTTACCTTGCCATGCGAGAAACAAAAGAAGATATCACTAAGCTTAAGGCGAATTTCCCGTTGATGGATACCATTTATCCGTTATCAGTTGATACCATTAGAACACTTGATATTCCTGCTGTCGATTTAGGTGTTTATGGCATTGGTGCACACACGTGGAAAGAGCGGATTTATAAGCCATATTCCTATCATACCTTGCCAAAAGTTATCAGAAGTTTTATCACACATCTTGCCAAGTGAATTTATCAATAGGAAAATAAAATTAAGAAAAATTCGAAAAGTGCTTGAAATTTCTGAAATTTAGGATATAATTATAAAAAAACACAGGAGGAAAACTAGGATGAACATGACACAAACTCTTACAAGTTGGCAAAGTTGGCGTAAGTAGAGTTGTGTTTATGTGTTTGCATAGATACGACTTTTGGAGTACTTCTAAAAAGTATCTATGCGCTAGCTAATCTTAGTTACAAGATAAAAAAGCGTGTAGTAAGTAATTACTAGACGCTTTTCTTTTTAGTCGACTCACAATGATAAAAATACGATTTAAACTAAATTGAAAGACCAACGGAGAGAAAGATGAAAAATAAAGCACTTATCGGAACACTGATTGCCCTTGTTGTTTTAGTAGCTGGTTCAATGATTTATGACTACACTAAAAGCAATGATTCAAGTAAAAATGATGTGGTTAAAATTGGTATTTTACAATACGTTACCCATGATGCCTTAGATGAGATTGAAAGAGGGATTGAAGACGGCTTAGCCGAAGCTGGTTATGATAGTGATAACGCCGAAATCACCGTTTTGAATGCTGAAGGTGACCAAAGCAAGATTCAAACCATGAGTAAGCAATTGGTTAATGCTAAAAACGATGTGCTGATTGGTATTGCAACACCAGCGGCACAAGGTTTAGCATCTGCAACCAGTGATATTCCAGTCGTTATGGGAGCAATTTCTGACCCAGTCGGAGCTAAATTGGTTAAAAATCTTGAAGAACCTGAAGGAAACGTAACAGGAGTTTCCAACCAAGTTCCAATTGAACAAACCGTAGAGCTCATTCAAGAAATCACACCAAATGCTAAAACAATCGGTGTGTTATACGCAAGTAGTGAAGATAATTCAGTCTCACAAGTTGCTGAATTTAAAGAGTACGCTGAAGCTGCTGGCATTAATGTTATTGAATACGCTGTACCATCAACAAATGAAATCACAACAACCATGTCAGTTATGACTGGTAAAGTAGATGCTATTTTTGTCCCACAGGATAATACCATTGCCTCAGCATTTACAACTGTTGTGAATGCCGCTAATGAAGCTAAAATTCCGATTTATTCATGTGTAGATACAATGGTAGAACAAGGAAGTATTGCTTCAGTCGCTCAAAGTCAATACGATTTAGGTGTAGAAACTGCTAAAATTGCCGTTAAATTGTTATCAGGCAAAAAAGTGTCAGAAGTTCCTGTGAATGTTGTTAATACAGGAACACCAACTTTAAACTTGAAAGCAGCACAAGAACTTGGTATTACAATACCAGATAGTGTTCTTTCAGAAGCAACAGTTGCTGTTGAGGCAGACGATAATTAAGGAAGAAGGAGAAAAATCGCATGATTATTTCATCAGTATCACAAGGACTCTTGTGGGGAATTCTTGGTTTGGGGATTTACCTAACATTTAGAATCCTAAATTTTCCAGATATGACAACAGAAGGTTCTTTTCCACTTGGTGGAGCGGTAGCTGTTACATTGATGAACAGTGGTCTTCATCCTATCTTGGCAACACTTGCAGGGATGCTTGCAGGGTGTGTTGCGGGGCTTGTGACAGGATTGCTTTACACAAAAGGTAAAATTCCAACGATTTTGGCAGGAATTTTAGTGATGACTTCTTGTAACTCTGTTATGCTTATGATTATGAAACGCGCTAACCTTGGCTTACTTGATATTAAAGCTTTGCAAGATTTATTGCCGTTTGCAGATAGCACTAACTTGCTGATTATCGGTCTTTTGGCAGTTGTTATCGTGATTTCAGGCTTGATTTTCTTCCTTTATACACGACTTGGACAAGCTTATATCGCAACTGGTGATAACCGTGATATGGCAAAAAGCTTTGGAATTAATACCGACCGTATGGAAGTGATGGGGCTTGTGCTGTCTAATGGGTTGATTGCTTTGTCAGGTGCACTTGTTAGTCAACAAGATGGTTACGCTGATGTCTCAAAAGGAATTGGCGTAATTGTTATTGGACTTGCAAGTATCATTATCGGAGAAGTCCTTTATTCAACAGGTTTAACACTTTTGGAGCGTTTGATTGCTATTGTTGTTGGTTCAATTTTGTATCAATTCTTAATCACAGCAGTCATTGCTCTTGGTTTCAATACTAACTACCTTAAATTATTCAGTGCGCTTGTCTTAGCTATCTGTCTCATGGTTCCTGTACTTAAAAATAAATTCTTCAAAGGAGTGACCTTATCGCGATGAAAAAAATTGTAGAATTAAAAAATGCTACCGTTCAAGTTAATAACGGGCTTGATGAGGTTAAAACAATCCTTGATGATGTGAATTTAACCATTTATGAACATGATTTTTTGACAATTTTGGGTGGAAATGGTGCTGGTAAATCAACGCTTTTCAATGTTATTGCAGGAACTTTAATGTTGACTAGCGGAAGCATTTATATCCTAGATAAAGATGTGACGCATTTACCTGCTGAAAAACGTGCTAACTACTTGGCGCGTGTCTTCCAAGACCCTAAAATGGGAACAGCACCGCGTATGACCGTGGCTGAAAATCTTCTCATTGCTAAATATCGTGGAGAAAAACGTGGGTTATTACCACGAAAAATTCATGCCTTTACGGATGAGTTTAAAGAGTTGGTGACAAAGACAGGAAATGGACTTGAAAAACATTTAGAAACACCAACTGGACTTTTGTCAGGAGGACAACGTCAGGCACTTAGCTTACTCATGGCAACGCTAAAACGTCCAGAATTGCTTTTGCTAGACGAACACACAGCTGCGCTTGACCCTAAAACAAGTGTATCACTGATGAATTTGACAGATGAATTTGTTACAGGCGACCAATTGACAGCCCTTATGATTACACATCATATGGAAGACGCTCTGAAATATGGCAATCGTCTGATTGTCATGAAAGACGGAAAAATCATCAAAGACCTCAACCAAGACGAAAAAGCACAGATGACAATCACAGACTATTATCAATTGTTTGAGTAAAAAGATGCGTTTAGCATCTTTTTTTATATTCAATTAAAACCTCAATTCCAAAAGAAGAAAATCTTCTGAAAATATGGTACAATAATAATGCTGTAATTCGACTTGCTAACCTTTTTTGGAGGCAAGGACCGTTTGTAAGAAATAAGCAAAGTAATTTGCACGTATAAAAAAATAAAAATGAGGAGAAAAACATCGTAATGAGCGATATTAAAATTATTGCCCTTGGGGGTGTGCGTGAAAACGCGAAAAACCTCTATGTGGTAGAAGTTAATGACTCTATTTTCATTTTGGATGCTGGACTTAAGTATCCTGAAAATGAGCAACTAGGTGTGGATGAAGTGATTCCAAACCTTGATTATTTAGTTGAAAATAAAAAACGTGTGCAAGGGATTTTCTTGACACATGGACACGCAGACGCTATCGGAGCTTTGCCTTATATCTTGTCAGAATTCAAAGTACCTGTTTTTGGGTCACCATTGACAATTGAGTTAGCGAAGCTTTTTGTTAAGAAAAATAATAACGTTAAAAAATTCAATAATTTCCATGTAATTGATGCGGATACTGAAATTGAGTTTGCGGATGCAACCATTTCATTTTTCAAAACTACTCACTCAGTTCCTGAAAGCTTGGGAATTGTTGTCGGTACAGATGAAGGAAACATTGTTTATACAGGTGACTTCAAATTTGACCAAGCAGCGCGTAAATATTACCGTACAGACTTGTCTCGTTTGACAGAAATTGGACGTGAAGGGGTGTTGGCTCTTCTTTCTGATTCAGCTAACGCAACAAGCAATGTTTTAACAGCAAGTGAGTCAGAAGTTGCTGCTGAGATGGACAGTGTCATTGCAGACGCAGAAGGACGGGTAATTATCGCGGCTGTTGCTTCAAACTTGGTTCGTATCCAACAAGTATTTGATTCAGCGGCAAACTATGGTCGTCGCGTGGTTTTAACTGGTTTTGATGCGGAAAATATTGTCCGTACAGCAATTCGCATGAAACGTCTTCGTTTGGTTGATGAAAAACTTATCATTAAACCAAAAGACATGCATAAATTTGAAGACCATGAGTTGATTATTCTTGAGGCTGGTCGTATGGGTGAACCAATTAATGGTTTGCAAAAAATGGCACTTGGACGTCACCGTTATGTACAAATTAAAGATGGTGATTTGGTTTATATCGTTACAACACCTAGTCTTTCAAAAGAAGCCGTCGTGGCACGCGTTGAAAACTTGATTTACAAAGCTGGTGGTGTTGTTAAATTAATCACGCAAACAATGAATGTTTCTGGTCATGCCAATGCGCGTGATTTGCAATTGATGATTAATCTTCTTCAACCGAAATACCTTTTCCCAGTTCAAGGTGAGTACCGTGATTTGGCAACACATGCTGATTTAGCTCAAGAAGTTGGCATGTATCCTGAAAATATTTATATTGTTAAACGTGGTGATGTCATGGTTCTTGGTAAAGATGGCTTCAACCATGAAGGTAGTGTGCCAGCTGGTGATGTCATGATTGACGGAAATGCAATCGGTGATGTTGGTAATATCGTTCTTCGTGACCGTAAAGTCTTGTCAGAAGATGGTATTTTCATCGTTGCTTTAACTGTTAACAAACGTGAGAAGAAAATTGTTTCAAAAGCTAAAATTCACACACGTGGTTTCGTTTACGTTAAGAAGAGTCGTGATATTCTACGTGAATCTGCTGAATTGGTTAACCAAACAGTTGAAAATTACTTGGCACAAGATGGCTTTGATTGGGGAGAATTAAAAGGAGCTGTCCGCGATGACGTGGCTAAATTCCTCTTTGACCAAACAAAACGTCGCCCAGCAATCTTGCCAGTAGTGATGGAAGTGAGATAAAAAAGATAAAGGGAGGTAAGGCGGTAAGTCGAGCCTCCTTGTTTATTTTGAAATAAAGTTTTTTCTTGTTTTTTTAAGCTTCGATTGGTATACTTAAAGCCCAAGATTTGAAAGTATGGTTAGTTTAATCTAAAAATTCTAGAAAGTGAGGATACGTATGAGAAATTTATTTAGGATAATCTTTTTTATTCCCAGACTCATTATCAGTATTATCTGGAATTTTTTCTGGGCTATTTTTAGAACGATTGTGATTTTTGGCATTATCTGCTTTGGATTGCTTTATTATGCAAACAATAGCAGTTCTCAGTTGGCAAACACGATTTCAACGATTGCGACTAATATAACAAGTTATTTTTCAGCAAATAGCGATGACATTGCAAATAGCTTAAAGGATTTGTCAACGGATGATTTTACTTATTCTTCTGGCTCTCGTTGGTCAAGTAATTCTGCTAATGTCTATATTGAAACGACAAATGAGACGTTGATTGCTGCCTATGAGGAAGCTATCGAAGCTTGGAATGTGACAGGAGTATTTACGTTTAATTTGGTTTCTGATGAATCTTCGGCTGATATTATTGCTACTGATTATTCTGATGCTAGTTCAAAAGCAGCAGGTGTTGCCGAAACAGAAACGAATGCACTGACCAATCGAATTACCCACGTGGATGTGAAGTTAAATACTTACTATTTGACGGAAAATGATTATGGTTATACGCATAATCGTATCGTTTACACAGCAGAGCACGAACTTGGGCATGCTATCGGACTTGACCACGATGATGATGAACAATCTGTTATGCAATCGTCAGGTTCTTATTATGGTATTCAAGATGTCGATATCCAAAAAGTTCAAGAGCTCTATGCTTCTTAAACTGATATAAAACGAAGAAAATCTGCTGATTTCGGCAGATTTTTTTAGATTCTCCTAGTTTAACGACTTGTGATTTGGTAAAATAGACATATGATTATTTTACAAGGAAATAAAATTGAACGCTCATTTTCGGGCGATGTACTTTTTGATAATATTAATATTCAAGTTGATGAGAAAGACCGTATTGCGCTTGTTGGGCGAAATGGTGCGGGAAAATCAACTTTGCTAAAAATTTTAGTTGGTGAAGAAGCACCAACGTCTGGTGAAATCAATACAAAACGTGATTTGAGTTTGTCTTATTTGGCGCAAGATAGCCGTTTTGAGTCAGAAAATACGATTTTCGATGAAATGTTACACGTTTTTGATGATGTGCGTAGCATGGAATCACGCTTGCGTAAAATGGAAATGCAAATGGCAGAGTTGACAGGTGATGCTTTTGATAAATTGATGACAGATTATGACCGTTTATCAGAAGAATTTCGTGTCAAAGGCGGATTTACTTACGAAGCAGAAATCAAGGCAATTTTGAATGGGTTTAAATTTGATGAATCCATGTGGCAAATGAAGATTTCTGAGTTGTCTGGTGGGCAAAACACACGCTTGGCGCTTGCTAAAATGTTGCTTGAAAAGCCTGAATTACTTGTCCTTGACGAACCAACCAACCATTTGGATATCGAAACGATTGCTTGGCTTGAAAATTACTTGGTCAACTACCAAGGTGCTCTTATCATTGTCAGCCACGACCGTTATTTCTTGGATAAAGTGGCAACAATTACGCTTGATTTGACAACACATTCGCTTGACCGTTATGTTGGAAATTATTCTAAATTCATGGATTTGAAAGCTGAAAAATTGGCTCTTGAAGCTAAGAATTATGAAAAACAAGCCAAAGAAATCGCAAAATTGGAAGACTTTGTTCAACGTAATATTGTCCGTGCTTCAACAACTAAACGCGCTCAAGCTCGCCGTAAACAATTGGAAAAAATGGAACGCTTGGATAAACCAACAGCAGGACAAAAATCAGCCAATATGACTTTCCATGCTGATAAAGTTTCTGGGAATGTTGTCTTGACGGTGACTGATGCCGCCATTGGCTACGATGACCAAATCTTGTCAGAACCAATTAATATTGATGCTAAGAAATTTGATGCGATTGCGATTGTTGGACCAAATGGGATTGGAAAATCAACGTTGATTAAATCAATTGTGGGGCAAATTCCATTTATCAAAGGAACGTCAACTTATGGTGCCAATGTGGAAGTTGGATATTATGACCAAACACAGTCTAACTTGACACGTACTAATACCGTTCTTGATGAACTTTGGAATGATTTTTCAACGACACCAGAAGTGGAAATTCGTAATCGCCTAGGAGCTTTCCTTTTCTCAGGTGATGATGTTAAAAAATCTGTTGGCATGCTTTCTGGTGGGGAACGTGCTCGTTTGCTTTTGGCTAAGTTGTCAATGCAAAACAACAATTTCCTTATCCTTGACGAACCAACCAACCACTTGGATATTGATAGCAAAGAAGTTTTGGAAGATGCTTTGATTGATTTTGACGGAACACTTTTATTTGTCAGTCACGACCGTTATTTCATCAACCGTGTGGCAACTAAAGTACTTGAAATCTCTGAAAAAGGCTCAACCATTTATCTTGGTGATTATGATTATTACCTTGAGAAAAAAGCAGAGCTGGAAGAAATGGAACGTTTGAAAGCTGAAGAAGCGCAAGAAAAAACAGTAGTAGCCGTTGAAAAAGCGCCAGCTAATGACTATCAAGCACAAAAAGCCAACCAAAAAGAACTTCGCAAACTTACACGCCGAATCGCTGAAATTGAAAATCAATTAGAAGACATCGAAGCGCGTGAAGAAGAAATTAACCAAGCCATGCTTGCCACAAATGATGCCACCGAGTTGGTCGATTTGCAAAAAGAACTTGATACTTTGACCGAACAACAAGAAAACCTCATGCTAGAATGGGAAGAACTCAGCGAACAAGTTGAGGGGTAGAAAATGATGGTGTTAGCTGTCTAAAATTAGCGATTTCACGTTAATTTTAGACAGGTTTGCACATCATTTTTTATATTTTTAAAAAAATCAATAGCCTGCTATTGACTTTTTGGTTTAAAGTTTTATAATAGCAATTGGTAATTATGATGAAAGTGTCTAGCAAATCTTGAAACTTAGGCAAAGGATACATTTAACTTTTAAAAGTAATAATGTTGTTACTGGCTGAGTTTTGGGATGCTTGCTTTTTTTAACGTTTAAATTGGAGGTAATGATGAATCCTAAAAATGCTGCTTATGGTTGGTTGGTTAAGAAAATAGCACACCGTTTGGAGCAAAATATGAACCATTTTTTAAAGCCTTATAATATTACAATTATGCAATCATGGGTTTTGTTACATTTGAGACGCATAGGAAGGCAGTGTACCTTTAAAGAATTGGAAAAAAGATTTGAAGTGTCGCAGCCAACAATGGCAGGAATTTTGGCGCGTTTAGATCAAAAGAAAATGATCATAACTAGCCAAGATGATAAAGACAAGCGTATCAAGAAAGTTTGTATTTCTGATGAGGGTAGTGATTTGATAAACCTTTTAGCTGAGCATTTGGATGATTCAGAAAAAACAATTCTAAAAGGATTTAGTGAGCAAGAGCAAGAGACTTTTCATTTATTACTCGAAAGAGCTTATTATAATGTTGTAGAAAGAGGTGACGAGAATGATTAAAACTTTACTAGCGCAGGTGAAGGAGTATAAAACGCCATCTTTATTAGCTCCTTTATGTGCAGCTTTGGAAGTTTTCTTCGACATGTCAATTCCATTTGTTATTGCAAAATTGATTGACCAAGGTGTTCAAGCAGGGAATCTTGCAGTAGCTATGAAATATGGTCTATTTATGTTGCTTTTGGCTTTATGTGGATTGACAACTGGTTTCTTAGCTGGGAAATTTGCGGCGCAAGCATCAGCAGGTTTTGCGGCTAACTTACGTGAGGGAATGTATGATAATATTCAAACATTTGCCTTCTCAAATATTGATAAATATAGTACAGCGGGTCTTGTAACACGCATGACAACAGACGTGACAAACGTGCAAAATGCTTATCAAATGATTATTCGTGTGGTCGTCAGAGCACCGTTAACAATCATTTTCAGTATGTTTATGTGTTTTGTTGTTAATCGCAGCTTGAGTTTGATTTTCCTTGCGGCTGTCTTGATTTTAGGAACGCTACTTATTTTCATCATGCGTAAGGCCATGGCAACTTTCAACTATGTTTTCCGTAAATATGATGATTTGAATGCCAGTGTTCAAGAAAATATTTCAGGAATTCGTGTAGTGAAAGCTTTTGTCCGCGAAGAACATGAAAATACTAAATTTACAAAGGCTGCTGAAAATATTTATCGCCTCTTTGTAAAAGCTGAAAAGATTATTGTCTTTAATAGCCCAATCATGATGTTCATTATTTTTGGATGTATTATCTGTTTGTCATGGTTTGGTGCACAATTTATCGTAGCTGGTAGCTTGACAACTGGGGAATTAACATCATTGCTTTCTTACATTTTTGCGATGATGATGTCATTGATGATGCTTTCAATGATTATGGTTATGATTTCAATGAGTATTGCCAGTGCAGAACGTATTGCAGAAGTGCTTACTGAAAAAGCTGATATTGTTAATCCTGAAAATCCATTGATGGAAGTGCCAGATGGAAGTATTGAATTCAACCACGTGCATTTCTCTTATAAACACGGTGGTGGCGAAGAAGTGCTTTCTGACATTGATTTAAGTGTTAAATCTGGTGAAATTATCGGTGTTATTGGTGGAACAGGTTCTGGTAAAACTTCTTTTGCAAACTTGATTTCTCGTCTTTACGATGTGGATGAAGGTAGCATCAAAGTTGGTGGACATGATGTCCGTGAATATGACTTAGAAGTTCTTCGTGACCAAGTTGCCGTGGTACTTCAAAAAAATGTCCTCTTCTCAGGTACCATTTTTGAAAACCTTCGTTGGGGAAATGAAAATGCGACTGATGAAGAATGTATCGAAGCTTGTCGTCAAGCTTGCGCAGATGAGTTTATCGAACGTTTCCCTGATAAATACAATACTTGGATTGAACAAGGCGGTAGCAATGTATCTGGTGGACAAAAACAACGTCTATGTATCGCTCGTGCCTTATTGAAAAAACCAAAAGTGTTGATTTTGGATGACTCAACAAGCGCTGTCGATACAGCAACAGATGCTAATATCCGTCAATCATTTGCGGAAACTATTCCTGGAACAACTAAAATTATCATTGCTCAACGTATCTCAAGTGTGCAACACGCTGATAGAATCTTGGTGCTTGATGATGGTAAGATTTCAGGATTTGCCAGTCATGATGAATTATTGAAAACAAATGCTATTTATCGTGAAATTAACGATGTTCAACAACAAGGTGGCGGCGATTTTGATGAGGAAGGAGGTAACAATTAATGTCTCAAACTAAAAAAGAAATTAATAAACAAGCTACCTTAAAACGTGTTTTAGCTTATGTGATGAAACATTATAAATGGCGTTTCTTGACAGTCTTTGTTTTAATTTTGGTGACTGCTCTTTGTATGGTGCGCTTTAGTTTGTTTATGCAAACATTGATTGATAGTTATGTCACTCCTCTTCTAGCTGCTAAACATCCTGATTTTACAGGCTTAGCGCATGCCATTTTCCGATTGATTATCATTGGAATTGTTGGGGTTGTTAGTTCTTACGCTTATAACCGTTTGATGGTTTATGTTGGTCAAGGAACAATGCGTCGTATTCGTATTGACCTTTTCACACATATGGAACGCTTGCCAATTAAATATTTTGATACACATGCGCATGGTGATATCATGTCTATTTATACCAACGACGTTGATACGCTTCGTCAGTTGATTAGTCAAAGTATTCCGCAAGTTGTTAACTCAAGTTTTTCAATCTTAGTAGCGTTTGTAACAATGCTTATGTTAAACGTGCCTTTATCACTATTATCATTGTTTATGGTTGTAATTTTATTATTTGTTGCACGAAAAATTACATCACAATCTTCAAAATTCTTCCATAATCAACAAAATGACCTTGGGCGTGTCAATGGTTTCATTGAAGAAATGATGGATGGTCAAAAGGTTGTTAAGGTCTTTAACCACGAAGAACGTGCTAAGGAAGATTTCCGAAAAATCAACCAAGAGCTCCGTTATTCTGCTACAAATGCCAACACTTATGCCAATATTTTGATGCCAGTATCAGCTAACATTGGTCACATTTCATACGTACTTTGTGCCATGCTTGGGGCAACATTAGCACTTCGTGGCTATGCTGGTTTGACTTTGGGGACTTTGGCTTCTTTCCTAGCGCTTAACCGTAGTTTCACTAACCCAATCACTCAAATCAGTCAACAAATCAACTCTGTCATCATGGCGATGGCTGGTGCTGACCGTGTCTTTACTTTGTTAGATGAAGAAGTTGAAGTAGATGAAGGTTATGTTGAATTGGTTAACGCTAAGGAAGACGCTGCTGGTAATCTTCAAGAGGTTGAAGAAGCAACTGGTATGTGGGCTTGGAAACACCCTCATGAGGATGGTACGGTAACTTACCACAAACAAGAAGGTCGTGTGACATTCTCAGATGTAACCTTTGGTTATAACGATGATAAAATGGTTTTACATGATATCAATTTGTTTGCGGAACCAGGTCAAAAAATCGCTTTTGTTGGGTCAACTGGTGCTGGTAAAACAACGATTACTAACTTGATTAACCGTTTCTACGATATTCAAGAAGGTAAGATTCATTATGATGGTATCAATATTCGTAAAATCAAAAAAGCTGATTTGCGTCGTAGCTTAGGGATTGTTCTTCAAGATACACACCTTTTCACAGGTACCGTTATGGATAATATCCGTTACGGACGTTTGGATGCGACTGATGACGAATGTATTGAAGCTGCTAAGTTAGCCAATGCTCACGATTTCATCAAACGCCTACCTGAAGGTTATGATACTATCTTGACAGGTGACGGAAGTAACCTTTCACAAGGTCAACGTCAATTGCTTGCGATTGCGCGTGCAGCCGTGGCAAATCCACCTGCTTTGATTTTAGATGAAGCAACTTCATCAATCGATACACGTACCGAAGTTCACGTCCAAGAAGGTATGGATGCGTTGATGAAAGGTCGTACAACTTTTGTTATCGCTCACCGCTTGTCAACTGTTCGCAATGCGGATTGTATCATGGTTCTTGAACAAGGACGTATTATCGAACGTGGTAACCACGATGAATTGATTGCGCAAAAAGGTCGTTATTACCAACTTTACACAGGTAATGCCATTAGCGAATAATAGTTTTAGACAATCTTTGGAAAATGGCAGAGCTATTTTTCAAGGGTTGTTTTTTTGTTTTAAGTATATATTTTTAGTTGAAAATGAAGAATTGCCGTGATACACTTTGTTCAAAACAAGGGAGGCATATCATGGTGACATCTATTGACATTCAGCAATTTTCAGAGGCTATTTCGGTTGAAAAAGACAATGGAACTAAGGTGAGTTATTTTTTATACCCAGAATTTGAAATTCATCAGAATATCTTACCTGCAAATACCGTTCAGGATTGGCATAAACACCAAGCTATTGAAGAAGTTATTGTACCAACAAAAGGAAATGTAACCATTCAAGTCTTGGAAGACAATGCCATAAAGACTTATACGGCGAATTGCGGTGATGTCCTACGGGTAAAAGATTCGGTGCATCGAATCATTGGTGATACTAAAGAAGAAGTTCAGTTCACCGTTTTCCGCTTCGTCCCAAGGGGCAATGACCAATCCGACAAAATCAAAAACGACAAAGTCGATTGCGAAGAATTGGTAAGGGAAAAGATAGGGGAGAAGTAAAGCTAAAAGACGCATTTTGCGTCTTTTTTTATACCAATATTTAAAACGCTTCCAAATTTGCGGTTAAATAATTTGTGATTTGAGAAATAATATCATATGATGAATGGACTAAGAAAAAGATATTTGGAGGGCAATGTGATGAATTTGTCTCAAGAACAATATATAGATATGTATCTCAAGATGCAGCGTATTCGTGAGTTTGATATGCGCATTAATAAGTTAGTCCGCCGTGGTTTTGTCCAAGGCATGACGCATTTCTCAGTTGGGGAAGAAGCGGCAAGTGTTGGTGCGATGGCACATTTGACTTATGACGATATTATTTTTTCAAATCACCGTGGACATGGGCAGTGTATTGCTAAAGACATGGATTTGAACAAAATGATGGCTGAACTCGCTGGTAAGGTAACTGGTGTGTCAAAAGGTCGTGGTGGTTCCATGCATTTGGCGGATTTTGAGAAAGGTAACTATGGCACAAATGGGATTGTTGGCGGTGGTTATGCGCTTGCTGTTGGTGCAGCGCTGACGCAGCAATATAAAAAAACAAACAACATCGTTGTGGCATTTTCTGGTGATGGAGCAACGAATGAAGGCTCTTTTCATGAATCGGTTAACCTAGCGGCTACGTGGAAGCTACCAGTGATTTTCTTTATTATCAATAACCGCTATGGAATTTCTATGAACATTACAAAAGCAACAAACACGCCACATCTCTACACACGAGCAGAAGCTTATGGCATCCCTGGATTTTACTGTGAAGATGGCAATGATGTTCTAGCGGTTTATGAAACAATGGGCAAAGCAGTTGACCATGTGCGTTCTGGTAACGGACCAGCGATTGTTGAAGTAGAATCTTATCGTTGGTTTGGGCATTCGACAGCTGACGCAGGAAAATACCGCAGCAAAGAAGAAGTCGATGACTGGAAGAAAAAAGACCCTTTGGTTAAATTCCGTACGTATTTGACTGAAAATGAATTGGTAAGCCATGATGAATTGGATGCCATTGATGCGCAAGTTGTGAAAGAAATTGATGACGCTTATGCATTTGCACAAAATAGTCCCGAACCAGAGTTATCAGTAGCTTTTGAAGATATCTGGGTGGATTAACACTTTTCAATTGATAGGAGAAAACAATGACTGAAACAAAACAAATGGCATTACGCGAAGCTATCAATCTCGCCATGACAGAAGAAATGCGAAAAGATGACACTATTTTCCTTATGGGGGAAGATGTGGGTATCTATGGCGGTGACTTTGGAACCTCTGTTGGAATGTTTGAGGAATTTGGGCCTGAACGTATCAAGGATACCCCTATTTCTGAGGCAGCCATTGCTGGAAGCGCCATTGGAGCAGCCATAACTGGGCTTCGTCCGATTGTTGATGTGACTTTTATGGATTTTATCACCATTGCTCTTGACGCTATTGTCAATAATGGTGCCAAGAATAATTACATGTTTGGTGGTGGACTGAAAACGCCAGTGACTTTCCGTGTGGCGTCAGGGTCAGGAATTGGTTCAGCAGCGCAGCATTCACAATCTCTGGAAGCTTGGTTAACTCATATTCCTGGGATTAAGGTTGTGGCACCAGGAACTGCTAATGATGCCAAGGGTCTGTTAAAATCAGCAATCCAAGATAATAATATTGTCATTTTCATGGAACCCAAGGCACTTTATGGTAAAAAAGAAGAGGTGACCCTTGATTCTGATTTTTATTTGCCACTTGGAAAAGGTGATATTAAGCGTGAGGGAACTGATTTGACCATTGTTTCTTATGGTCGTATGTTGGAACGTGTTCTTCAAGCAGCAGATGAAGTAGCAGCTGACGGCATTAGCGTTGAAGTGGTTGATCCACGGACACTTATTCCACTTGATAAAGATTTGATTATTAATTCTGTTAAAAAAACTGGTAAGCTCATGCTGGTTAATGACGCTTATAAAACGGGCGGATTTATTGGGGAAATAGCTGCGCTGGTAACAGAAAGTGAAGCGTTTGATTACCTTGATTATCCGATTGTTCGTTTGGCAAGCGAAGATGTGCCAGTACCCTATGCACGTGTGTTAGAAGAAGGCATTTTACCAGATGTTGCTAAGATAAAAACAGCCATTTATCAAATGGCAAGCAATGGTCGAAAGGCTTAAGGGAGGTGGTCTCTGTGGCAAATGAAATTATTATGCCAAAGCTTGGCGTGGATATGCAAGAGGGAGAAATTCTTGAGTGGAAAAAAGTCGAAGGCGACACTGTCAATGAAGGTGAGATTTTGCTTGAGATTATGTCTGACAAGACTAATATGGAAATTGAAGCGGAAAATTCGGGTATCTTGCTAAAAATTGTTCACCATGCTGGTGAGGTCGTTCCTGTGACAGAAATTATTGGTTATATCGGTGCAGCAGGTGAAGATGTTGCTGATTTGGTGGCTCCTAAGCAAGCAGTTCAAACGGAATCTTCTCAGGAAGCGCTAGCTACACCGTCTCAAACAAGTACAGCGCCAGCGATTTCTCAAAAAATGTCTGAAACTGGAAAAGTCCGTGCTACGCCTGCGGCTAGAAAGCTTGCGCGTGAGCGAGGAATTGTCCTTGAACAGGTAAGCGGAAGTGGTGACAATGGACGGATTCACAAGGATGATGTGCTTCAATTTAACAAGGTTCGTGTGACGCCGCTAGCTAAAAAGATTGCGGAGGATAGAGGTGTCGACCTTAATCAGCTTGTTGGGACAGGAGTTTCTGGAAAGATTACCAAAGAAGATGTTCTGGCAAGCTTGGGGGATACGGCTTCTCAAGAAGAGCAAACAAGCGTAGAGACGCCACAAGTAACTAGCTCACTTGATACGCGTGATGGGGTTGAAATCATCAAAATGTCTGCTATGCGTAAGGCAATTTCAAAGGGAATGACTCATTCTTATCTGACTGCGCCAACGTTTACGTTGAATTACGATATCGATATGACCAATCTGATTGCTCTGCGTAAGCAACTGCTTGAGCCAATTAAGGCAAAAACGGGTTATAAGGTGACTTTTACAGATTTGATTGGGCTTGCGGTAATTAAGACCTTGATGAAGGACGACCACCGTTATCTCAATGCTTCCTTGATAAATGACGCGCAAGAAATTGAGTTGCACCATTTTGTTAATCTCGGAATTGCTGTTGGGCTTTCTGATGGTTTAGTGGTTCCTGTGGTTCATGGTGCTGACCAGATGACTTTGTCAGAATTTGTAGTGGCATCAAAAGAGGTGATTCAAAAAGCACAAGCTGGCAAGTTAAAAGCTGCTGAAATGTCTGGCTCAACTTTTTCAATCACTAACCTTGGAATGTTTGGAACCAAGTCTTTTAATCCGATTATCAATCAGCCAAATTCGGCAATTCTTGGGATTTCTGCAACGATTGAAACACCTGTCGTTCGCGATGGGGAAATTGTCATTCGACCAATCATGGGAATGAGTTTAACCATTGACCATCGACTAGTTGACGGAATGAATGGTGCCAAATTTATGTTAGATCTGAAAGCACTTCTTGAAAATCCTTTAGAATTACTTATCTAATTTACCTGAATCATTTAAAAGAGAGGAAAAAATCATGGCAGTAGAAATTATTATGCCAAAGCTCGGCGTTGATATGCAAGAAGGCGAAATTCTTGAGTGGAAAAAAGCCGAAGGCGATGTTGTGGCAGAAGGGGATATTCTTCTGGAAATCATGTCGGACAAAACCAATATGGAAATTGAAGCCGAGGATTCTGGTGTATTGTTGAAAATTGTCCATCCAGCTGGTGATGTTGTTCCCGTGACGGAAATCATTGGCTATGTTGGTGCTGAGGGAGAAGTCGTTGACGAAGTTGCGCAAGTAACACCAGAACAAGCAGCGGCAGATTTAACCGCAGCAGGCTTGGAAGTGCCAAAGGCGGTAACGGCTGATGTGCTTTCTGAACAAAAAGCTCCGCTTGCAGCTGATGAGTACGACATGATTGTGGTTGGTGGTGGTCCTGCGGGCTATTATGCCGCCATTCGTGGTGCGCAACTCGGTGGCAAAATTGCTATCGTTGAAAAGTCAGAGTTTGGCGGTACCTGCTTGAATGTTGGTTGTATTCCAACCAAAACTTATCTCAAAAATGCCGAAATTCTTGACGGTTTAAAAATCGCTGCTGGTCGTGGTATTAATCTAGCTTCAACCAATTACAGCATTGACATGGATAAAACAGTTGATTTCAAAAATTCCGTTGTCAAAACGTTGACTGGTGGCGTTCGTGGGCTTTTGAAAGCTAATAAAGTAACCATTTTTGATGGACTAGCTCAAGTCAATCCAGATAAGACGGTAACGATTGGGTCACAAACGATTAAGGGACATAGTATCATTTTGGCGACAGGTTCAAAAGTGTCACGGATTAATATTCCAGGCATTGATTCGCCGCTTGTTTTGACGTCTGATGATATTCTTGATTTGCGTGAAATTCCAAAATCACTTGCTGTCATGGGTGGCGGTGTCGTTGGGATTGAGCTTGGGCTGGTCTGGGCATCTTATGGCGTTGACGTGACCGTTATTGAAATGGCAGACCGCATTATTCCAGCTATGGACAAGGAAATTTCGCAGGAATTGCAAAAAATCCTGGCTAAAAAAGGCATGACTATCAAAACTAATGTTGGAGTGGCAGAAATTGTTGAAAAAAATAATCAGCTTGAGCTGACATTAACGAATGGCGATACAATTCAAGCTGAAAAAGCTTTGCTATCTATCGGACGTGTCCCACAAATGCAAGGACTTGAAAATCTTAATCTTGATATGGAAGGCAATCGCATCAAAGTCAATGCTTACCAAGAAACCTCAATTTCAGGAATTTATGCCCCTGGTGATGTCAATGGTCAAAAAATGTTAGCGCACGCCGCTTATCGTATGGGAGAAGTAGCTGCTGAAAATGCTCTACGTGGCAATCACCGCAAAGCCAATCTCACCTACACACCAGCAGCGGTTTATACCCATCCAGAAGTTGCCATGGTTGGTATGACAGAAGAAGCTGCGCGTGAACAATACGGCGACGTATTAATCGGAAAATCTAGTTTTACTGGTAACGGACGTGCCCTTGCTTCAAACGAAGCCCAAGGATTTGTCAAAGTTATTGCTGATAGTAAGTATCATGAAATCCTTGGTGTGCATATCATTGGACCTGCAGCCGCAGAACTTATCAATGAAGCTGCAACTATTATGGAAAATGAACTGACCGTCGATGACGTTGCCCAAGCCATCCATGGACACCCAACCTTCTCAGAAAATATGTACGAAGCCTTCCTAGATACCATTGGCGAAGCTATCCATAATATGCCGAAGAAATAAGTTTAAGTGACATCAATTCAGAAAAAAAGCCTAGAAAATTAACATTTCTAGGCTTTTTCATTTTCTTCAACGGTTTGTGTTTTGGCTAAATAAACACCTGCCAAGGTGATGATAATAGCAATCACTGATTGAAGGTTAAGGCTTTCTTGGAAGATGACCCAAGCATAAAGTGCTGCGATAACAGGTTGTGATAGGGTAATCAGAGAAGACAAGCTGGCATTAACTTTACCAAGACAGTAGGCTAGCAAACCTTGCCCTAAAATTTGTGATACCAAAGCAAGTGCCAAGAGCGGCCAGAGTTGTGCAAAATTTTGTGGGAGGTAAAAGCCTTCTGTGAAGAAAATCACCACACCCAACACAAGCAATGTTCCAAAAGCACTGATAAACATAATGACGTTTGATTTGACCGTATCACGTAGTTTGTAAACAGTAATCATAAACATGGCGTAGAAGATTGATGACCCTAAACTTAATGAGTCACCAAGCAAACGGTCAGATGAGACAGTGACTTTATTAGCCACAAGCACAAGAACTCCGATTAACGTTACAAGTCCACCCAAAAGAAATTTTGGGGTCATTTTTTCTTTAAAAAGAAAATAACTGGCTGGAATAACAGTGAAAGGCGTAAGGTTAACCAAGAGATTGGCATTTGCTACACTGGTATATGAAAATGAGCTATTCCACAATGTCAAATCACCAGCTAGAAAAGCACCCGCTAGAATAATCGTTACGATTTGTTTGCGACTAAGAGTTTTCACATCAGATGTTTTGATAAAGGGTAGCAACATCGGAATGGAAAATAACACACGGTAAAATCCAGTGTTAATTGGTGGTAGAGGACTTAATTTTACAAAAATACCTCCAGTAGCTAAAAAGCAAATAGCTAAAAAAATTAAAAAGATGTCTTTGACATCATTACAACGATTTGGTTTCATACAATTCTCTCCTCAGTCTAAATTGTAATAAATATGTGGTATAATAAAAAGTACCAGTTTTACAAAATTTTTAGGTGCCACTTTGGAGAAAAAATGATTCATCTAGACCGAAAAAAGGGAGGCCTTCCCTTGTACCAACAAATTTACCAACAAATCAAATCAGATATTCTTTTGGGCTACCTATCGCCGAATGAGCGAATTTTAGGAACACGGACATTAGCCAAAATGCTTGGTGTCAGTCGTAATACGGTTGACCGAGCTTATATGCAATTGACACTGGAAGGTTACATTGAAAGTCGTCAAAATGCAGGATTTTATGTTTTAAAACTCCCTAAGGCTTTCCAGTCAGAGAAACGTTTCGCAGATGACCTTCCTATTAAAAAGGTTCAATCAAGTGATGAACATATCATGTATGATTTGACCAACAGTAGCCATACCAGCAATTTATTTCCTAAGAAAGTTTGGAAGAAGCATTATCAAACAGCTCTTGACCAACTAGACGAGGCAGAAAAATTGTACACTTTGCAGCCATTTCAAGGAGATTTTAGATTAAGAAAGGAAATTAGTCGCTACTTGGAGCGGATTCGTGGGGTAAAATGCCACCCTAACCAAATTATCATTACGAGTGGGCTACAACAATCGCTTGATTATATTTGTCAATTTTTGGGAAATACGCAAAGAAAAGTGTTGATGGAGGAGCCGAGTTACCCGAAAGCGCGTGAAATTTTCAAGAAAAATGCTTATCCAATCATTACCGCAAATGTTGATGACAAAGGATTGGATTTGACCAAGGTTGATAAGAAGGCAGATATTGAGATGATTTATACCACACCGTCTCACCAATTTCCATTAGGAATGATTATGCCGATTTCTAGACGACAAGAGCTTTTGAGCTTTGCACAAGAAAGAAATTCGTTTATCATCGAGGATGATTATGATAGCGAATTGCGGTATTATCAACGTCCCATACCTGCTCTCAAATCCATTGACTATCTTGACCGTGTGATTTATCTAGGCACATTTTCTAAAATTTTGTCGCCCTCATTTCGCATGAGTTATATTGTTTTACCAGAACAATTTACAGAAGCATTTTTGGAAAAATTTCAGTTGTATAATAGCACCGTTAATTTGCTGAATCAGCTTGCGCTGGCTAATATTTTATCAAGTGGGGATTATGACCGCTTGGTTCGAAAAATGAACCATGTCTTTAAAAAGCGTTATGAGGCATTTAAAAAGGAATTCGAGACCTTCCAATCGCCAATTAGCCTTTCTTCCAATGTTAGCGGGCAATATTTTTTGGTGACTTTCCCTGATAAAATCAATCAATGTGACTTGATTAAGCAGGCTGAGCAGGAGGGTGTTCGAGTTTATGACACCATGCAATTCTGGCAAGAAAAGGCAGCTTGTCCGCAGGAAAGTCTTTTTCTTGGCTTTAGCAAAATTGATTTGGAAGACATTCCAGACTGTGTCAATCGTTTGAAGCGAGCTTGGGACCATTGAAGGTTTAGCTGAGCAGTTCTCCAAGCATATTAAGAGACGGTAGCCAGTGTTTTTGTTATACTGTCTTTATATGTTATCAAAGGAGCTTTCGCATGAAATATATTGTCAACAACTCCCATAATCCTGCTTACAATGTCGCTTTGGAAGCCTATGCTTTTCGTGAATTGCTAGATGAAGATGAGCTTTTTATTCTCTGGATTAATGAGCCCACGATTGTTATCGGCAAGCATCAAAATGCGATTGAAGAGATTAATAAAGCCTATACCGATGAACATGGTATTCATGTGGTTCGCCGTTTGTCAGGTGGCGGTGCTGTTTACCACGACCTCAATAATTTAAATTACACGATTATTTCCAATAAATCCCAAGAAGGGGCTTTTGATTTTAAAACCTTTTCCCAACCAGTTATTGAAACTTTGGCTGACCTCGGTGTTACTGCGACTTTTACAGGGCGTAATGACCTCGAAATCGATGGCAAAAAATTTTGTGGCAATGCGCAAGCTTATTACAAAGGACGAATGATGCATCACGGATGCTTACTGTTTGATGTGGATATGACGGTTCTTGGTAATGCTCTGCAAGTCTCAAAGGATAAAATTGAATCAAAAGGGGTTAAATCTGTGCGTGCGCGTGTGACCAATATCCTAGATGAATTGCCAGAAAAAATGACTGTCGAAGCTTTCTCAAATCAATTGTTAAACAAAATGAAAGGACAGTATCCAGATATGACAGAATACGTGCTTTCAGCGGAAGAATTGCAAAAAATCCAAGCCTTGGCAGACCAACAATTTGGAACATGGGAGTGGACTTATGGCAAAGCCCCAGAATACACGATAAAGCGTTCTGTTCGCTATCCTGCTGGTAAAATCACAAGTTTTGTAAAAGTAGACAAATCGATTATCCAATCGCTTAAAATTTATGGTGACTTCTTTGGTATCAAAGATGTCGCTGATATTGAACAAGCCTTAATTGGACTCCGATATGAATACACCGATGTCTTAACCAAACTCCAAACCATTGACACCACACAATACTTCGCCAACATCACCCCACAAGAAATCGCCAAAGCAATCGTGGAGTGAGAAATAGATAAAACAAGCTAGCAAATTGCTAGCTTGTTTTGGTATATTTTTTATATCACCGTTATAACAAACGATAAAATTTTATTTACTGCAGAATTTATTATTGTGGTAAGTTATCAATAGCGTATTGAGCTTGTTCAGCTGTAAATTGCTCTCCATATTCTGAAGTTAATTGATCGTAGAGTTCTGCATCTGACATTGGATCCATTTCAAGATAACTTTTGGCTGATTCAAGAGCTTCAGCATTCCAGTCGGCTCCACAGTTGTCGATGGCATATTGAGCAGCATCTGCTGGATATTGTTCTCCGTATTCTGAAGTTAATTGATCATATAATCCTTTTTCAGAAAAAGATGAGTATTTTAAATAGCTTTTAGCCGTTTCTAGTGCATTTCGATATTCACGTGAAACACTCGGACTTGAAGAACTATAACTATAATAACTTGAAGAAGATGATGAGCTTGAACTTGAACTGTAGCTGTATGATGAACTAGATGAGCTGTAGTCATCATCGTCGTCATAATCATAATCTTCATCATCGTCACTATCTGAACTAGAGGCGACAACAGAAGTGTTTGAACTTTTTTCGTGCATCAAGTTTCCGATAACACTAGCTCCCACAATAAGGGCAAAAATGATTAATAGCAATGCAATAAGGTTTCTTACCGCACCTTCATTTTTCTTTTCCAATTTTTAACTCCTTTTCAGCTTTTAACGTGGTTCAGTTTTTTTGCACGTTTTATTGTATTATCCTAATTTAGTCTATGTAGTGCGTGTGTTTTGTAATCCACTGCTCAAGTTTGATATTTAGCCAAAATGAGTAAATACCAATGGTAATAATTGTTAAAAGTAACCATTTTATCCAATTACCAAAAAGTTGCATGGCTGTTCCGTCAAAATATAGGCGATGCCCATCAATGACAGTGTGTTTAACTTTCCAGTTTAACATGATGCAAATGCCCCAAGGAGCACAAATTCCTAAAGTGAGTATTGTGATAAGCCCAGATAGGATGCTATGTCCTATGTAACTTAACAAGCCACCATCAAAATAACTTTCTTGTTTCATTTTTTCTCCTTAAATAAAACGATGTTTCGTTTACATAAAAATTGCTTTTATGCAAAAACGTATTTAGTTTAGCATATTAGGTAAGGGGATTCAAGATAATATGGGAGAAATCGAAAAAAAGACACCAAATTTTGTGATTTGGTGTTTATTTTTATGTTGGTAATTGTTGTTATTTTTTTAATTCTTCTCGGATGATTTTAAGAAATTGTTTCGTACTTGGTGATTGGGTATTTTGTTTTTTCCAGAGGATTTGGAGAGTATCATGATTAGGTTCGGCAAAAGGAACAAAAGTTAAGTCACTTTCTGGATAAGAAGTGTCGATAATATTTCCAAGGCAAAGGGCAATCCCAACACCAGCTTTGACAAGAAGAGAAGCGTTATAGAGAAGATTATAGGTGGCGACGATACGATAATCTCCTAAACCAGCTAGTGGACTTGGATCTAAACTAGTCTGTGCAGAGGTAATCAAAGGATAAGCTAGTGCATCCGCAAGACTTGGCTTTTCAATACGTGTTAGTGGATGTCCTTTAGGCACCAAAGCTCCCCAACGGTCACGATTTTCAAGTGAGAGATGATGGTACTTTTTAGTATCATAACTACCAATAGTAATTCCCAAATCGTAAACGCCTTTGTTAAGATGTTCAAGAATATCATCAGCATTGCCACTACGAATGTGAACGCGAATATCAGGGTATTGTTTGGTTAATGTTTGAATGGCACGAGCCACGATATCAAGAGATGGGCTTTCAGCTGCTCCGATAAAAATATCACCAGCAATACTATCTGATTTTCGGATGTTATTTTCCGTTTTTTCGACTAATGCCAAAATCTCAACGGCACGGTTGTAGAGGTATTGTCCATCGTCAGTCAATTGGATTTCACGACTGCCACGATGAAAAAGAATGGTATCTAGTTCCTCTTCCAAATCTTTTATTTGCCGTGATAATGTGGGTTGCGTGACGTGTAAAGCCTCAGCCGCATTAGAAATACTTTTAGTTTGTACAATCGTAACAAAATAATTAAGCACACGAATATCCATAATAGCTCCTTTCTATACCTTTTAGTTATATTAAGTATGTTATATAGGTATTTGTCATGGTTATTATATCGTGATAGAGTAGCTTTGTAAAATGAAGTGATTAATATTTTTGATAAAAAATTAAAAATAATGCTTGACTTGGAGTCGACTCCAAGGTGTAAACTATACGACGCTGTAATCTTAACAAGGATTATAAGAGAATTTGGAGGTATGTGATGAAAAACATTAATCAACAATTATTAACAGGTGAACGCGCGTGTTTTAAAGCAGAAAATACGACAATCACACAATCTGTTTTTGCGGATGGTGAATCTCCTCTAAAAGAAAGTCGTCATATTGTTTTAGAAGATGACATTTTTCGTTGGAAGTATCCGCTTTGGTATTCTCGAGACATTAAAGCGCAACACATTCAATTGCTTGATACTGCACGTTCTGGAATTTGGTATACGCACCAAATCACGATTTCAGATAGCACCATTCAAGCACCAAAAACGTTTCGTCGCAGCTCTGCCATTACCCTAAAAAATGTACAGATGCCTAATGCCCAAGAAAGTTTGTGGTCATGTGAGGATATTACATTGACGAATGTTAATGTTGCTGGTGATTATTTTGGGATGAACAGCAAGAATATTAAGGCTGACCATGTAACGATTACAGGTAATTATTGTTTTGATGGTGCTGAAAATGTAGAGATTTCAAATAGCACATTGTTATCTAAAGATGCTTTTTGGAATTGTAAGCATGTGGTTGTTCGTGATTCAACAATCGTAGGCGAATATCTTGCTTGGAATTCAGAAGATATCACGTTTATCAATTGTACGATTGAAAGCAATCAAGGGCTTTGTTACATGAAACATGTGACTTTGGAAAATTGTCAACTTATCAATTCTGATCTAGTATTTGAATACGTTGAAGATTTACATGCGGATATTCATTCTAATATTATTAGTATTAAAAATCCGATTTCTGGCGACATTACAGCAGACGCTATTGGTGAAATTATCTTTGATGATCCTGAAATTGATGCCAATCAAACAATGATTAGCCTGCGAAAGGATGTGTTAGCACATGCCTAAATATCATTTCGATAGCGTTAGTAATCGCCGTGCCCTCAATTCTTACAAATGGGATGTCAAAGAAGGTGAGCTCCCAATGTGGGTGGCTGATATGGATTTTGATACAGCGCCTGAAATTAAAGAAGTGCTGCAAAAACGTGTGGAGCAAGGAGCACTTGGTTACAATACTGTACCAGATTCCTTTTTTGAGGCTTACATTTCTTGGTGGCAAAGTCGTCACAACTTCACTCTTCAAAAGGATTGGCTCATGTTTTGTACGGGAGCAGTTCCAGCGATTTCATCTATTGTCCGTAAGATGACAAAACCACATGATAAGGTCTTACTTTTAACACCTGTCTACAATATTTTTTACAATTCTATCTTGAATAATGGACGTGAGGTGTTGGAAAGTCCATTGGTCTATAAGGACGGAAATTATCAGCTTGATTTTGAGGATTTGGAAAATAAGCTAGCGCTTGCTGAGACGACATTGATGATTTTTTGCAATCCTCATAATCCAACAGGTTATGTTTGGACAAAAGCAGAGCTTGAAAAAATTGGTCAACTTTGTTTGAAACATGGTGTCTTGATTTTATCTGATGAAGTGCATTGTGATTTGACACACCCTGGTCAGCATTACACGCCTTTTGCGTCAGTTTCAGAGGAGATTGCGCAGATTACCATGACTTGCTTAGCACCTTCAAAAGCTTTTAACATTGCAGGATTACAAACATCTGTGATTTCAGTTCCAAATGAAAAACTCTATAAACAGGTTAATCGCGGTCTTAATACAGATGAAGTTGCTGAGCCAAATTCGTTTGCCGTTCAAGCAACAGAAGCAGCTTTTAATGAAGCTGGTCAATGGTTAGATGAGCTTAACTATTACTTGGCGGCTAATCGTACTTATCTCATTGAACAGGTGACAAAAGCTTTCCCAGAAATTAAGATTGTTCCAGCTCAAGCAACCTATCTAGCTTGGCTTGACTGCTCTGCTATTTCACAAAATACCAAAGATTTGTGTGCCTTTATTCGTCAAGAAACAGGATTGATTTTGTCTGATGGCGCTATTTTTGGTGGTAATGGTAATATTTTTGTGCGATGGAATTACGCTTGTCCGCGTGCCCTTTTGGAAGACGGGGTTAGTCGATTTATTCAAGCAATTAATGCTTATAAAAATAAAATTAACCTTTAGTCTTGTGATGACGTGACGTTTTCGGTATAATGCCTGTAAATAAGGAGGATGGGTTATGCCAAAAATGAGACGACGTGACCGTGAGCTCAAAGAATTAACAGATATCCTTGATATTGTTGAGCAAAATAAGATTTTGCATTTGGGACTTTTTGATGAAGACTTTCCTTATGTTGTTCCCCTTCATTATGGTTATGAATATAATGAAGCAACAGACCAGTTTATCTTTTATATGCATAGTGCTAGACAAGGACATAAAATTGATTTAATGACGCAAAATCCCAAGGTCTGTATTCAGATTGAAGGAGAAGTGACACCTGATTATGACCATGATATGCCTTGCAAGTACGGTGCTTTCTTTAGTTCGTTTATCGGACGAGGAAAAGCAGAGTTTTTGCAAGATGCCGAACAAAAAGCCAAAGCCCTTAATGTTTTTATGAAACACCAAACAGGAAAAACATTTGACTTTACCGAAAAAATGACAAAACCAGTTGCAGTAATTAAGGTTGTCGTTGAAGATTATTCTGCAAAAGCTAAGAAATTAATGCCCAAAGAATAAAGAAAAGCAATTCTGAGTGTTTGTACCGCACCCCAAAAGTTGGATAAGTAATTATTGAAAGGATTTAGTTCTGTATTACACAGCTAAGTCCTTTTAGTTTGACTTTAATGTGTTTGTTATTGTAATAATCAATGTAAGTGTAAGCAATAATAGCTTGTTTGAGTTCATCAAGTGACTTAAAGGTTTTCTAATAATTAAAACAGAAGGATTTGAAGTGAACTCTAAGGTCAGAAAAGTTTCGAACTTTTTAATAAAAAAGGTTAAGCATTCAATGCCTAACCTATTGTTTGTTTTATGGTTTCAATAAATGATTTTAGTTTAAATGATGAACTTTTGGCATAAATAATACCGTAGGGAAGTTTGTAGTGTTCTTTTAAGGGAAGAGATTTTATCTCAGGATGTATTTTATCCCAACATTCAAGGGATAAAAGTGGTGTATTTCGTGTGATGCAGTCGTTATAAGTGCTAATGTCGTAACTTTCTTTAATATCTATTAATGTAATATCTGGGTAGAAAGTTTGAATATCTGAGCGAATCGCATCGTTAATAGGGCTTATGCCTTTTTTTAACATCATTAACGAATCCCCTTCTAGGTCTTGTAAACTAATCATTTCTTGAGAAGCTAATGGGTGTGTCCTTGGAACTGAAATGGTAAATTTATAGCTATCAATCGGTAAAAATAACTGGTTTGAAGGTTTTGTTATGGCATTATAGGCACCGATTACAATATCAAAATCTTTGCCGATCTGATTGAAAAAATCTTTATTGTTGTCAAATGTGACTAACTGTATTTGAAATTGTGGAAATTGATTAGCAACTTGTTCCCACAAATCTAGAAAATAGTGAGCGGGATATAACATGGATGTTCCAATTTTTAAACTAATTTTGTCCTGTACATCTGAGTGTTGGACTTTTTCTACAATTTCTTCACTGCTTACTATAAGTTTTTTGGATTCTTGAAGAAGTATTTGACCGGCATTTGTCAATATAACTCCCTGATGACTACGCTCAAATAATTTCACCTTTAAAAGGTTTTCTAATTGGTTAATTTGTTTAATAACAGCTGTATGTGAGATAAATAGCGTTTCAGCTGCCTTTGTAAAACTTCCTTCTTTAGCGACTGTTAAAAAGGTATCAAGCCATGGATGATAGAGCATAGAATATCTCCTTTATAGTAGAAACTTATTGTTTCTACTATGGTATCAAATTGATACTTCCAAAGCAAATTTTATTAGTATAGAATTTATTAAAAAGAGATTTTAAGGAGAAAATGATGATTTATAAAACATTATCAAATGGTGTCAAAATGCCGATGATTGGATTTGGAACCTATCAAGTAACGAATGAAGCTGAATGTCAGGAGACTGTTTATCAAGCAATTAAGTGTGGTTATCGTTTAATTGACACTGCTCAAGCATATGGTAATGAAGCGGCTGTTGGTCGTGGTATTGCGCAAGCTATTTCAGAAGGAATAGTTACACGAGAAGAACTTTTTATTACAACTAAAGTTTGGTTTCGTTCATTTGAAACAAGGGATTGTCGTTTAAGTATTGAACAATCGCTTGAAAAATTGGGGACAGATTATCTTGATTTAGTTTTATTGCACTGGCCTTATGGAAATGTTTATAGCGCTTGGCGAGTATTAGAAGAATTTTATGAACAAAAAAAGATTCGTGCAATCGGAGTTTCTAATATGGAATCTGATAGATTAATTGATTTAATAACGTTTAACACCATTCGTCCGATGGTGAATCAAATTGAAACGCATCTTTATTGTCAAAGACAATCAGAAAAAGAGTGGTTAAATAAATATCAGGTAGCTCATCAAGCTTATTCTCCATTGGGACAAGGACGAGCAAATGAAATGTTTTCAGAAGCTGTAGTTAAAACATTGGCAACTAAATATGAAAAAACGCCAGCGCAAATTTTGCTTCGCTTCCTTTTACAAAGTGATGTAGCAATTATTCCAAAAACAACACATGTTGATAGGATGAAAGAAAATATTGCTATTTTAGATTTTGAGCTTAGTAATGAAGAAATGTCAACTTTGCGTGACCTTGATCGAAAAATAGCATTAATTGGCAATTCAGAGTCTCCTGAACTTACCGAGTTTGCTATGACATGGTGAGAGAAAGAATGTTTTCAAAAACAGCGTTGAGAAAGTTAATCATTCCTCTTTTCTTGGAACAACTATTAGTGATGTTTGTTGGTATCTTTGATACCTTTTAGAGTGGTTGGAATAGCATTAGCCATGGTTAGTGATTGGATTGTCCGCGCAATAGCCTTTATTATTCGTTATCAAAAAGGAGTTTGGAAAGAAAAAGTGATTATTTAGAAATGTTAGTTTAATTTAGCAATCCATGTCTTTGAAAAATTAATAGAAAATACGAATGGTTGATTCTAAAATGAATTAACCATTTTTGATTTTCCAAAAGAAAACGTTATCAATATTTTTTTTAAAAAAAATACCAAAAATCCCTTGACTTTGAGTGAACTCAAAGGTGTAAAGTGAATATGTTGAATGAAAGAGGAGGATGACTATGACAAACGGCGAGCAAGTAGCATCGCAAAAAGAATTATTTTTTAGCAACCGTGATTTAACAAAATTATTTATTCCGTTGATTATCGAACAAGGATTGGAATATTTAGTTGGTTTGATTGCTTCGATTTTGGTTTCAAAAGTTGGTGAAGCAGCAGTATCGGGCGTTTCTCTGGTTGAATTTTTGATGGCACTTTTTATTAGTATTTTTGCTGCTTTTGCGACAGGTGGCGGAATTGTTGCTGGGCAATACCTTGGTGACCGTGATGCTAAAAATGCTAACAAGGCTGTTAATCAATTAGCGAAATTCACTTTGATATTTAGCTTGGTGATTACAGCGTTCATTTTTGCCATTAAACCTTTGATTTTGAATCATTTGTTCGGGTCAATCACACCAGCTGTGCATGCGCAAGCAGATCGGTATTTTAATATTGTTGCCTTGTCAACACCTTTTATCGCCATGTATAACTGTGGCGCAGCTATTTTCAGAACCTTAAATAAGTCACGTTTACCAATGAATATCATGTTAGTGATGAATGGTCTTAATATCCTGATGGGAATTAGCTTGATTTACGGTCTTGGTTGGGGTGTCGAAGGTGTTGCGGTGCCGATTTTCTTATCACGTGTTGGAGCGATGGCATTGATTCTTTGGTTTGCTCACCATGTCAAATCTGAATTATCTCTGGGACATTTTTTAACGGAAAAAGTTGATTGGCAAATGATTAAAAAAGTCCTTGGTATTGGACTACCATTTGGATTTGAAAATGGTATGTTCTTTCTTGGAAGATTAGTGGTTCTATCTATTGTTTCACTTTTTGGAACAGCAGCCATTGCCGCTAATTCGGTTGGCGGAACCATTATCATGTTTCAAGCTCTTCCTGGTATTTCAATCATATTGGGCTTAGCTGTTATCATTTCAAAATGTGTCGGTGCAGGCGATTACGAACAAGCTGAGTACTATAAACGCAAGGTTAGCCGTATTATTCATCTAGCAAACGGAGCTTTTTCACTTGTGATTATTGCCTCAATGCCATTGTTAATGAAAATCTACAATTTATCAGCGCAAGCTACGCATTATGTTTGGGTTATTGTACTAGCTCACGGGATTCTGGTTAGTATTTTTTGGAATTCAGGTTATGTTTTGCCAGTCGTTTTTCGTAGCGCAGGCGATGCTAAGTTTCCAATGGTTGTTAGCACGTTATCAATGTTGCTGGCGCGTGTGGTATTTGCCTACATTTTTTCAGTAACATTTGGTATGGGAATGCTTGGAACTTGGGCGGCTATGTTTTTAGACTGGTTTGTCAAAGGAATTATTTACGAAATCCGTTATCGTAAAGGAACATGGAAGAATTATAAGTTAGTTTAAAAAGGAGAAAAAAATGAAGAAACCTTATATTGTTTGTCATATGATGACATCATTAGATGGACGAATTGATTGTGCAATGACCTCAAAAATAAAAGGGGTGGATGCTTATTACGATAGTTTAGCCAAACTGGACGCGCCATCACGATTAAGTGGTAAAGTGACAGGGATGCTTGAAATGGCTGAATATGGTGAATTTCATGCGAATGACACAACACCATTTGGCAGAGAAGATTTTTCTAAAAAAGTATCTGCAGAAGGTTACGAAATCATCGTTGATACCAAAGGGACACTTCTCTGGCGAGATGACTCAAGTTATGATAAACCACACCTTATCATTACAAGTGAAATGGTGCCCAAAGAATATTTAGATTACCTAGATAGCAAACACATTTCTTGGATTGCTTGCGGTAAGAAGCGAATTAACCTAGCACGTGCGATGGAAATTCTTGCTGAAAACTTTGGTGTTGCACGTTTAGCCGTAGTTGGCGGTGGACACATTAACGCAGGCTTTTTACAAGCAGGGCTTTTGGATGAAATTAGTCTTGTTATCGGTCTTGGTATTGATGGACGCGAAGGTATGGCAAGTGTATTTGACGGCTTTTCGATGGAAACAGAACCACTTGCTGTTTCTTTAAAAGACATCAAGACTTATCAAGATGGTGCTGTTTGGCTTCGCTACACACCAAAAAATTAACAAACAAATCTTGTCATTCTGACAAGGAAATTTCAGAAAACATTTATGCTTTTTAAGCATAGTATTTATAAAATATAAGTATTAGTAATATCCGATAACCTTTGTTATCATAAAATAAAGAGAGGAAAAATACATGATTGAAGAATTAGAATTAACCAAAGAATGGGATAAAGTTTTCCCAAAAAGTGAAAAAGTCGACCATAAAAAAGTAACATTCCATAATCATTTTGGCATTACATTGGCTGCTGATATGTATATTCCTAAAAATGCTTCAGGAAAATTACCAGCACTTGCTGTCTCAGGGCCTTTTGGAGCTGTGAAAGAACAATCTTCAGGGCTTTATGCGCAAGAAATGGCAGAACGTGGTTTCTTAACGATTGCCTTTGACCCATCATATACAGGAGAATCTGCAGGATTCCCTCGTTACATGCAATCACCTGATATTAATACCGAAGATTTCCAAGCAGCGGTTGATTACCTTTCAACACTTGACAATGTAGATGCTGATAAAATTGGTATCATTGGTATCTGTGGTTGGGGTGGTATTGCTCTTAATACGGCAGCAATTGACCCACGTATTAAGGTAACGGTAGCTTCTACCATGTACGATATGTCACGTATTGCTGGTAATGGTTATTTTGATGCAGCTGATAATGAAGAAGCGCGCTATCAACAACGTCTTGCTTTGGCTAATCAACGCACTGAAGACTACAAGAATAATAGCTATAAACTAGCAGGTGGCGTTATTGATCCATTGCCAGAAGACGCTCCACAATTTGTGAAAGATTATTATGCTTATTACAAACAACCACGTGGGTATCACAAACGTAGCTTGAATTCAAATGATGGTTGGGCAATGCAAACGAATACTAGCTTTGCGAACACACGTTTTCTTCATTATATTGATGAAATTCGTAATGCAGTGCTTATTGTCCACGGTGATAAAGCTCATTCATACTACATGGGGAAAGATGCTTTTGCAAAATTAACAGGTGACAACAAGAAAATGATTTCTGTTGCAGGTGCTAGCCATTGTGACCTTTATGACCAAAAAGACATCATTCCATTTGATGACATTGAAAACTTCATCAAAGAAAATCTATAAAAATTAATGACAATCTATCCAAACATTCTACTTTCTTTGCAAAAAAGTTCCGCCTTTTTAAGACGGAACTTTTATTTTACATCACGTGTTTATCATATGGTTGAATTGGTTCAGGTTGGTAGTCTCTGAAAAAACCTTGTGGTTCATGGTCTAATGCCATTAGATGATGACGAGATTTTGAGTATTTTTTAGCTGCTAGATGAACATGGTGCAATGATTTTGGACGGTAAGTCATTGGTGCTTTTCTAAATGATGTTCGGCTAGTAGTGTTATGTTGCAGTTGTGGGACACGAGGTCTCATTGCTGGCTGTTGATTGTGGTGAGAAATAACAGCTTGGATTACTGGAGCAGTTGTTCCTTGGTTATTTTCTACCGTTGTTTCTTGAGAAGTTGTATCTTCTGAAGTTGTTTGGTCTGATGTCTCAGAATTTGTATCATCTGTCACTGTTGAATCCGTAGTATCAGCTCCGTTTTCAGTATCGTCAGTCGTTGTTTCATCAGATGAATTTTCGGTATCAGAAGTATCATCCTCAGTTTCAGAGCTATCAGTGTCTGTTGTTGTATCTTCACCTGGAACATTTGGCGGTGTTACGCCGTCTGTAGGGAATGAACCGTCATTATTTGGAAAGTTTCCGTTAGGGAAATCTGGCATGTCACCAGAAAAATCCCCACCAGGCATTTGTCCACCAGGACCAAATTGACTTTCAGTGGTTTCTTTGGTTGCTGTAGCTGTTGCCATAGCCCCACTTGAAACGGTAATCGTGTAAGTTTCCCCTTCGGTTAATGAATCAGCACTAAAAACGACATTTCCAAAATCAACGGCAGCAGTTGTTGTTGCGATAACATTTCCTGAACTATCTGTGATTGTAATGGTATCACCAGCGCTACCACTAATATTTGTCATAACGTAGGCTTGAGTTGAACCAGTATCAAATGCTTGTGCCATACCTTGATTTCCGATTGCCCAAACGGTTCCACCTGTAATAGTGCTCGTTCCATCGTAGTCAATAGCGGCATTATCAACGCTAGTTTGAGTAACATAGACAGAACCACTAGAAACAGTAAGATTTCCGTTACTATCCAAGCCATCACCATCCGCAATGATATAAACAGTTGCTCCAGCAATATTAATGGCAACATCATTTTCAATATCAGCCGTTGTGTTAGTCAAATTACTTAAATCAGCTTTTTCTTTGGTGGTCCACTCAGTAGCATTGATACCATCATCCCCAGCGGTAATAGTGATTGTTCCACTTGTTAGGTTGACATAGCGACCTTCAATACCTTCGTCACCAGCAGTAATGGTTACCACAGAATTTCCTTCAATGGTAACTTGGTCGGTAGCCGTTATTCCTTTGTCTGTAGATGTAATAGTGACTGTTGAATCAGAAATCGTTAAATCACCAGAATTAACATCAGTATCATCTTCAACTTGAATGCCATCATCTTCGGCTGAAATCACGACATTTGAATTAGTAATGATAACAGCACTTGTGGCGTGAATACCATCGCTAGCAGTTGATGTTAAGTTAAGATTAGCATCAGAAATCTCAACACTATCAGCTTTCAAAGCGTGTTTGGCAGAGCTAGTGACACTTAGTGTACTGTTATTTTTGCTAGAAATGCGAAGCACACCTTCTGCAGCAATAGCTGTCGCTAAATCAGAAGAAATGCTACTATCTGACAAGACGATAATATTGAGATCACCGCTAGAAGAAATAGAGCTATTTGTTAATGTAACATTGTCAAAGTTAAGGGTTACAGCATCAGTAACACTTGAATCTACAGTAATGGTGTACCCATCACCACTACCTGTAATTGTGTAAGTTCCTGCGCTAGTAATCGTAATAATAGAACCAGAGATGGTTACGCCGTCAGAATCACTTGTGGCGGTATCATTATCAATAGAAATAGTTCCTGCACTTGTGGTATCTGTATCATCAGCAGTGGCTGTTTCTGTATCTGTTGATGTAGTGACATCTGTAGCTGTGCTATCGCTATCAGAGGTATCAGCATCAGTACTATCTGATTCAGTTTCATCACTATCAGTTGTTTCTGTGCTATCTATACTGTCTGAAGCAGTAGTATCAGTTGTTGCATCAATTTGCGTCGAACTATTGTCAGTGTCATCTGATTCAGTCGAACTAGTCGTTGTGTCAGTAGTGCTTGTTTCATCAGTTGTTTCGGTTGTAGTATCAACAGTTGTTGTTTCCGTGTCACTTGCTGATTCGCTTGAACTTGTTGTGTCAGTCGTTACTTGTTCACTAGATTCCTCACTAGTCGAGCTATCCGTGGTAGTAGTAACAACGTCAGTTGTTGATGCTGTTGTTTCATCCGCTGAAACAGTTCCCCCAAAAGCAAACAGTGTTATCGCTCCAACAAGGATGATTCCAGAAGCTAAACCATGCTTAGATTTGCGTTTGACCTCATGTCCTTTGGCATTGCCAATAGCAGAGCGATTTAAAAAATGTTGTTTTTTCATAAAAATATCCCTTTCTTTAGAATACCCTTTCATTTTATAAAGGCATACTTAACGATTTCTAAAATCGTTTACCGATTATTTCAAAAAATTACTCTAAAAGCAGGCGGCACAAGGGATGAGAAAAATCTTAAGAGTATTTTCATTAGATCTAGCCATTGAAGGCAAGGATATTTTGGACACGTTAGCTTTGGATTAAAACTAAAAAAACGCCGCAAAGGCGTTTTTTTGTGTTAATTTAGCAGTTGTTGATAAAGGTTAAATTCTTTATCGTCATCAACATTGAAAACAATTTTATTGACAAATTGGCTGCGTTCTAAGAAATGTTTTGCTGTTTGAACAGCGATTTTTGCAGCATTTTCATTAATAAAACGAACATCTTCATCTGAGGCTAGTGGTGAAAGGGCAACAGATTCGAGATGATTTTTTTCAGCCAATGTTAGGCATGATAAATAACTTTGTGCGAGTAAATCTTCATCAATTGGTGTCAAATGTTCATTGATTGCAGGGCTAACCGTGTGAAGAACAAACTTTGCAGGTAGGTTGTAAGCTGGTGTGATTTTAGCTGTACCAGTTGGTTCATCATGACCTTGTTCCTGCATGAGTTTGTAACAATCTAGGCGAAGTTGAACGCCAGCATAGGTATGGATGGCATTGTCAACACAGTCATGGAGTGGTTGGAAGCAACCAAGCATTCGACGATTAGCATCGTTAACAATGGCATCTACTTTGAGACGGGTGATATCACCTTTCCAGATATAAAATCGGTCATCTGTAGGAACGGGCTGCAAGTGATTTAAAAAGACAACCACACGTTCTGCCTTTTTTAGTTGTAAATAGTCGTTTTGCATATTTAAAAAGCCGCTTGAGACCGCCATAGGTGGACGGACATTGAGAAGGGCACGCAATAATGTTTCTTGACCAGATAAGTCATCTGGGACATTAATCGCTCTAAATTGCGGATTTTCCTTAATCAGGTAATCTAAAAGGTAGGTTACCATTTCTTTTTTAGTCATATGGTCTCCTTAGCATAATAAAATCGCTTTCCTAAGCATAAGTATATCACCTTTTTAAAGAATTAGCATTAGGAAAAATGAAAAAATCTGAAAATGATAAGAACGATTTTACCAAAGCTCTACCTTTTATTTTTTGATAATCAAATCTAAGGCTTCTTGTAATTTTTCTTCTTGTTTTTCCTTATCCTCAACTGGATTTTCGATGATTTGGTTTATTTTGGTGCTGATAACAATTCCCATTGTGCGGTTGATGCTTGAACGAACAGCAGTTAGTTGTGTCACAATGTCAATACATTCTTTATCTTCCTCAATCATTTTTTGAATCCCACGAAGTTGTCCTTCGGCACGTTTTAAACGATTAAGAATATCTTTTTTATCTGTCTTCATATGGTCTCCTTTTTTCTGCTATTATACTGAGTGGGGGTATTTTTGTCAAATACAAGACCTTATTGTTGACAGTCTTCGTTATGGTATGATAATATCAAAATATACCTACAGGGGTATTTATACAGAGAGGAGATTAGCTTATTTTTCTAAAAAGATTATTTTCGTCAAAAACGAAAAGCATTAATATAACAGAATTTCAAGCAATTTTAGCAAATGAAAATCCTATTTTACTTGATGTTCGTAGTCCACAAGAATACGCTATGGGGCATATTAAAGGAGCACGTTTATTTCCTTTAGAGCAACTTGATACCTATCAGGGTAAAAAAGATAGTCCTGTTTACGTCATTTGCCATTCAGGTGTTCGAAGTAAACGCGGGGCAAAATTATTGCGAGAAAAAGGATATGATGCCATTTCAGTAAAAGGTGGCATGATGGCGTGGCAAGGAAAAATTATCGGAGGAAAGAAATGACTAAAATTCTAATTGTTGGTGGGGTCGCTGGCGGCATGTCAGCCGCGACTCGTTTACGTCGTTTGATGGAAGACGCTGAGATTATTGTATTTGATAAAGGACCATACGTGTCTTTTGCTAACTGTGGTTTGCCTTTTCACGTTTCTGGGGAAATAGCAGAGCGTGATAACCTTTTAGTACAGACACCAGAGCGTTTGAAAGCACGATTTAACATTGATGTTCGACCAGAATCTGAAGTAGTGGCGCTTGACCCCGCTAAAAAAGAAATTACAGTTCGCCATGCTGATAAGACTTACAGTGAGCATTATGACAAACTTATCTTATCACCTGGTGCTAAACCGTTTGTGCCTGACATGGATGGCTTGGATGATGCCGATAATGTCTTTGTGCTTCGCAATATTCCTGATTTGGATAAAATCATGAACAAATTAACCGAAGTCAATGCGAAACGTGCAACCGTTATTGGTGCTGGATTTATCGGGCTTGAAATGGCTGAAAACTTGGCTAAAAAAGGATTACAAGTCACTATTGTTGAGAAAGCACCGCATGTTTTGCCGCCATTGGATGAAGAAATGGCAGCTTTTGTCAAAAATGAATTGGTGAAAAATGGCATTACAGTTTATACTAACCAGTCAGCTAAAGCTTTCAAGAATAAAGGCAAAACAATTATCCTAGAAGATGATAGTGAGCTGACAACAGATATTACAATTATGTCTGTTGGGGTTCAACCAGAATCAAGTTTGGCTAGTGCAGCAGGTCTAGAACTTGGCATGCGCGGGGGAATTTTGGTTAATGAAAATTACCAAACAAGCCAACCAGATATTTACGCTGTCGGTGATGCTATTATCGTCAAACAAGAAATTACAGGGCAAGATGCTTTGATTTCTCTAGCCAGCCCAGCTAATCGTCAAGGGCGTCAAGTTGCTGATAACATTGCAGGTATCAAACACCCTAATAAAGGAAGTATTGGAACAGCGATTGTTCGTGTTTTTGATTTAGCTGCAGCTTCGACTGGTTTGAGTGAACGTTTGGCGCGTCAACAATTTGAAGATGTGGCGGTGGTTCATACAACTTCAAAAGACCATGCTAGCTATTATCCTAATGCTAGTGACATTGTTTTGAAACTGATTTTCAATCAAAAAACAGGACGTTTGTATGGAGCGCAAGCCGTTGGACAAAAAGGTGTTGATAAACGCATTGACATTCTAGCTACAGCCATCAAAGGTGGATTGACAGTTGCTGATTTGCCAGAACTTGAATTAACTTATGCCCCACCATTTGGTGCCGCTAAAGACCCTGTAAACATGGCAGGTTATGCAGCCTTAAATCTTATGGAAGGTATCAGTGAAAATATCCAATGGTACGATTTAGCGACTGAATTGGCAAATGGAAAGATTTTGCTTGATGTCCGCAATCCAGCAGAAGTCGCCAATGGTCATTTTTCAACGGCTATAAATATTCCTCTAGATGAATTGCGTAGTCGTTTGTCAGAGTTGGATAAGACCAAAAACTATATTGTCAGCTGCCACAGCGGACTTCGTTCTTATCTGGCTGAGCGCCTCTTGAAACAACATGGTTTCAATGTTAAAAACCTTGACGGTGCTTACTTGCTTTATAGTACTGTAAAACCAGAGGAGATTGTTCATGATTAAAACCATTACAGCTGAAAAACTACAAGAAAAACTAAAGAAGGAAAAGTTGCATTTACTCGATGTTCGTGAAAGGGGAGAATACGCTATGGGACACGTTCCAGGTGCCGTTAACCTTCCCTTGAGTGAATTTGTATCACGCTACCAAACCTTGGATAAAGCGACAACATACTACGTGATTTGCCAAAGCGGCTCACGTTCAGAACAGGCTGTTCTTTTCTTGGACAGCCAAGGCTACCAAGCCATTAATGTGATTGGTGGTACATCTTCTTGGACAGGAGTATTAGAATACTAAGTGAAAATAGCCAAGCCCCTATTAATATTAGGGGTTTTTTAGATGTTTAAATGTGAAGGACTTTTGTTATAATAAATCCATGATTGAAAAAAATGATATTTTACAAAAGGCTGAAAAGCTTGTTTATGATAAATTGCATACGGATACTAGTGGTCACGATTGGTGGCATGTGGTACGAGTGCGAAATCTTGCGCGTGAATTGGCAGAAAAAGAAGGAGCAGATACCTTTATTTGTGAATTGACTGCTTTACTGCACGACATGGCAGATGATAAATTAAACGCTGATCCAGAACAAGCCTTGGAGGATTTGAAACATTGGCTATCAGACCAAAAATTATCATCTGATGATATTGACCATATTATTCAGATTATCACAACCATGTCGTTTAAAGGAAGTGGGAAGAGCATTCCGCCGACTTTAGAAGGAAAAATTGTTCAAGATGCTGACCGTTTGGATGCGATTGGGGCGATTGGAATTGCTCGTTGTATGGCTTATTCAGGAAGTAAGGGGCGTCCGATTCATGACCCAAATATGAAAGCACGTGACAATCTCAGCTTAGCAGATTACCGCAACGGACAAGACACAGCTATCATGCATTTTTATGAAAAATTACTTAAGCTTAAAGACTTGATGAATACAGCTCAAGCTCGGAAAATGGCAGAGCACCGCCACATTGTCTTGGAAGCCTTTTTAACAGAATTTTACGCCGAGTGGGATGGCAAATATTAAGTTGCAATAAAAAAGCAAAATGCTATAATGGAAAAAATAAATTTTTAGGAGGCTTACGATGACGATTAGACGTGCAACAAATGCTGATATTCCTAAGTTAATGGACCTTTTGCAACAAGTTCTTTCAGTACACCATAAAGTCAGAGCAGATTTGTTTCAAGCTCAAGGCAATAAATACACTGAAGAAGAGTTAAAAGACCTTATCACTGATGACAACCGTCCCATTTTTGTTTATGAAAATGAGGGTGGTGAGGTACTAGGGCATATGTTTACCATTGTCCAAGAAGCTAGCGCACCAAAAGTTGTGCAAAAGACACTTTTTATTGATGATTTATGTGTGGACGAAGCTGCACGTGGACAAAAAATTGGCGAGAAATTGTATCAGTTTGCCTTACAATATGCCAAAGAAATCGGCTGCTATAATTTAACGCTTAATGTATGGAGTGCCAATAAATCAGCTGTACGCTTCTATGAACGCCAAGGTATGACGCCACAAGAAACCCGCATGGAACAAATTATCGATTAAAAAAATAGGAAGTAAATGTGTAAAACGTTTACTTTTTTATTTTGGTGAAAAAAGACTTACGAAGAAAAAATTTTTATGATAGACTAAATTTTGTTGACTGTAGACTGGAGTCGAGTATTGAGGAAGTTTTATCATTATCCTTAACATTGTCCTTACGAGGACTTTTTATTTGTACGCAGACCTAGGTTGATTGGTTAATGAAATATTTTAACGAATGGAGAACTATAATGCCTAGAAATTTTAAAGAAGCTTTGCTTTTTACTTGTATGATGTGTGGAATGATGGTCTTTGGAATGAGCATCTGGAATTTGATTGTTGCGGATGCTTTTGCTTGGAGTCATGTCTTTCTTGGATTCTTGCCAGGATTTGTTGTTGCCTTTATTTTGGACATGCTCGTTGTTGGACCATTAGCTAAAAAAGTTGCCTTTAGCCTTATTCCAAATGATTCAAAAAGCAAATACGTTAAAATTTTTGCGGTATCTGGCTGTATGGTTCTAGGGATGGTCTCTTGTATGTCACTTTATGGCATTATTTTTAACCAAGGTTTAGCTGGTGTATCTCTAGCAACTTATGGACACACTTGGTTGATGAATTTTGTGGTTGCTTTACCATATAACTTTGTCATCGTTGGTCCAATCGCACGTTATTTCTTAGGAGAAGTACAAAAACAAGCTGTTTTAGCTTAATAAGATGAATCAAAAGCAAGGAAGTTCCTTGTTTTTTTGTTTGTGTCAGTAATCGTTTGGAAAACGTTGAGAGTGCACTTTATTTATTGGCTAAAAATAGGCGGATTTATCGGTAATTGTCAGCTTGGAAAGAAATAGTTGTCTCATAAAGTTCGGCTTTTCCTTGACACTCTTGCAAAATGTTTGTAAAATTCAAGAGAGTAAAGAGGATGATATGGCAACAATTAATGATTATTTAGAAAAACATAAAGACGATACTTTTGAAGATTTTTCTTTAAATGAAGCAGATATTCTTTGTTTAAATGAACTAGGCTATTTTTGTTTTGAAGAATTAGATGAGACGATTGATTTTTCACAAGAGGTTCAGCTGCAAGAAGTATTGTCATCTTACCAATCTGGCAAAAAAGTTTTAAATCGTAGTTTTTTGGTAACGAAAGCGCGTGTTGATTTGCTTACGACGGTAGTAACATCGCAACGTTTTGCGAATTTGCGTTTATCAGGCTATGTTAATGATGTTGATGTGGAGTATGAGCGACAATTTTCAGCGATGGTTTTCACATTGCCTGAGATTAATCATCATCAATTGGTTTTCCGTGGGACAGATGATACCATGATTGGTTGGAAAGAGGATTTCAAGATGAGTTATGTTCGAGAAATCCCAGCCCATCGTGCAGCAGTCACTTATCTTGAGCGTTATTTAAAAAATCATCATGAAACTGTTATTGTTTCAGGACATTCCAAAGGTGGTAATCTTGCCTTGTATGCGGTGGCTCATGTGGCGGATGATTTGCGTCCACAGATTGCGCAAGTTTATATGCTTGATGCTCCTGGATTGCAGGAAAAAGGGCTTGAAAAATCAGGTTATCAAGCTATTCGTGATAGAGTGCGTGTGATTCGTCCAGAAGAATCAATTGTTGGCATTATGCTTTATAATGATATTGAGCCTGTCATTGTGAAAAGCCAAGCTTCTGGTATTATGCAACATGCTTTAACCACTTGGCAACTGGATGCCGACACAGGTGAGTTGATTTTGGCAGAGCACCCGACAGAATTGAGTCAAAATCTTGAAAAGACCTTTAAACAATGGACAGATGAATTATCAAGTCAGGAGTTAAAAGTCTTGTTTGATACGCTTTTTGATACATTAATGTCAAATGGAATTACCAGTATTAATGATTTGAGCATTGACCGTGAATTTGGTGCGAAGCTAGCCGCAACCATTGCTTCTTTTTATTCGATTGGGACAGAGAAAAAATTAATCTTTGCCAAATCAGCTAAATTATTTTTAGAAGCTTTTGTTGGACATAGTAAATTAGGAAATCTTGGTAAGGAAAAAATGACGATTAGCCTACCAGATTTAGCCATTTTACGAAATCATTTGGAAAATAAAAAGTTAAAATAATGCCTAAATAAGCACCGAATTACCAATAATAATGGCTTTTAGGTGCTTTTATAATAGAAAGGAGAGCCACCTTGCTGAAACGAATTAGATATTTTCAAACGGTTGTTGAAGAAAAATCATTTACAAAAGCAGCAGACATACATTACATTTCACAATCAGCTATTTCTCAGCAAATTCGCAGCTTAGAAGCTGAGCTTGGTGTGACGCTCTTAATTCGGAAAAATCGCAGTTTTGAGTTAACAGAGGCTGGTCGTTATTTTTATGAAAAATCGCTAGCGCTGGTTGCCGATTTTGATAAGATTTGCCAAGAAACGCAACGAATGGCTAATCAACAAGCTGCGCAATTAGCCGTTGGCTACTTGTATTCTTATGAAGGCAGTGAAATCCAAGAGGCGATTGCTAGCTTTGCTAGTCAATTTCCAGAGGTTGAGTTAACGGTCAAAACAGGGACACATGAAGAGTTATACGATGACATGCGACTTGGAAAATTGGATTTGGTCATTAACGACCAACGCCGTGCGTTCTCGACGGATTATGAAAATCTTATTTTAGCTGATTTGCCTTTGTGTGTTGAATTTGCAGCGTTTAATCCTCGGACGAAGGATGATACTATTGCTGTTGAAACACTCACAGAAAAGCCGCTTATTTTGGTTGCAAATGCTCAACAAGCAGAAACAGAGCGTGCTTACTATCGTGATTATCTTGGATTTTCAGGAGAAATGCATTTTGTGACAAGTCAAACAGAAGCAAGAATGCTGGTCGTTGCCAACCGTGGTTATTCACCAATTGAAATTGGCGTGGGAGCAAGTTTACCGCCAACACTCAATTATCGACCACTTCAAAAACAAAACCAAGCTGTCCTTAGAAGAATTTGTGCTTTTTGGAAAAAAGATAATTCGGGCTATTACGTTGAAACCATGGCAGAGCTACTTGAACAAGCTTTTCAAAATAAAATCTAACGAAGAAGGTGTTTCGGATAAGTTTTGCTTATCTGAAGCGCCTTTTTTTGAAATTGATAAGCTAATCTATCGGATTTATAATGTAACCATAAAAGATAAGTGATTAACATTTCCTAACTCGTTAGCAGATAAGGAAGGATTAGAAAGCGGGGAAATAAAATGGCTATTACAGAAAATGCTAAACAATATCATGAAAAAATGTTTCCAGGTTATGTGTCTGATTTTTTAAGAACTGACCCTGAATTTATTGAACGATTTGATAATTTTGCTTTTGATGAGGTGGTCAATCACCCGAATGCTAAATTGGATGATAAAACACGATTTATGGTAATTTTAGCCACTTTGTTAGGTTGTCAAGGCATTGATGAATTTCAAGCTATCGTTCCAGCAGCGCTAAATTTTGGCGTCACACCAGTCGAAATTAAAGAAATTGTCTATCAAGCAGTGGCTTATTTGGGAATTGGACGTGTTTTTCCATTCTTAAAAGCAACCAACAAAGTACTGGAAGAAAATGGTATTTCTTTGCCACTTGACGGACAAGCAACGACAACAATTGACAATCGTCGTGAAGCAGGAACACAAGCTCAAGTTGATATTTTCGGTGAGGGTATGCGTGATTTTTGGCAATCAGGTGCTAAGGAAAGCACTCATATCAATTATTGGTTAGCTGATAATTGTTTTGGTGATTATTACACTCGAACTGGACTGGATTATAAACAACGTGAATTAATAACATTCTGTTTCTTAGCTGCTCAAGGTGGTGTTGAACCACAATTGACAAGTCATGCGGCGGCAAATATGACAATTGGTAACGATAAAGCATTTCTAATCGCAGTTATTTCAAATGCCTTACCATTTATTGGTTATCCACGTAGCTTAAATGCTCTTCGTTGTGTCAATGAAGCTGCTGACAATCTAAACTAAAAACAATTGGAGGAAAAACAAATGACAAAAGATGTAATATTAGTAACAGGTGCTGGACAAATTTCAATGGCGATTGCTCGCCGAATGGGCTATGGTAAAAAAATCATTTTAGGTGACCGTTCTCTAGATAATGCAAAAGCCATTGCTAAAACGTTAACAGAAGCTGGTTTTGATGTGGAAACTTTTGAAATGGATTTATCATCACGTCAGTCTATTAAAGATATGATTGCCTATGCGCAAACTTTTGGTGATATTAAATATTTGGTTAATGGTGCAGGTGTTTCACCATCGCAAGCCTCTATTGAAACTGTATTAAAAGTTGACCTTTATGGCACATCAGTTCTTTTAGAAGAAGTCGGAAAAGTTATCGTAGAAGGTGGTGTCGGTGTTACTATTTCAAGTCAATCAGGTCACCGCATGCCAGCCTTAACAGCTGAACAAGACCGCGCTTTAGCAATGACTCCAACAGAAGAATTGTTAGCTCTTGATTTTCTTCAAGTTGATAAGGTTGAAAACAGCCTTCATGCTTATCAATTAGCCAAACGTGCCAATGAAAAACGTACCATGTACGAAGCTGTTCGCTGGGGAGAACGCGGTGCGAGAATCAATGATATTGCGCCTGGAATTATCGTAACTCCACTTGCCATTGACGAATTCAATGGTATCCGCGGTGATTTTTACAAAAATATGTTTGCCAAATCACCAGCTGGTCGTCCTGGAACAGCCGATGAAGTGGCAGATGTTGCGGAATTGTTAATGAGTGACCGTGCTCAATTTATCACTGGCTCAACTTTCTTAGTTGACGGCGGTGCAACAGCATCATATTTCTACGGACCACTTAATCCAAATACGGAAACAGGCATGGCAGAAGGAAAAGATTAATTTACATTCCAGAATGGGGAAATAGAGATGAATGATTTTCAATTTCAAAATACGACAAAAGTTTATTTTGGGCGTCATCAACTCCAATATTTACACCAAGAGGTGTTAACACACGGTGATAAGGTTTTGATTGCACATGGTGGTGATTTTATTAAAAATTCACCATTATATCAGCAAGTTTTAGAAGAATTGACTCAAAATGGGATTCACGTTTTTGAGTTAGGAGCAGTTGAGCCGAATCCAAGACATACAACGGTTAATAAAGGCGTCAAACTTTGCAAGGAAAATAATATTCAAACAGTACTAGCGATTGGTGGCGGCTCGACTATTGATTGCTGTAAAGCCATTGCTGCGACAAGTTGCACAGATGAAGATGACGTGTGGACCTTGATTGAACGAAAAGAGCCAATTACTCAAGCGTTAGCAGTTATTGCGATGCCAACTATTGCTTCAACAGGAAGTGAAATGGATAAATCTTGTGTTATCGCTAATGAAGAGTTGCATTTGAAGCAAGGATTGAATGGCGAAGCTATTCGTCCAAAAGCAGCTTTCTTAAATCCTGAAAATACCTTCACTGTTCCAGCAAGACAGACAGCATGTGGTGGGTTTGATATTATGATGCATTTACTTGATATGAATTATTTTGTTGATAGTGATAAATACCCGCTTCAGTTTAATGTCGTGGAAACCTTGCTAAGAACAATCAGAGAACAACTTCCAATCGCCTTAAAAGAACCAGAAAATTATGAAGCTAGAGCGACCTTATTATGGGGAGCAAGTTGGGCATTGAATAGTTTTTGTACAAGTGGCTTTAAGACAGCTCCAAGCAACCATGGCTTGGAACAATTCTCGGCTTTTTATGACCAAACACACGGTTTGGGCTTAGCCTTGGTTGTGACAAAATGGATGACTTATTTGTTAGACAAAGACCCAACAGTAGCTCCAGATTTTGCTAGATTTGGAACGAATGTTCTAGGTTGTCAACCTGTCTCAGACGATATTGAAGGCGCCAAAAATGCTATCAAAGCATTTGATGACTTTATCGTTAATGACTTAGGCTTGCCACGAACAATGGCTGAAATTGGTTTGGATGATTCAAAATTACCAGAAATGGCGCACGCAGCCGTCACAGGCTATGGCTCTGGCACTCTAAAAGGTTACCGTGAATTAACAGAAGCTGATTGTTTAGCAATCTATAAAATGTGTTTATAAGAAAGGAAGCCTTATGTCAGAAAAAACAATGGCAGATGAAGAAATCCTAAAAAATCTCTATCGGCAAGTTAACGATTATATGGTGGCAAAAAATACAACTGCATTGGCAGAATTATTAGCCCCTGATACTGTGCTTGTTCATATGACAGACTATGTACAGCCAGTTGATGAATGGCTTGCGCAGATTGATAGCGAGGAAATGAGATATTATTCATGGCATGAAGATGCGATTAAAGCTATTCAAATAAAAGATAATACAGCCAGTTTGATTGGGCAAAGTCGTGTGAAAGCGCGAGTTTGGGGAGCAGGACCATCAACATGGCGCTTGCAAATTAAAATGAGTTTTGAAAAAAATAACGGTGTTTGGAAAATTACCAAACAAGAAGCTAGTACTTACTAGAAAAGAGGAATTTTTATGAAAAAAGTAGCAATTATTGGTGCAACAGGTTCACTTGGACGCAGCCTTCGTTTGGAATTAGCTGATGATAATCAATATGACGTAACCCTATTCTCACGTCGTGCTGAAAGCTTAGATTTAGCAAGCAATGAAAAAGCTGTTAATGGCTCAGCGACATCTGGCGATGATTTGGATAAGGTCTTGGCAGGTCAAGATATTGCCTTTGTTGCCTTATCAGGTGATTTACCAAAAATGGCAACAGAAATTGTGGCTAGCATGAAACGTGTTGGTGTGAAACGCATTATTTTCGTTTCTTCTATGGGAATTTATGGGGAAGTAGCTGGTGAACCAGCTGGTGTTGTTTCTCCAATCCTTCGCCCATATCGTAAAGCTGCTGATATCATTGAAGCTTCAGGACTTGATTATACGATTTTACGTCCAGGATGGTTTGATAATGGAACAGATACGACTTGTCAAATCACTCAAAAAGGTGAAACCTTCTATGGACATGACGTTTCTCGTAAAGCTATCGTGACACTGGTTAAACAAATCATTGACCAACCTGAAACTTATGTGAATACTAGCTTAGGCTTGTATCGCTAATACCAATTTTCACAAAAAGAAAGTATCAAAAGATGCTTTCTTTATATTTTTATTAAAAAATTTAAAAATCTTAGCAGTTTTTGCTTGACTTAGAGTTAGCTCCAAGGTATATACTAAAGGTGAAAATAAGGAAGGAGATGACGCATGAATATTAAAAAAGTAAGCGAACAAACAGGAATTTCTGCAGATACTATCCGCTATTATGAACGAATTGGCTTGATTCCACGTGTGACACGTAACAAATCAGGTGTTCGTGATTTTTCGGAACGTGATATTGCAACGCTCGAATTTGTCCGTTGTTTCAGAAGTGCTGGTATGAGTGTTGAATCTTTAATTGAATACATCTCTTTGGTGGAAGAAGGTGACGGGACAGAAGAAGCTCGTATGGCTTTGCTTGTTGAACAACGTGAAAAACTAGCTGGTCGTATTGAAGAACTTCAAAACGCAAGTGACCGCCTTGATTACAAGATTAAAAATTACCAAAATACAATTCTGAAAAAAGAACAAAAATTATTTACAGAAAATCCTGAAGCAGAAGACTAAGGAGGAGCAAATGGAATACAAAACATTGTCAAATGGAGTGAAAATGCCTATCTTGGGATTCGGTGTTTATCAAGTACCAGATCTTGAAGAATGCGAACGTGTTGTTAGCGATGCGATTGCAGTTGGTTATCGTTCTATTGATACTGCCCAAGCTTATATGAATGAAGAAGCTGTTGGAAATGCTATTCGTAAATCTGGCATTGCCCGTGAAGAATTTTTCATCACTACAAAAATCTGGATTAGTAACTACGGCTATGAAAAAGCTAAAGCATCTCTAGACGCTTCATTAGCAAAACTACAAACAGATTATATCGATTTGGTCTTACTTCATCAACCATTTGGCGATTACTATGGGGCTTATCGTGCGATGGAAGAATACTATCAAGCCGGAAAAATCAAAGCTATTGGCATTAGTAACTTTGCTCCAGACCGTGTTGCTGATTTAGCAATTTTTGCAGATGTCACACCAATGGTGAATCAAGTTGAAACGCATGTTTTCAATCAACAATTGAAAGCACGTCAAACAATGGATGAATACGGCGTTCAAATTGAATCTTGGGGTCCATTTGCCGAAGGACGCAATGACTTCTTTACAAATGAAACCTTGGTTGCTATCGGTCAAAAATATGACAAATCAGCTGCTCAAGTAGCTCTTCGTTACCTTATCCAACGTGATGTGATTGTTATTCCAAAAACTGTTCACAAAAATCGTATGGAACAAAACTTTGACGTCTTTGATTTCACATTAACTGAAGACGACATGGCAGAAATTTTGAAACTCGACATGGGCGAAAGCCAATTCTTCTCACATACAGACCCTGAAACGGTCAAAATGATTAGCTCTTTTAAAGTTTAATAATATGCTTTTAAGGCATAATAAACTATGTATAATAAGTATTTGTTATTGAAAAAGCGAAGCGTATAATAGCATTATAGAATTGCTAACAGAAAAGAGGAGAAGACTATGACAATTAAACAAACAGCAGGACGTGACAGTTTAGGCGAATTTGCTCCAGAGTTTGCGCATTTTAACGACGATGTCTTATTTGGCGAAAACTGGAACAATAATGACATTGATTTGAAAACACGCTGCATTATTACAGTTGTTGCTCTCATGTCATCAGGTGTGACAGATAATTCTTTAGTTTATCATTTGCAAAATGCCAAAAATAACGGCGTTAGCAAAGAAGAAATTGCCGCTGTGGTTACACACGTTGCATTTTATGCAGGATGGCCAAAGGCTTGGGCAGTATTTAACCTTGCTAAAGATGTCTGGAAAGAAGACTAAACCAATTTTAGAACTAAAAAATAACAAGTAAGAAAGTGAGATAACATGACAGATAATAAAGCAACTTTCGATAAAGAAAATGTCTTCGGACAAGGACAACCCAACGATGCTTATGCACAATATTTTGATGGAAAATCTTTCCTTAATCCATTAGTTGACGCTAGTTCACCACTTTTCCTAGCAAATGTGACATTTGAACCAGGATGCCGTAACCATTGGCATGTTCACAATGCTGATAAAGGTGGCGGTCAAATCTTGATTTGTACAGCTGGTAGCGGTTGGTACCAAGAAGAAGGCAAAGAAGCAGTCAGCCTTGAACCAGGTAAAGTTATCGTTATCCCAGCAAATGTCAAACATTGGCATGGTGCTAAAAAAGATTCATGGTTTAGCCACATTTCACTAGAAGTTCCAGGTGAAAATACTTCAAATACTTGGCTAGAAGCTGTCAACGAAGACGACTATAACGCATTGTAAGAAAAAACTACTTCCTTAATTTTACTAGCCTAACATAATCTATCCAATCACCAAAAAGCTCCCTGATATGAGGTGCCTCTCAATTATGGGAGCTTTTTATTGTTCAAGTGACAAGAAATGCTAACCGTGCTAAACTAGATATCATGAGTCAAATAAATCATATTAAAATAGTGCAGGCTGGCAGGTTTTTGAAACTATTTAAAAATGATGCACAGTTTGCAACACCCGTTTTTAGGCTAAATCAACAACGAAAGAATCTCCAATTTGTCATTGTTTTCAAGATAGATGATGGAGATGATTTTTATGTCCTCAATCATTCTCAAAAAGGATACAGCGAGCGTATTTGGCGTGTAAAAACATTCACCAAAACGACGCTTTATCAAGGAATGATGAGTGTTCCGATAAAGGCGCGTGAGAGCATTCAAATTTTACAAGTTCCAAGTGACAAAAAGGCTCTCAAAGATTACATCACTTACTATAATCAAAGTCAGATTGATGAGCTATTATATGGAAAATCACGTGACAACGATGACATTTATGACCCGTTTCGTGATGCGCATTCGGCGATTTTTCATATAGAACCTGACAAGGATGATGCCATGATTTATGAAGATTATCAAGGCGTTCAAGACTTTCACCCATTCTTAGCTGAAGCTGATAGTTACCTTCCTTTGTCGTGTACCTATAACGACCCGAAACGAGGAATTTCTATTGAAATTCAGTTGATGGGTTGGTATTATTTAGGACAGCAATTGAAAATTAGCTGGAAACCAGCAAACAGGAGCCATGCACGATGGCGCTCGTCGATTGTCGCTATTGACCGAAAAACACGCCGTTATTTTTTCCAAGGAAATATTTACCAAGCAAAAGGAACAGACCCTGTTTTCCTTGATTACTTGACATTTATTTTTCAAGATATTGGGCAAAATAGCAGAGCTGCTCAGGCAGAATTTGACCGTTTTATCCAAGAAATCAAAGCACAAGAGCGGATGGCTTTGTTAAAGCTCCGCTGATAAAATAGAATTTTGAGCCCTGTATTGATTTGTGCTATAATATCTTCTGACTGAAATCGAAACATTAGAAAGTAGCAAAATGACAGAAATTGATATTGAACGTTATCATGAACTCGCTCAACAAAAACAAAAAGAACACCGTAAATTTTTAGCAACACTCAAGAAAAAAGCTCCTAAAAATCTCGATAAGATTACTCAAGAAATCCACACTGAAGTGTTTAATGAGATTGATTGTACAAAGTGTGCTAATTGCTGTAAAAGTTTAGGACCGCTTTTCACAGAGGCTGATATTACCCGAATTTCAAAAGTTTTTCGCATGAAATTATCGGTTTTTGAAGAGACTTATCTCCGTGTTGACGAAGATGGCGATAAGGTTTTTCAATCTATGCCTTGCCCATTCTTAGGGGATGACAACCTTTGCACCATTTATGATGTTCGTCCAAAAGCTTGTCGTGAATTTCCTCACACTGACCGCAAAAAAATCTATCAAATCAACCACTTAACGATTAAAAACACTCTTTTCTGCCCCGCAGCTTATCTTTTTGTTGAAAAACTCAAAGAACGTTTGGAAGGAAAGAGGTAAGAGAATAAAATAAACCTCCCGTATGGCTAGTACGGAAGGCTTTTTTGTTGTTTATTGGAGATGTTCTGTTGATGTTCTTTGTTATTTGATATCTTTCCAGTTTTGAATGTTATTTTTCCAGATATATTCGTAACGTTTGGCTAATTCACGGGCTGTTTTTGGTTTTTGACCAGTAAGTAATTCAACGTCATTTGATTTGACGTCCATCAACCCTTCGGCGATACTAGCTTCATTGGTTACCATATCATTACCACACCATGGAACAGGAGACAGTGAATAATCACCTGTTGCCTCTCGCGGGATATGCATTGAATCGAGGTAGTTAAAGAATTCTTCATGACTAACAGGGCAATATTCAATGTTTCGCCCAGATAATTGGCTAATTAATTCAGCAAGATCGCGTTGTGAGATAGATTCTGAACCACAGATTTTATAGGTTTTACCAGGTTCCCCTTTTCCTAGTAACAATGCTGTGGCAACTCTAGCAACATCGTCTTTAGGAATAAATGTTGCTTTTCCTTCGCCAGCAGTTGTGTACCATTTGTTATCAGACATCAAAGCCAGCATAACAGAAGTTGTCAAATAATTTTCCAAGTAGAGGTTATCCTGCATAAAGTTGTAATCAACTTGATGTTTTGGAGCTTCAGTTCGGATGTATTCTTCTGTAGCGGTGTGGTCTGGAGTAACGTAGACATGACTATAAGCAGGATCGCTAGCACCGAGAAAAGAAGTATACGTAATGTGTTTGACACCAGCTTTAATAGCGGCATCAACAACATTTTTGTGCTGTTGAACTCGAATCTTTCCAATCGTTACAGCTGAAACGACGTAAATGCGGTCTCCGCCTTGAAAGGCTTTAACCATTTCATCAACATTATCGTAATTAGCTTGACGAACACTGGCTCCCAGTTTTTCCCAACGTTCTTTCTTTTGAGGGTCTAGGCGCTCAATAAATGGACAGGTTAAAATCAAATCAGTTGGACTGACTTCTTTTAACATATTTTCTGTCACACGACCACCTAGTTGTCCATCACAACCAGTAATAATATATTTCATAAATCGACCTCCTTTATTACTGATACATAGTTTAACAGCCTTTAATAGACAAGTCCAATGGAAAAATATTATAATTAATAGAAGAATTCTATTACTGAGGTGGTAGCATGAATACCAAACAATTAGAATGTTTTGTGGAGGTAGCAGAAACGTTAAATTTTTCTGTAGCTGCACAAAAATTATATATTACACAACCAACGGTCAGTCATCAAATCCAATCTTTGGAGGAAGAACTGAATGTCCAACTCTTTGAAAGAAATAAAAAGCATGTCAAGCTGACCTTAGCTGGACAGGTATTTTACAATGATGCCAAAGAAATTTTAACACGTGAAAATGTTGCAAAATCTCGTGTGAAAGTCACCGATAATCGTTATAGCACTAAAATTGCGATTGCTTTTTCAGCGATTGAAATGGAACAAAAAAAGCTTCCAGCATTCATTGCTCGTTTTACCCAAGAACACCCAGAAGTTTTTCTTTATTTCCATCAATTTCCTCCAAAAACAGGCATTCAAAATTTAGTAGACGATAAAATGGATGTCTTACTTTATCACACGGCAGATGTTTTTTTGACAAAAGACATTGAAAGCAAGACTATTTTGCAAGATTCCTTTGTCTGTCTTGTCCCTAATCACTCTAAATTAAGCCAGAAAACTTGCCTGACGCCAACGGATTTGGAAGATGAGTGTTTGATTTTTCCAGAAGATACTGTTCGGACAAAAGAAGAAAAAGAGTTAATAGCTTATTTGCAAGCTCAGGTGTCACATTTGAAAATCTATTATTGCGATACCAAAGAAGTTGCGACAATGCTTGTTGAAAGTGGCATAGGCGTGGCAATCATGCCCTCTTTTTGCGTTAAAGAACGTTCAAAAGTGACGCAAATAGCTCTTGAGTTACCTGAACCATTAAGCAACGTCCCATACGGACTTGCTTGGAAACACCAAAGTAAACCACTCAGCACATTCATTGAAGAATTTACCGCTTATGTGACAGGTGAGTAAAAGAGGATGAAAGGGAAGATACTTTTAGCTTAATTTGCACCCTTGTGCTATAATATTTGTCAAAGGAGTTTTCATGACAGTGAATTATCAGTATTTATTATTTGATTTGGATCACACGTTGCTTGATTTTAATGCGGCAGAAGATGTGGCGTTGACAGAACTTTTGCAAGAAGCGCGTGTCTCAGATGTGCAAGCTTATAAGGATTTTTATATTCCTATGAATCGTCAATTGTGGGATGATTTGAGCCTTAAAAAAATTACCAAAAAAGAATTGGTCAATACACGGTTTAGTCGTTTATTTGCTAATTTTGGTCACGAAGTGGACGGTCATGCTTTTGCCAAACGTTATCAAGATTTTCTCAGTCAGCAAGGGCAGACTTTAGCTGGTGCAGATAAGTTGCTTGATAATCTCAGTCAACAAGGTTACCGTATCTTTGGAGCGACAAATGGCATTACCAAAATCCAGACAGGTCGTATGGCAAATTCAACGATTAAAGATTATTTTGAGCACGTTTTTATCTCTGATGAAGTTGGTTACCAAAAGCCTGACAAGGGATTTTATGATGTTATTGCGGGAGCTATTTCACGCTTTAATCATCAAGAAGCTCTGATGATTGGCGATAATCTTTTAGCCGATATTCAAGGTGGAAACAACGCTGGAATTGATACTGTATGGTATAATCCAGCACGCAAAGAAAATCATACCAAAGCTAATCCGACCTATGTGGTTGAGGATTATCAAGATTTGTTGAATTTATTAAAATAAAAAAAGCTGGCGTCGAGTGACGTCAGTTTTCGTTTTAGTAATCCAGTTTACGCTCTTCAGTGATTAATTTTGCCATATGCTCAGGGTCGATAATGCGGATTTGGTGCCCGATTTTGTCAATCAAGCCTTCATCTTTTAAAGCTTTGACCATACGAGCAATTGTTACAGAATGCATTCCGAGGTAGCAGGCGATTTCTTGATAAGTAAAGACCGTATCAAGGACAAGAACGCCAGAATCATCTTTTTCAACTTGGTCAAGAAGAAAACGGCTAAATTGTACGAGGGCAGGTTCGTTTTTGCTACTGTGAAAATGTTCCATAAGGTAAACAAGATTTTCTGTCAAAGTGTTCACCATTAAGCTGGCTACCGATGGAAATCCAAGAAGCTCTTGGAATTGTCTGTTTGGGATGCGGTAAGCGACACATGGTGTTTTGGCAATGATTGAAAATGTCTTTTTCCCATAGTAGTGGAGACTAAAGTCAGTCATCAAAGGTGTGAAGCCGACAAATTGTTGCTTTTTAAAATAGAGATAAGTTGTTTCTTTGCCGTCAAACGAAATCGAAGAAAGGGCACAAATGCCAGATGATAAGATATAAATATCACCATTGACTTCCCCAGCAACAGATTTTGTCAGCTTATCGCCTTTTTGAAACGTCACACGTTCTCCATATTGGAAAAGTTCTGTAATATTCAATGTTGATTGCATAATTGCTCTTTTCTAATTAACATAAACTTATAACTATATAGTTTACGTTAAAAAAGCGTTTAAATCAAGTCCTATTTTGTTAGAAAGAGTTTGAAAATGTCTTGATATAGACTTTTGAAGTGGCTATTTTTCCGCCAGACGAATGTGAAATCATGGCTCATTGGTGGTAAATCAAGCTTGATTTCAAGCAGTTTTCCGCTTTCTAATTCCTTTTTGACAACACTTTGATAGACAAAAGTAATGCCAAGATTATTGGTTACCAAATCACAGATAGTATTTAAACTGCCAATTTCGGTAATATGACTAAAATCGTTAATGGCAAGATTGGCTTCTTTAAGAGTAATTTCAAGCATTTCTCGTGTTCCAGAGCCTTGTTCACGAATGATAATCGGATAATCTAGCAGCTCTTCAAGAGAATAACTGTCTTTTTTTAAGCCAAGTTTTGGTGAGGCAACGGCAATAAAGGGTTCGGTCTTGTAGGGAAGAAAGTCATATTTTTCTTTAGAGAAAAAGCCTTCAATCAGTGCAAAATCAATATTTCCTTGGTCAATATCTTTTAGCAACGTTTCGGTATTGTCAACCAACATTTTCACTTGAAAGTTGGGGTGTTCAGAGATGATTTTAGTCAGTGAATCGCTTAACACGTATTCGCCAATCGTCAATGTAGCACCGAAATTAAGTGGTGTCTGGTCTTGGTTTAGATATGATTTGAAATGCTGGATGTCATTGTTCATGGTCATCAGCAGGTCTAACAATTCTTTCCCGTTTTTGGTCAATTGACATTGTTTTCCTGAAAAAGTAAAAAGTTTGATTTGGTACTCATTTTCCAGAGCTTGAATATGCTTAGTAACGGCTGGTTGTGTGATATGGAGTTCCTTAGCTGCTTGGGTAAAATTCAAGGTTTCACAGACTTTCATAAACGTAAAGACACGGTAATCTAGCATAATGACCTCCTATTATTTTTCGTTATTATATCATAATAAATCATAATTTTACATTATAGTTATGGCAAGTTATAATATTTTCTGTAAAAGGAGTTTTTATTATGATGACAATTCAGAAGAAATTACCAGGCGTTATCGCCTGTATCATTTTAGCGGTACCAGCTTGGTTTTTAGGGCAAGCTTTTCCATTAATTGGAGCTCCAGTTTTTGCGATTCTGCTAGGGATGATTATTGGAAGTTTCTATACTAATCGTGAAAAGACGGTTGATGGAATAGCCTTTACCTCAAAATACATTTTGCAGACGGCTGTAGTTTTATTAGGATTTGGGTTGAATTTGACACAAGTCTTAAAAGTTGGTGCAGAATCATTGCCGATTATTATTTCAACGATTGCAACGTCGTTGATTGTAGCTTTTTTATTGCAAAAATGGTTGAAGCTGGATGTGAATACGGCGATTTTGGTTGGTGTTGGGTCATCTATTTGTGGTGGTTCAGCAATTGCTGCGACAGCACCTGTTATTAAAGCGAAAGATGAAGAAGTGGCTAAGAGCATTTCAGTCATTTTTCTTTTCAATATCCTAGCAGCGCTGATTTTCCCAACTTTAGGTGATTTGCTTCATTTGACAAATCATGGGTTTGCACTTTTTGCAGGAACAGCGGTTAATGATACCTCATCTGTTACGGCGACAGCAACAGCTTGGGATGCTGTCCATGGCTCAAATACTTTGGATGGTGCTACCATTGTTAAATTGACACGTACTTTAGCGATTATTCCGATTACTTTAGGGTTGTCATTTTACAAAGCTTATCAAGATTCAAAAAATGGCAGAGCTGGAGAGAAGACGTTTCAACTGAAAAAAGCATTTCCAATGTTTGTTCTTTATTTTCTATTAGCTTCAATTGTAACGACAGTTGTTAGCAGTTTAGGAATTGATACGGTTATTTTTGACAATCTCAAGACACTTTCAAAATTCTTTATCGTGATGGCAATGGGAGCTATTGGGCTCAATACAAATCCTGTTAGACTTGTTAAGACAGGCGGTCAAGCCATTGGTGTAGGGGCAACTTGTTGGATTGCCATTACTGGTGTTAGTCTCTTAATGCAACACCTCCTAGGCATTTGGTAAAAAGATAGAAAAGCAATGATTTTGGGCTGACCAAACATTGTTTTTTCTTTTTTCTGTAAAACGATAGCGTTTGCTTGAAACCGTTTCCTAAAGTGCTATAATGAATTTGTATACCTTAGGTTAAGTTTTAAAATAACTCACATGTTTAGGTAGTGAAACTTAGCGAGCGATAAAGGAGGAAAGGTATTATGGCATATAAAACAACTTATCCCTATACAAATGAAGTTCTTGCCACTTTCGACAATGCAACTGATGAGGCTTTGGAAGAAGCTTTAGCTAATGGACATGCACTCTACAAAAAATGGCGTGCTGAAGGTGGATTGGACGAACGAAAAGTTCAATTGCATAAAATTGCTGAACTATTGCGTCGTGACGTTGACAAATACGCTGAAGTCATGACCAAAGACATGGGAAAACTTTTCACAGAAGCCAAAGGCGAAGTGGAACTTTGTGCTGAAATTGCAGATTATTACGCAGATAAGGCTGAAGAATTCCTCCAACCACGACCTCTTGAAAATATCAATGGTGATGCTTATTACATCAAGCAAGCGACAGGTGTTCTAGTAGCAGTTGAACCTTGGAATTTCCCATTCTATCAAATCATGCGTGTCTTTGCACCAAACTTTATGATTGGTAATCCAATGATTTTGAAACACGCTTCTATCTGTCCAGCATCAGCACAAGCATTTGATGATTTGGTTTTGGAAGCAGGTGCACCCGTTGGTGCATTCAAGAATCTTTTCCTTTCTTACGACCAAGTTTCAAAAGCTATCGCTGACCCACGTGTCGTTGGTGTTTGTTTGACAGGTTCTGAACGTGGTGGTGCATCGATTGCGGCAGAAGCGGGAGCAAATTTGAAAAAATCTTCTATGGAACTTGGCGGTAACGACGCCTTTATTATCCTAGAAGATGCTGATTTTGATTTGCTTGATAAAACAGTCTTCTTTGCCCGTCTCTATAATGCTGGTCAAGTATGTACGTCATCAAAACGTTTTGTCGTTGTTGGTCAAGAAAACTATGACAAATTCGTTGATATGGTTGTTAAATATTTCAAATCAGCTAAATGGGGTGACCCAATGGATGCTGCAACAACATTAGCACCATTGTCATCAGCAGCCGCAAAAGAAGAAGTACTTGGTCAAATCAAACTTGCCAAAGAAAATGGTGCAACTGTGGTTTATGGTGACGAACCAATTGACCATCCAGGAAACTTTGTCATGCCAACTGTTTTGACAAATATCACCAAAGAAAATCCAATTTACAACCAAGAAATCTTTGGTCCAGTTGCTTCAATCTACAAAGTTGATTCTGAAGAAGAAGCCATTGCACTTGCTAACGATTCTAGTTACGGTCTCGGTGGAACAGTATTCTCTAAAAATCTTGACCATGCTAAAGAAGTAGCTGCTAAGATTGAAACAGGAATGTCATTTATCAATTCTGGTTGGACATCTCACCCAGAAATTCCATTTGGTGGTATTAAGAACTCAGGTTACGGTCGTGAATTAAGCGAACTTGGCTTTGATGCTTTTGTCAACGAACACCTTGTTTTCGTCCCAAATGATTAATTAATTTGCTCTCCTTTTATTTATAGTTAAAATAGAAAATCCGCTAGCTGAATAAAGCTGGCGGATTTTTGAGGTTTTCATTAGTTATGAAAAATCACGTAAATTTTGTCGTGGGTCAGGGTGAGGAACGTTGTGAGCTTCACGTTTTTTACGACGGACAAGCATGTAATAATGATTGTTTATCCAAGCTATAGCAGCAAGGACGAGTGATAAGAGAAGAATGTTATTTCTAACAAGAAACATGACAAGCACACCAGTTCCTAAAATAGCTCCCATTTTTAAATAATTTTTCCAAGTTAGTTTATAAAACCTTTGATTGTAGTAAGTGGTCGCGATAACACCTGCATAAAAACTTATAAAACCAATGATAAACAGAATAAAACCAATATTGGCATGATGGTGGTCAGCTAGGAATTCAATCCCAACAGTAAAAATATTAATTCCAATAAAAATTGGCAAATGCGCATAAAAGAGCAATGTTGCAGCTGAGTGGTGGTGATGGTCTATTGCCAAAAATGTTTGTGTCATATAGAAAACGAACATGAAAGACATGCCAGCAAATAGCAGCGCTCCTTGGTAAATAGATTCTGTAATCGGATAAGTACTGATAATAGCAATGACTGTTTCACCTAATGTCAAAATGGTAACCAGTTGTGCCCGTTCAACAGCATGCGGAAAATTAACCAAATTCGGCTCTTGATAACGTCGTGTCAAAAAAGGAAAGACATTAGGCAATAAGTAAATAAGAACTGACCAGACAGTTGCTCCCAATAGCCCAAAAGCAAATGGGAGAAGAGAAGCGACATAAACAGCACAAGCAACAATGCTAAATTTAATATCTTTTGAAAATCCTAATGCTCGCCCCTTTAAGAAATATTGCAATGCAATAATAGCGTAAGCAAGTATTAGTAGCCAGTTAAAGGTAATTACTGTAGGATGCCCACTTGAAAGATGCCCCATATCCATATCGAAAGTTAAAGCTAGATTTCCAACGATGAACATGAGTGGGATAACTGTAAAAATATCGCCTCGTCTGGAATCACCGTATTTATTGTAGTAGAAAACCTCGGTAATCCAGAGATTTAACAGGATAATATTTGAGATAATAAATGAAAATATTTCAGAAAATCCAACATGACTTAAGTGAATTGATGCTGTCAACTGACTAATGGCTAAGACAAATGCCAAGTCAAAGAAAAGTTCATAGTTGGAAACACGTTTAGCAAGGACTTTAGGCATAATTTCTCCTTTCCCTTTAGTGTAATGTATTGATTTTCTTTATTTTATCAAAAAATCTGAAATCCCAAAAACAAGACAAACTTAAATCAAGGCAATGCTATGGTGATTTTGTTATAATAGAAACATGAATGAACTGATTAAACATAAGCTGGAGCTATTGCCAGATAGCCCAGGTTGCTATATACACAAAGATAAAAATGGCACGATTATTTATGTTGGTAAGGCGAAGAACCTTAAAAATCGTGTTCGTAGTTATTTTCATGGTAGTCATAATACCAAAACTGAATTGCTGGTCTCAGAAATCGAAGATTTTGAGTATATTGTCACAGGCTCAAATACTGAGGCGTTGCTTCTTGAAATCAATCTCATTCAAGAAAATATGCCTAAATACAATATCAAACTCAAAGATGATAAATCCTATCCTTTTATCAAAATTACGGTTAATGAACAGTACCCACGATTGATGATTACGCGTCAAATCAAAAAAGATGGGGCGATGTATTTTGGACCTTATCCTGATTCAGGAGCAGCAACAGAAATCAAGCGTTTGCTAGACCGCATTTTTCCGTTTAAAAAATGCACCAATCCCGCTAATAAAGTTTGCTTTTATTACCATTTAGGGCAATGTAAAGCCCATACGATTTGTCATGTTGACCACGATTATTTTGTTGATATGGCGCAAGATGTGAAGAATTTCCTTAATGGTCAAGATAATAAAATTGTTGACCAACTTAAAGATAAAATGCAAAAAGCGTCAGATTTAATGGAATTTGAACGTGCGGCAGAATACCGTGATTTATTGCAAGCCATTTCAACTTTGCGCACGAAACAACGTGTGATGAGTCAAGATATGATGGACCGTGATATTTTTGGTTACTACGTTGATAAAGGGTGGATGTGTGTACAGGTTTTCTTTGTTCGTCAAGGAAAACTCATTCAGCGTGATGTCAATATGTTCCCTTACTACAACGACCCAGAAGAAGATTTTTTGACTTATATGGGACAATTTTACCGTGACAATAAGCATTTTATTCCTAAGGAAATTTTTATTCCCAAAGAAATCGATGAAGAATTGGTTAAGGCGATTGTTGATACCAAAATTATCAAACCACAACGTGGTGAGAAGAAGCAGCTAGTTAATCTAGCCATCAAAAATGCACGTGTCAGTCTGCAACAAAAATTTGATTTGCTTGAAAAGGATGTTAAAAAGACTTATGGCGCAGTTGAAAATATTGGTGAACTGCTTAATATTCCAAAACCAGTTCGTATTGAAGCCTTTGATAACTCAAATATCCAAGGAACAAGCCCTGTCGCTGCCATGGTGGTTTTTGTAAATGGAAAACCAAGTAAGAAAGATTATCGAAAATTCAAGATTAAAACAGTTGTCGGACCAGATGATTATGCCAGCATGCGCGAGGTCATCTATCGTCGCTATAGCCGCGTGATGAAAGACGGCTTAGTGCCACCAGATTTGATTATCATCGATGGTGGACAAGGTCAGGTCAATGTGGCGCGTGATGTCATTGAAAACAAGCTTGGCCTTGATATTCCAATTGCTGGTCTGCAAAAAAATGATAAACACCAAACGCATGAATTGCTTTTTGGTGACCCGTTAGAAGTGGTTGAATTACCACGAAATTCAGAAGAATTTTTCTTGTTGCAACGTATCCAAGACGAAGTTCACCGCTTTGCTATTACCTTCCACCGTCAAGTGCGTAGTAAAAATTCATTCTCATCAAAATTGGATGGCATTAATGGCTTGGGGCCAAAGCGCAAGCAATTACTCATGAAACACTTCAAAAGCTTGCCAAACATTCAAAAAGCTGATATTGATGACATTGTGAATTGTGGCATTCCACGAAATGTCGCCATTGCGATTAAGGAAAAACTAGTTGAGGAGAAAACGGATGTTAACCATTAAACCGATTACTGAAGAATTTGCAATCTGCCAAGTTGAGGATTATTCGCAGGTTAATCTGGAAAATCCATTTGTTTTTACTGGGGCAACAGATGAGGAAAAATCACTTGTTTGTCCGATTGCGCTTATCCCTGAAAATGCTTTGACAGTTGATAAGACTTGGTCAGCTTTTCGAATCGAGGGTGTTTTAGACTTTTCTTTGATTGGCATTTTATCAAAAATTTCAAGTCTTTTAGCAGAAAATAATATTGGTATCTTTGCCATTTCGACTTATAACACGGATTACATTTTAACGAAAACAGTGGATTTTCAAAGAGCGTTGCAAGTGTTAAAAGAAGCAAAATACACGATTTTAGAGTCATAAATAGGGAATTTAAGGAGAGAAAAAATGAAAATTTTAGTTGTCGGTCTGGGAGTGATTGGGACAACGTATGCTTATCTTTTTGAGAAAGCTGGTCATGAAGTAGAACATTTTATCCGAGAAGGTAGTGATAAGATGTCGCAAATAAAAGATTGTAAATTTTCATGAAAACTTTCAATTTTTGTTTGTAATCTGTTTTAAACTGTGCTAACATGAATAAGGATTTTTTAAGGAGATGAGCATGTTTAAGAATTTTAAGAGGAAGCTTTCTTGTTTACGAGAAAAGCGTTTTTGGTTACCAAGTCTTATTATATTGCTGGTTGCTTTTTTACTGATTCTTCCTCAAATCGTATCAAAAGGTGTTATTGCTGGTAGTGATTTCCTCTTTCACTATAATCGTTTTTATGAAACAGCCATGCAAATCAAAACAGGCAATTTCAGCTATTTTATGTCTTTGTATGGCTTTTATAGCACTGGAAGAATTGTCAACGCCTTGTATGGACCTTACTTTGCTTACTTTCAAGGCTTATTAGTTTTAATAAGTAAAAATTGGTACACTTATCAGTTGATATCCCGCTTTTTACTAAGTGTGATTGCTGGATTTTCAATGTATCGCTTGACACGAAGAGTTGGTGTTAAACCCAAAATTTCGCTTGCTGTTGCCGCCTTTTATATGACAACATTTTCGGTTCAATATTGGACGTTTAGGCAAGGATTTTCAAGCTGGGGCGCCGCATTTATGCCTTGGTGCTTAATTCCAGCAATTGACTTTGTTAAAACTAAAAAAGTAGGAGTGCTTCGTTTAGCGATTGCTGTGGCACTGATGATGCAAGTTCATATGTTGAGTTGCTTCTTGCTCATTATTTCCTACTTGCCATTTTATTTGTATGGTTTCATCAAATCAGAAGATAAGAAAACAATTATCATCAAAGGGATTCAAGCTGTTGTAATAGCTTTGTTATTGACAACAAATGTCTGGGCGGCATTGATTGACGTTGGGCGAAATAATAATTTGGTTGAGCCTTTTGTTAATTCGAAATTATACATTATGACAGTGAATCAACGCAGTATTCAATGGTTGATTACTCCGTGGCCGTTGGCACTGTTGGTGCTATACCAATTGTATTTTGCCTTTAGACATTGGCGACATTTTGATAAATTGCTACGGGTGGTAACAGGCGTATTCTTCTTATTCCTGATTCTTTCAAGTAGCATTTTCCCTTGGTACTCAATCAATAAATTAAACCTTTCTTTGGTCAATTTGATTCAATTCCCATTCCGATTTTTTGTCCCTGCAACGGTACTTTTATTGCTTTCAGTGGCAATGATTTTGGAACGTTATTTTGATGTTAAATGGTCAAAATGGGTAACGCTAGGTCTTGTCGTGGTCAATGCTTTTAGCCTTGTTCAATTAGCGCATTTGCAACAAGTGAAAATTGATGAATTTTACACGGCTAAACACCCTATCAAAAATAAAAAACATACATTTATCTGGGGAGATTCAAAAGAAGTTCGAGCAAGTTTCTTTAGCTCAGATATGCACGAATTACTAGATGTTATTTCAAAATCAACCCCAGATTACTTGCCAGCTAGCAAATCAAATAAAGAGAATAAATACGTTCTTTATGAAGAATTTGTCCTTGGGCACACAGATGCATTTGAGAAAACTCAAAATGGCAATACTCTGATATATACATGGACTGCTGATACTGCAGGTACAGTTAATATCCCGATTGCTAAATATAAAGATACGGAGTTGACACTCAATGGTAAGAAATTGAGTAGCAACGATTATTCTTTGTCAGGTATTGGAACACCAACTGTAACTCAAAAAGCTGGTAAAAATACTCTAAAAATCACTTATCATATCGGTGCATGGTTTAAGGCTCTGCTTATCATTAATGGTTTAACATGGGTAGTAACGGCAGGCTATGTGCTGTTCAAAAAATATCGTTAAAAAGGTTAGAATATGTTTTTCTAGCCTTTTTTCTTGTGATTAAACCTCACATATTTTTGTTGGCAAAGGAAAAGGATGTTATATTTCTTTCCAAAAACGATAAAAAAAGCTGTGAAGTCTTTCAAAAAATGATAAAATAGAGAAGCAGAGAATATTTTAGAAGGAGGTTCGCTTATGAAGTTTCTAGAATTAAACAAAAAGCGCCATGCCGTCAAAACTTTCAATGACAAACCCGTTGATTATAAGGATTTACGTACAGCCATTGAAATCGCTACATTAGCTCCAAGTGCTAATAATATCCAACCTTGGAAATTTGTTGTGGTTGAAGAGAAAAAAGCTGAACTTGCTGAACATCTCCCAGAGATTAACAAAAAGCAAGTAGAGCAAGCACAGTATGTTGTAGCGCTCTTTACCGATACAGATTTAGTCCAACGTTCTCGCAAAATTGCTCGTATTGGTGTTAAATCATTGAGTAATGACATGCTAGGTTACTACATGGAAACCTTACCAGCACGTTTTGCAGAATTTGACGATAAACGCAAAGGCGAATACCTTGCTCTTAATGCAGGTATTGTTGCTATGAACCTTGTTTTGGCTTTGACTGACCAAGATATTTCATCAAACATCATTCTTGGCTTTGATAAGTCATCAACTAATGATATTCTAGAAATTGATAAACGTTTTCGTCCAGAGCTCTTGATTACTGTTGGTTACAGTGATAATAAACCTGAGCCAAGTTACCGTTTGCCTGTTGACGAAATTATCGAACGTCGTTAAGCGTACCGACTTTAATTTCATGCAACAAACTTAGCCTAATACGTTAAGTTTGACAGATACAGTAATATGAATTTCCCTACTTTGTAGGAAAAAATTCAAATAATAAACTAAGTGAGCTTTTCTTTTATGAGGAAAGCTGCCTTTATGGAGGAGTTATAAGAATGACAGTAGACTTTAAAGCAGAAGTTGAAAAACGTAAAGACGCCATGATGGAAGACCTCTTTGCTCTTTTACGTATCAATTCTGAACGTGATGACAGCAAAGCAGACAAAGAACACCCATTTGGACCTGGTCCAGTGAAAGCTTTGGAACATTTCCTAGCTATGGCTGAACGTGATGGTTACAAAACACGTAACATCGATAACTATGCTGGTGATTTTGAATTTGGTGAAGGTGACGAAGTCCTCGGAATCTTTGCTCACTTAGACGTTGTGCCTGCTGGTAGCGGTTGGGATACTGACCCTTACGAACCAGTTATTAAAGATGGACGACTTTATGCGCGTGGTTCATCTGATGACAAAGGACCAACAATGGCATGTTACTATGCCCTAAAAATCATCAAAGAACTTGGTTTGCCAGTTTCTAAAAAAGTTCGTTTCATCGTTGGTACTGATGAAGAATCAGGTTGGGGCGATATGGAATATTACTTTGCTCACAACGGTTTGAAAGACCCTGATTTTGGATTCTCTCCAGATGCTGAATTCCCAATTATCAATGGTGAAAAAGGTAATATCACAGAATTCCTTCACTTTGCAGGTGAAAATAACGGTGCTTTCACATTGAATGGCTTTGATGCTGGACTTCGTGATAACATGGTACCAGAATCAGCAACAGCTATCTTCACAGCTGATAGCACATTAGCTGAACTTCAAGAAAAATTAACAGCCTACACAACAGCTGAAAACTTGACAGCAGAACTTTCTCAAGAAGGAGATGCTTTCCGTTTGACAGTTGTTGGTAAATCAGCTCACGGTTCAACACCAGAACTTGGTGTTAATGGTGCAACATACCTTGCTAAATTCCTTAACCAATTTGCCTTTGAAGGTGCTGCTAAAACTTACCTTGAAACAGCTGCAAATGTTCTTCACGGTGATTTTGCGGGTGAAAAACTTGGTGTTGCTTACACTGACGAAAAAATGGGCGCTCTTAGCATGAATGCTGGTGTCTTCAAATTTGACCGTAACTCAGACGACAACACAATCACTCTTAACTTCCGTTACCCACAAGGTACAGATGCTCAAACTATCAAAGCTGAGCTTGAAAAATTAGAAGGTGTAACAAAAGTAACACTTTCAGACCACGAACATGTGCCTCACTATGTTCCAGCTGATGACCCATTGGTAGCAACTCTTCTTTCTGTTTACGAAAAACAAACAGGATTGAAAGGTTACGAACAAGTTATCGGTGGTGGTACATTTGGACGTCTTCTTAAACGTGGTGTTGCCTTTGGTGCGATGTTCCCAGACTATGTCAACACAATGCACCAAGCAAACGAATTTGCGGATGTTGAAGATCTTTACCGTGCCGCAGCTATCTACGCAGAAGCACTTTACGAATTGATTAAATAACCTTTGACAATGACAAGAGGAGATTTTTACGACCTGTAAAAGTCTCTTCTTTTTGTATTTGAAACCTTTGAGGAATAGAAAGGAGGAGACATGGATACGCTTGAACAATTGATAGCAGATATTATGGCAGATGAGCAAAATGCCTCTTACACGCAAAAAGGGATTAAGCCATTATTTACTGTGCCAAAGACAGCACGGATTAATATTGTTGGACAAGCTCCTGGTATTCGTGCGCAAGAGTCTGGCTTGTACTGGAATGACCCGAGCGGCGATAATTTGCGAAAATGGCTAGGGGTTGACCGAGAAATGTTTTATGATTCTGGACTTTTTGCGGTTGTTCCGATGGATTATTATTTTCCTGGGATGGGAAAGTCAGGTGATTTACCACCACGCAAGGGCTTTGCTGAAAAATGGCATGCGCGAACACTGGCTTTAGCACCAGAAATTGAATTGCATATTCTGGTTGGCTCATATGCGCAGCATTATTATTTGCATCAAAAATCGTCAGCTAAATTAACCGAAACTGTAAAAGCTTATCAAGATTATTTACCAGAATTTTTCCCTTTAGTTCACCCATCACCACGGAATAATATCTGGCAGGCTAGAAATCCTTGGTTTGCAAAGGAAGTCATCCCAGATTTGCAACAACGAGTAAAAGCTATTCTTGAAAAATAAAAGCCTTATTATAGAGAAAAAAAGAGTAAGAGTTTTTTCTAAACAGAAAAAGTTCTCTTACTCTTTTTGATTAATTATTACGAGTTATCAGTCAAACTTTGATTAACCCAATCGATGAAGTTGCTTGTTGAATCACCGCTGATTTCAGCTTCGGTATGTTGTTCACCCCAAACAGTTGCAAAATCAAGGTCTTTAACACCGTAATTTTCAAGGGCAAGTGCCAAATTAACCTCAGTAGTTAAAGCTGTATCGCCTTGACTAAGTCCTGTACGAATTCGCCAATAACTAGCAACATTTGAAGAATTTTCACCGCCATAATAATTAGTTAAGTAGTATAGTGGCGTGTACATATTAATACGTGTTGTTAAATCATTTCCCAAGCTATCTGTTTTAGCAAGGTCAGTTGTGAATGCTTCTTCGTAATCTGTCCCTTTGACCAAATCTCCCAAAGTTGAATCCCAGTGAACGCTGTTACCGTCACCATAGCCGAATAGCTGATTTTCACCTTGTGATAAATCAAGGGCATCAAAAGCACCTAGAGACTTAGTTGATGATTTCATGTATTTGACAAAGTCAGCAATGCTAGAGATGGTAGCGGTATTGGTATCTTCGTCGTAAGTGACCCATGTTGAATCAGCGTTGAGTGCCGCAATATAATCAGCAGCTGTTTCATAAGTCCCAGATAAATCAATTGTGATTGAAGAAGATGACGTACGATTGATATCATCAACGTCCTCAATTGACGTTGTATCATCGGTAGTACCAAGATCGGCTGGAGCTTCGCCAGTCGGCATCTCTCCGCCACCTAAGCCTTCTTGAGAAGATGAGCTAGCATCATATGGGAATGTCGTATTGGCTAAGAAGGTGTTAAGTGAATCTTCAATGACTGATTTAAGATAGTTATAATATGAACCTGCTTGATAAATACCGTCATCAGATTTCTTCAAGGTGAGCTTGTTACCATCTTCATCTTTAAGCCCAAGCTTATTAATATATTTCGCAAAAGCAGTAGCTAAGCCATCTGAAATACTTTGTTCTTCATCGCTCAAACCAGAACGTGTTGAGCCCATATTCCATTCATAAGCTTCATTTGCGGTATCAAGGTTAGTGATTGGACACCAAGCCATAACACCAGCAACGCTATCAGAGACACCTTCGACAGCACCGATTTCTGTAAGGTAATCATCATACAAAGAACTGTCTCCAGAAGCACCAATAATAGCAGATTGTGCACCACCACCAGACATTCCAAAAACAAAGATAGAATCTGTATTTCCTGAAATATTGCCTTGGTTATAACGCAAATAACGAATCGCTGCTTTAGCATCTGTGACACCACTTGGAGCACCAGAATCACGTCCACGCAATCCTGCAGAAACGTAAATCATTCCTTGTGATGTGTAATCAGCAGCGTCGCTGGTGTATTCTGTGAGTGCAGACATAGCTGAATAACCAGGTGTATTAATTGGAATCACGATAGGAGCCGTTTCAGAAGTATAATTTCCGACTGTCGCTGAGGTGTTTATCTCACAAGTATATGTTCCATCGCCATTGTCAGTCGCTGTCATGTAATCCCCAGGGACAAAAATCGACAATGTTTGCTGTTCAGCATCTGTAGGATTAGCAGCATAAGAAATACCAATTTGATAATAAACATTATCGTCAGCATTGTACTGCCATTTTGAGTTATCCACTTTGTCAAGTGTCGTTGAAACGTCACCAGAAGACAGACTAGACGTAGAAGCGGTAGTTTTTTGTGAGCTGGAACTAGATGTACTATTTGAACCAGATGAACAAGCGGTTAGTAACATAGCAGAGCATAATAAAACAGCAGAGCTTGTAAAGAACCATTTTTTTCTTGGCATAATATTCTCCCTTTTTAAAAAATTATCCTAAATTTTTCTTAACCAATAAATGAAAATTAGGTTATTACTTTATCTCAAATTATCTCTATGGTACACTAAAGAAAACGCTATTACTATAACAAATGTTAAGTAGTGAGGTGATAAAAATTAGCAAAGAAAACATTTTACAAGAATTTTATGCTCTAGGAACACGACTTGAAGTTCCTAAAAATGGTTTAATTAACACAACAGTTTGTCAAGAAAAAATAACATATGTTTACCTACTGGCATCGGGAATTGTGTCCTTGAGTTCGGTAACACCTCAAGGGCAAACGATTATTTATCAGTATTTTTCGCAGCCTGGCTTTTTAAATATTATTCCGCTATTAACACGATTTCATTTGGGATATGAGAATGATATGATGGTTGATTTGACAGCAAAGACTTCTTGCGTCGTTTATCGGTTGACTGTTGAGGCTTTTATGAAAAAATTGGCAGAGCCAGTAGTGAAAGACCTCGTTATTCAGACAGTCTTAGCAGATTATGTTAATGCCATGGAAAAAATTCGTGATAGCGGTGAGGATTCTACAAAAGTTAATCTGTATCGTTTTATCACACAGCATGCAACTAAAGATGAAAATGGAACTTATGTGCTGGATGATTTTTTCACTTACACCGAAATTGGCAATTATTTGCAAGTACATGAGGTGACCATTGCTCGCTTGATAAGTGAATTTAAAAAAGAAAATATTATTGAAAAACATGGAAAAAATCTCTGTATCCTAGATATGGATGCCTTAGCACGATTGAAATAAAGTGCTTGAGAAAAAATACAGATATACAAAAAAAGCTGAGATTGTCTCAGCTTTTTCATGTTTGCAAGGGGAGTTATTTCCCAAGACAGAATTGACTAAATAATTTTGTGATTAGTTCATCTGGTGCGGCATCACCTGTGATTTCACCGAGAATTTCCCAACAACGAGTCAAATCAATTTGAAGCAAATCAACAGGCATACCCAATTCAAGACCTTCATTGACAGCTTGTAAACTTTGTACCGCCTTTTCAATCAATGAAATATGGCGAGCATTTGAAAGGTATGTTGCATCTTTTTCAACAATACCAGCATTGTCAAAGAAAAGTTGATTAATGCGTTCTTCAATCAAATCAATGTTTTGATTTTTAAGAACGGAAATGCGAATCACATCACCTGGCAATTCATCAGCTTCAATTTTTTCTGGCAAATCTGTTTTATTGAGTAAAATAATACGGTTGCTATCTTTGCTAAGTTCCAAAAGTGCACGGTCTTGGTCAGTCAAAGGTTCAGAGCTATTGAGCACAAGGAGAACAAGGTCAGCTTCCTCGAGGGCTTTTTTCGAACGTTCCACACCGATTTTTTCCACGACATCATCAGTTTCACGAATACCAGCGGTATCAACTAATTTTAATGGTACGCCTTTGATATTGACGTATTCTTCAATAACGTCACGGGTTGTTCCTTCGATATCGGTAACGATAGCTTTGTCTTCACGTAAAAGATTGTTGAGCAGACTTGATTTCCCAACATTTGGACGACCGATGATGGCAGTAGACAAGCCTTCGCGCAGAATTTTACCACGTTTTGCAGTGCGCAATAGATTTTCCAAAAGTTCTTGGAATTCTTGTGTTTTTTCACGAATTAAAGCCGTCGTCATTTCTTCCACGTCATCATACTCAGGATAATCAATATTAACTTCAACTTGTGCCAAAGTGTTGAGGATTTCCTGGCGCGTGTCATTGATTAATTGTGATAATGACCCATCAAGTTGTTTTACCGCAATATTCATGGCTTTGTCTGTTTTCGCACGGATAATATCCATAACGGCTTCCGCTTGTGTCAAGTCAACACGACCATTTAAGAAAGCACGTTTGGTAAATTCGCCAGGTTCAGCAAGACGAGCTCCTTGGCGCAAGACAAGTTGTAAAATCTCATTAGTAACGGCAACTCCACCATGCGTATTGATTTCAATAACATCCTCGCAAGTAAAGGTTTTTGGAGCAAGCATCACAGAAACCATAACCTCATCAAGGACTTCATCAGTGTCAGGGTCAACAATATGACCATAATTAATCGTATGTGATGCAACTTTGCTGAGGTCTTTTCCACGATAGACTTTTTTGGCAATAGCTAGCGCATCAGTCCCGGAAAGTCTTACAATCCCAATTGCCCCTTCACCTAGCGGTGTTGAGATTGCAGCAATAGTATCGAATTCATTTGTTATCATTACGATTCATCCTATCTATATGTGTATATTCATTGAAAATATCTTAGTTAATTGTAACGCAAAACATTTTTTCTAGCAATAGAAGAGGGTTAGAGGCCGAAATTAACCAATATAAAATCGCAACTTCTAAAAGAATTAAGCACAATTAAAATCCGTTCTGGCAAAAAACACTTAAGTCATGGTATAATAGTTAGTTGGAAATAGGATATTATTTAAAATTCATAAAATGGTGAGGTAGTTATGGAAAAACTCAAAAAAATGGCTGGTGTCACAGCCGCTCAGTACGTCAAAGATGGCATGGTCGTTGGACTTGGAACAGGTTCAACAGCTTATTTCTTTGTTGAAGAAATCGGTCGCCGCATGAAAGAAGAAGGTCTTAAAGTTGTCGGCGTAACCACTTCAAGCCAAACAACAGCACAAGCAGAAGGACTAGGTATTCCTTTGAAAGCTGTTGATGATATTGACGTTATTGATGTTACTGTTGATGGTGCTGATGAAGTTGATAGCCAATTCAACGGTATCAAAGGCGGTGGCGGAGCCCTCCTTATGGAAAAAATCGTTGCAACACCAACAAAAGAATACATCTGGGTTGTCGATGAATCAAAAATGGTTGACAAATTAGGTGCTTTCAAATTGCCAGTTGAAGTGGTGCAATATGGTGCAGACCGCATTTTCCGTGAATTTGAGAAAAAAGGTTACAAACCATCATATCGTATGGCAGATGGCGAACGTTTTGTAACTGACATGAAAAACTTCATCATTGACCTCGACCTTGGTGTGATTGAAAATCCTGTCGAATTTGGTAAGGAATTAAAAGCTATGGTCGGTGTTGTCGAACACGGTCTTTTCAACGGTATGGTAAATAAAGTTATCGTTGCTGGTAAAGACGGTGTCAAAATTTTAGAAGCAAACTAATGATTAAACAGGGGAAAATCACAATCTCTCCTGTTTATCTATGTTATTGTTATTATGGATTTCTAATGACTTAGGTAATTAAGTCATTAGGAGGTTTTTGGGTGCCAACCGTAACCACCCTTAGAATAGGAAAAAATTATGTCAACATTTAATCGTATTCATCTCGTGGTTTTAGATTCTGTCGGAATTGGCGCAGCGCCAGATTCAGATAAATTCTTTAACGCAGGTGTCGCAGATACAACATCTGATACACTAGGACACATTTCAGAAGTCGCTGGACTAAACGTTCCAAATATGGCTAAAATTGGTCTTGGAAATATCCCACGTCAAACACCTTTGAAAACAGTCCCAGTTGAAGAACAACCAAGTGGCTATGCAACAAAATTAGAAGAAGTCTCACGCGGAAAAGATACGATGACAGGTCACTGGGAAATCATGGGACTTAATATCACAGAACCATTTGATACTTTCTTTGAAGGATTCCCAGAAGAAATTTTGACAAAAATTGAAGAATTTTCAGGACGTAAAATCATTCGTGAAGCTAATAAACCTTACTCAGGAACACAAGTTATCGCTGATTTTGGAGAACGTCAAATGCAAACAGGTGAGTTGATTGTCTACACATCAGCTGACCCAGTGCTTCAAATTGCAGCACACGAAGATATTATTCCGCTTGACGAGCTTTACAAAATCTGTGAATTCGCACGTTCTATTACGCTAGAACGTCCAAGTTTACTTGGTCGAATCATTGCACGTCCATATGTAGGTGAACCAGGAAACTTCACACGTACTGCTAATCGTCGTGACTATGCCTTGTCACCATTTGCACCAACAGTGCTTAATAAATTAGCAGACGCTGGTATCCCAACTTACGGTGTCGGAAAAATCAATGATATTTTCAACGGCTCAGGTATTACAAATGACATGGGACACAACAAATCAAATATGCACGGTGTTGATACAATGATTAAGACTTTGCAATTACCAGAATTCACAAAAGGCTTGTCATTTACTAACCTTGTTGACTTTGATGCCATGTATGGTCACCGTCGTAACGTTGAAGGATACCGTGATTGTTTAGAAGAATTTGATGGACGTTTGCCTGAAATTATGGAAAACATGAAATCAGACGACCTTCTTTTAATCACAGCTGACCATGGTAATGACCCAACTTACACAGGAACTGACCACACACGTGAATACATTCCACTTTTGGCTTACAGCCCATCATTTAAAGGTAATGGCGTGTTACCAGTTGGTCACTTCGCTGATATTTCAGCAACGATTGCTGAAAACTTTGGTGTCGAAACAGCCATGATTGGAGAATCTTTCTTAGAAAAATTAGTATAAGAGGTACATATGACAACAATTATTGAAAAAATTGAAGAAGCACGCCAATTTTTAGTTTCACAAGCTTGTGATGCTCCTGAATTTGGTCTGATTTTAGGTTCAGGTCTTGGTGAATTGGCTGAAGAAATTGAAAATGCTGTTGTAATCCCATACGAAAAAATTCCAAACTGGGGAAAATCAACAGTCGCAGGACACGCAGGACAATTGGTTTATGGTGACCTTGGTGGTCATAAAGTTCTTGCTTTACAAGGACGTTTCCATTTTTACGAAGGAAATCCAATGGAATTGGTGACTTTCCCAGTTCGTGTTATGAAAGCTCTTGGTTGTAAAGGACTTATCGTGACAAATGCGGCTGGTGGAATTGGCTTTGGTCCTGGAACATTGATGGCTATCTCAGACCACATTAACATGACTGGTCAAAATCCATTGATTGGTGCTAACCTTGATGATTTTGGACCACGCTTCCCTGATATGTCAGATGCTTATACAGCAGAATACCGCGACATCGCTCATAAAGTTGCTGAAAAAATCGGTATCAAACTTGACGAAGGTGTTTACCTTGGCGTGTCTGGTCCATGTTATGAAACTCCTGCTGAAATTCGTGCTTTCCAAACTCTTGGAGCTGATGCTGTTGGTATGTCAACTGTTCCAGAAGTTATTGTGGCAGCACATTCTGGCTTGAAAGTATTAGGAATTTCAGCTATTACTAACCATGCAGCAGGTTTCCAAAGCTCACTTAATCATGAAGAAGTAGTTGCTGTTACACAACAAATCAAAGAAGACTTTAAAACATTGGTAAAAGCAGTTTTAGCAGAATTGTAATTTAATACTAAATTTTAGTAGTCTAATACAAATTGAAAAAGGTGATATATGATGCGAATTCATTTTATCGTTCATGAAGCATTTGAAGCACCTGGTGCTTACTATGATTGGGCTGTTAAACGTGGTCACGATGTTACTTTAACACGGCTGTATCAAGGAGATAAATTACCAACGGATATTTCTGGTATTGACCTACTAATTGTCATGGGTGGACCACAAAGCCCACGTACGACAGTAGCAGAATGCCCACACTTTGATGCCAAAGCAGAAATTGCTTTGATTCAGCAAGCTATTTCACAGGATAAACGTGTCCTTGGTATTTGTTTAGGAGCTCAATTGCTCGGAGAAGCTTACGGTGCTTCTGTTGAGAAAAGTCCAGAAAAAGAAATTGGTAATTATCCCATTACTTTGACAGCAGCAGGTTTAGCGGATGAGAATTTGTCGCACTTTGGCTCATCTGTGGTTGTTGGACATTGGCATGGTGATATGCCTGGTTTGACACCACAAGCAGAAGTTTTAGCAACAAGTCAAGGTTGCCCACGTCAAATCATCAGATACAGTGAGAAGCACTATGCTTTTCAGTGCCATTTAGAGTTTTCAAAACCATTAGTTCAAGCACTTTTAGCTGAAGAAGTTGATTATGATGAACAAATGATGACACACTCTTATCTCCAAGCTAAAGAAATTATCTTAGCTTATGATTATTCAGAAATGAATCACATTTTGGGACAATTTTTAGATGCTTTCACACGATAAAAGATTTCACCATCATTCATATTGCCTGCGCTTTAGCGCAACGATTCTCTTGACCAGTCTTATTGCTGGTTTGGGAGGTATTTTACTTCATGAGTTATTGGAATATGTCGAATTGATAATCTTTGGGCACGGCGAAAGTACAGGGGCACAAGCTGTGACAGCTCAGCAGTTTTTCTGGATTATTGGAGCTGGTGTGCTTTCAGCTGTGATTTGGTTTGTATTACAAGACAAAAATCGAAAGATTATTTCTATCAAATCACAAGTTGCAGCAACAAATGCTAACAGCAGACATCCTGTTCTTTGGATACATTTGGCGAATATTTTTCTTCAGGTAGCTTCAGTCGGAGCTGGCTCGCCAATTGGCAAAGAAGGAGCGCCACGAGAATTAGGAGCTCTGGGAGCAGGACGTGTTGCGGATCGATTTTCGCTGACATTGCCAGACCGCAGATTAGCTATTATTTGCGGGGCATCAGCTGGTTTAGCTGCGGTTTATCAAGTGCCAATTGCCAGTATCTTCTTTGCCTTTGAGACATTAGGCTTAGGTTTATCTGTTTTGAACTTTTTAACGGTATCTTTGACGACGATTTTAGCTAGCTTAATCGCTGGAATCGTTATCCCTGATACACCGCTGTACCAAGCAGGACAAGTGACACTTGATTTAAAGACTTGTGCTTTAGCTGTTGTCTTAGCAATTCTCATTACCCCTTTAGCGCAGCTATTCCGTTGCTTAACCCAAAAAGTTCAAGCCAAAAAAGTCACGAACCAAACCATTTTGTGGAAACTTCCCTTAACCTTTTTGCTTTTAGCTAATTTTTCCCTTTATTTTCCAGAGATTTTGGGAAATGGCGGAGCTTTGGCACAAGCTGTTTTTAACGGCATGGGAGTTTGGTATGCTTTGGCTTGTGTGGTTATCAAGGCTTTCCTTGTCTTGCTGACGCTAAAAAATGGTGCCTACGGTGGAACCTTAACCCCATCATTTTCAATAGGTGCTGTCCTAGGATTTCTGGGAGCTGTGCTTTGTCAGCTTATTTTCCCAAGTTTATCATTAAGCTCTGCAATGTTAATCGGTTCTAGCGTCTTTCTAGCCATTACGATGAATGCGCCGTTAACCGCAGTTGGCTTAGTGGTTTCCTTCACAGGCCAAAAAATCAATTCACTTCCAATATTACTCATCGCAGTAGCTGTAGCTTTTGCTACAAAAACTATTATTGAACACATTGAAAGGAACTAACTATGTCAATCCATATCGAAGCCAAACAAGGCGAAATCGCAGATAAAATTTTATTACCAGGAGACCCACTTCGTGCGAAATTTATCGCTGAAAACTTCTTAGAAGACGCTGTATGTTTTAATAACATCCGTGGCATGCTTGGTTTTACAGGGACTTATAAAGGTCATCGTGTCAGCGTTATGGGAACTGGTATGGGAATGCCATCAATCTCAATTTACGCTAATGAATTAATCACATCATACGGTGTTAAAAAATTAATCCGTGTCGGAACAGCTGGTTCACTTAACAAAGATGTTCACGTCCGTGAGCTTGTATTAGCGCAAGCTGCCGCAACAACATCAAGCATGATTAAAAATGAATGGCCACAATACGATTTCCCACAAATCGCAGACTTTTCATTGCTTGATAAAGCTTATCACATTGCACAAGATCTTGGTATGACAACACATGTCGGTAGCGTTTTGTCAGTTGATGCCTTTTACTCAGATTTCGCTGAAAACAATGTTAAACTCGGACAACTTGGTGTTAAAGCCGTTGAGATGGAAGCAGCTGCTCTTTACTATCTCGCAGCAAAACACGGCGTTCAAGCACTCGGTATCATGACGATTTCTGATAGCCTTGTTGCAGATGAAGACACAACTGCTCAAGAACGCCAAACAACCTTCACAGATATGATGAAAGTTGGTCTTGAGACACTTATCGCAGATTAATGCAAGAAATATATGAAATGATAGACATCCTTTTGGATGTCTATGCTTATAATCACGCATGGAAAATAGCGGAGCAGCATACCGATTTTCCAGCACAAAGTCGTTATCTTTTGGAAATGCTAAAAGAGCGCAGAGAACTTAATGTTGATTTTGCCTTTTCGCATCAGCCAGAGAATCAAGCAATCCAAAGCAAATATAATTTTTCTTTGATTATAAACGCTAGAGAAGAAGAACAGTTAGCGAATTATATCATGGACTTAGAAGCCAAGATAAAGAATGGCAATATCATTGATTTTGTTCGTTCTGTTAGTCCGATTTTGTATCGCCTCTTTTATCGCCTTGCCAAACGTGAGGTTCCAAATTTGGAAAATTATATCCATGATGCTAAAAATGATCAGTATGATACTTGGCTCTTCACCAAAATGAAACAAAGTGATTATGCCATTTTTCAGAAATATCTTCAAATTCGTCGAGATGGTAAAGTAACTTCAAAAACATTAGCAGAATTTTTGCAGTATAGCCAATTGCCAGAAGAGATTAAAAAGCTTATTACAGAACTTCGTCAGTTTGAAAAATCTGTCCGCAATCCCTTGGCGCACTTGATTAAACCATTTGATGAAGAAGAGCTGCACCGTACCACTAATTTCTCATCACAAGCTTTTTTAGATAAAATCATCGCTCTTGCTATTTACGCAGGTGTTAGGTACGACAAAGAAACGTTTTACTTTGACCGAGTTAATGAAATCATTAAAAGTGAGTTAAGAGAAAACGCATAAAACATAAAAACCTTGGACAATGTCCAAGGTTTTAGTTATCAAATTGTACTTCTTCAAGTAGGTAATCGATGAAACGTTCACCCATTTTAGAAAGGTTAGCTTTTTCGTGGCGGATATAGACGATGTCAATCATATCCTCGACATCAAGTGGGATTGAGACGATGTCATCACCATTTAAATTACTATTAAGAATACCAGTTGCAATGGTGTAACCATCAAGACCAATCAATAGATTGAAAAGTGTTGCGCGGTCACTTACAACGATGGATTTTTTATGCGGAATTTGTGAGAGAATTTCTTCAGAAAAGTAGAAGGAATTGTGAATCCCTTGGTCGTAACTAAGATATGGGAAATCTTCTAAATCTTCCATTGTAACAATTTTTTTATTGGCAAGAGGATTATTTTTGCTGACAAAGATATGCGGACGCGTTCTAAAAAGACTAGTGTAAGTCAGATGATTATCGTCAAACATCTTTGTTAACACATCGTGGTTGTAGCTATTTAGAAACAACACACCGATTTCTGAACGGAAATTTTTAACGTCATCAATGATTTCGTATGTTCGGGTTTCGCGAAGAAAAAGCTCATAGCGTGACATGTCTGTCCCTTCCAGTAGCGAAACAAAAGCATTAACGACAAATGCGTAGTGCTGTGAAGAAACACTGAAAAGCTCACGATTTGTATTTTTACTCTTATAACGTTCCTCTAAAAGAGCAGTTTGTTCTAAAACTTGACGTGCATAAGAAAGAAATTCAACGCCATCCTTGGTTAAAGTGATTCCTTTAGGATTACGAATAAAAATTTCAATTCCCATTTCACGTTCTAAGTCTCTCACGGCATTTGAGAGGCTTGGTTGTGTGATAAAAAGTTGTTTGGCGGCTTCGTTCATACTGCCAGTTTCTACTATTTTAACGATATAATGTAATTGTTGTATTCTCATAGCCTTAGTTTAGCTTAAAAAAACATTTCCCGCAAGTAGAGAGCGTTTTCGAATTTTGAAAGCGATAAAAAAACGAATATTTACATTTTGATGACATTTTTACAAAATAGTAACTAAACCGTAACAATATTGGGTCTGTATAAACATTCAAAAAATAAAGCGCTTATATTTTAATAATTCAGTCAAAGGAAACGATTGCATTTGTAAAAGTTCAAAAAATTACAAAATTGCCAAAAGATTATAAAAGTGCTAAAATAAGAACGTTAACAATCCTTTTAGGAAGTGGAGATTTAAAAATAATGCCTACACATTCACGTCACAAAAGACATCATAAAAGCTCATCACGCTCATACTCTCGTTTTAGTACACAGACGATAGTTAATAGCGTTTTATTAGTATTGTTTGCTTTATTAGCGGGAATTGCAATTTATCTGATGTATGCGAATAATATTCTAGCTTTTCGTCATTTGAATATTATTTATACTGTTTTATTAGTTGCTGTATTCCTTATATCTTTGGTCTTAACAATCCGAAAGAAGGGGAAGACAGTTGTTTCCATCCTTTTGGTTGTTTTTTCAATTGTAGCTGCTATTTCACTTTTTGCTTTTAAATCATTGGTTGACGTAGCTAGTGATATGAACAAATCAGCCTCATATTCAGAAATTGAGATGAGCGTTGTTGTTCCTGCAGATAGTTCAATCTCAGATGTTACCGAACTTTCAAGCGTTCAAGCACCAACTAATGCTGATGGAAGTAACATTGATGCTTTAATTTCACAAATCAAATCTGATAAAGGTGTTGATTTAGCAACAGAAACAGTTGATTCTTACCAAGCCGCTTATGAAAACTTGATTAATGGATCAAGTCAAGCAATGGTACTAAACAGTGCTTACTCAAGCTTGTTAGAATTATCTTATGATGATTATGAATCAAACTTGAAGACAATTTATACTTATAAAATTAAGAAAAACACTTCAAGCGAGGCGTCATCTTCAGATAAGAATGTCTTTAACATTTATATCAGTGGTATTGATACCTACGGTTCTATCTCAACAGTTTCTCGTTCAGATGTTAATATCATCTTAACTGTTAATATGAATACTCATAAGATTTTGATGACCACAACACCACGTGACTCATATGTCAAAATTCCAGACGGCGGAGCAGACCAATACGATAAACTCACACACGCTGGTATCTATGGTGTTGAAACTTCTGAAAAGACACTAGAAAATCTTTACGGTATTGATATTGATTATTATGCAAGAATTAACTTTACATCATTTATGAACTTGATCGATGCTATCGGTGGTGTGACGGTTTATAATGACCAAGCATTCACATCTTATACTAACAGCAATTATTCTTTTGAAGTTGGTAATATTAATTTGAGTTCAGGGGAAGAAGCATTAGCATTTGTTCGTGAACGTTATAGTCTTAGCAATGGTGATTATGATCGTGGAAATAACCAAATTAAGGTTGTTCAAGCTATCGTCAATAAGTTAACATCATTAAATTCAGTATCTAATTATTCTTCAATTATTTCAACGTTGACAGATTCTATCCAAACGAATATGTCTTTAGATACAATGATGGATTTGGTTAATACACAACTTGATTCAGGTAAGAAATTCACCATTACTTCACAAGAGGTAACTGGTACAGGTTCAACAGGTGAACTTACATCTTATGCTATGCCAACAGCAAGTCTTTACATGATTCAGTTGGATGATGCTAGCGTATCTAGTGCTTCACAAGCAATTAAAGATGTTATGGAAGGTAAATAGATGATTGATATTCACTCGCATATCGTTTTTGATGTTGATGATGGACCAACTACTATAGAGGAAAGTTTGGCACTTATCGGTGAAAGCTATCGTCAAGGTGTGCGCACGATTGTTTCAACGTCACATCGTCGCAAGGGAATGTTTGAAACACCAGAAGATAAGATTTTTGCTAACTTTAGCCAAGTCAAAAAAGCTGCTGAAGCTAAGTACGAAGGACTTGAAATTTTATATGGTGGCGAACTTTATTATAGTAGTGATGTTCTTGAAAAATTAGAACATCAACAAGTTCCAAGAATGAATGACACACGTTTTGCTTTAATCGAGTTTAGTATGACAACACCATGGAAAGATATTCATACTGCACTTAGCAATGTCATTATGCTTGGCATTACACCCGTAGTTGCTCACATCGAACGTTATAATGCCCTTGAATTTAATGAAGAACGCGTTAAAGAATTGATAAATATGGGCTGCTATACACAAATTAACAGCTCTCATGTTCTCAAAGCAAGATTATTTGGGGATAAATATCGCCATTTCAAAAAACGCGCACGCTATTTCTTAGAAAAGAATCTTGTCCATTGTGTGGCAAGTGATATGCATAACCTTGGCCCAAGACCACCATTTATGGATGAAGCCAGAGGAATCATTGCGCGAGATTTTGGAGCCAATCGTGCTTATGCACTTTTTGAGGGGAACCCTCAAACCTTATTAGAAAATAAAGATTTATAGGAGTAAATATGAATTCAAATGACAATGCA
>CAVAFU010000020.1:109612-116482 GCA_963588325.1 Oribacterium sp.
GTATCGAGATTGACGTACTTTACTTGCTAAGAAAACTTTGGAGTAAGAAATTTTTTATCATTTTTATCGCTCTTGTTGTTGGAACAATTGCTTTGCTTGGTAGTGTTTTCTTGATTAAGCCAAAGTATTCATCAACGACACGTATCTATGTTGTTAGTCGTAGTAGCGATAGTAGCCTCACCAATCAAGATTTACAAGCTGGTTCTTACCTTGTTAATGACTATAAGGAAGTTATTACATCTAATGAAGTATTATCATCGGTTATTAGTCAAGAAAATTTATCACTATCAACAAATGAATTATCAGATATGATTACGGTAGAAATTCCAACAGATACACGTGTCATTTCAATCTCTGTTGAAGATACAGATGCTCAAGAAGCTGCTGATATCGCTAATACGATTCGAGAAGTAGCTGCTGAAAAGATTAAATCTGTCACAAAAGTTGATGATGTGACAACGTTGGAGGCTGCCGAAGTAGCAAGCAAACCATCATCACCAAATGTTAAACGTAATGCGCTTTTAGGTGCACTTGTCGGTGGTTTCTTAGCAGTAGTTAGTATTCTAGTACTAGAAGTACTTGATGATCGTGTTCGCCGTCCAGAGGATGTCGAAGAAGTACTTGGTATGACTCTTTTAGGTGTTGTGCCAGACATTGATAAATTATAAGGAGAAAAATTGTAATGCCACAATTAGAATTAGTGAGAGCTAAAGCTCAAATGGTTAAATCTATGGAGGAATATTACAATTCTATCCGTACCAATATCCAGTTCAGTGGGCGTGATTTAAAAGTCATCACATTAACGTCAGCACAACCAGGTGAAGGAAAATCAACAACATCTGTTAACCTTGCTATTTCTTTTGCTCGTGCAGGTTTCCGTACTCTTTTGATTGATGCTGATACACGTAACTCAGTGATGTCAGGAACTTTTAAATCAAATGAACGTTACCAAGGTTTAACAAGCTTTTTATCAGGTAATGCTGAGTTATCAGATGTTATCTGTGATACAAGCATTGATAATTTAATGATTATTCCTGCTGGACAAGTTCCACCAAATCCAACATCATTGATTCAAAATGATAACTTTAAAGCAATGATTGAGACTGTTCGTGGACTTTATGATTATGTTGTTGTTGATACACCACCACTTGGTTTAGTCGTTGATGCGGCTATTCTTGCTCACCATTCAGATGCAAGTTTACTTGTCACAAAAGCAGGAGCTGATAAACGTCGTACAATTACAAAATTGAAAGAACAATTGGATCAAAGTGGCTCAGTCTTTCTTGGGGTTATTTTAAATAAATACGATATCCATTTGGATAAATACGGTTCATATGGTAGCTATGGGGGCTATGGTTCATATGGAAGTTATGGCAAAGCCGCAAAAACATCAAAAAATGGTAGAGGTAAAAAATAATTGATCTTCTACCTTAGATAGGGAAAAAGGGAGCATGTATAGCGAAGATTCGAAAAAGAAAATTTATTATCTATTAGCAGATGGCGTTGCTTTGGTGATAAGTTATCTGATTCTAGCGGGTTTTTACTCATACCACTTTTTTGATAGCAAGTTTTTTGCTGTTATTTTCGGGCTCCTGATTATCATTGTAGGAGTCATGAGTGATGAGTATTCAGCTGTTTCAGGACGAGGTTATCTCCAAGAACTAAAAGCTGCTATTGCTTATGGCGCCAAGGTACTTGTTTTATTTTCATTTGTGTTGATATTAGGGAAATTCCGTTTTATTTATGATGTCTCACAAATGTCATATTTCTTCTTACTTCAGATTTTCATCTTAACTTCTTTATTTGTATTTCTTGGTCGAATACTGATTAAAGCTTTATTTAAAAATCGTGTAGAAGATACCAAGAATGTTCTTTTGGTTACTGACTTTAGTACTGGTGATAATCTTGAAAAAGAACTTAATCGCTTTAACTACAAAGTAACAGCTTATATTAGTAGTTATGATAATCAAGCTGTTGAGCAACCAGTTCTAAAAAATGCTAAAGAAATTCGTAATTTTGTTGCTAACCATCAAGTTGATGAAATTTTTGTGACAACTGGTAATCAGAAAAATCACGCTGAAATTGCCCACTGTCTGAAATTGTTGGGAATTCCTACAACAGTGGCTATTGGAAATTACTCTGAATTTTACGTTGGTGATAATGTCCTTAAAAAACTTGGCAATCAAACCTTTGTAACTACGGCGGTTAATATCGTCAAATTCAGACAACTCGTTTTAAAACGTTTAATGGATATCGTTATTTCACTATTTGGACTTTTAGCGACAGCAATCATTGCGATCATCATCGCACCAATCGTGAAAAAACAATCACCAGGACCATTGATTTTTAAACAAAAACGTGTTGGTCGAAATGGTAAAGTATTTGAAATTTACAAGTTCAGAAGTATGTACATGGATGCAGAAGAACGTAAAAAAGACTTACTTGCCAAAAATGACCTTGATACAGATTTAATGTTCAAAATGGAAGATGACCCTCGTATCTTCCCGTTTGGACACAAATTGAGAGATTGGTCATTAGATGAGTTTCCACAATTTTTGAATGTGTTGAAGGGAGAAATGTCGTTTGTCGGCACACGCCCGCCAACGCTTGATGAATATCATCATTATGAATTACATCACTTTAAACGCTTAATGACAAAACCAGGGATTACAGGGTTATGGCAAGTTAGCGGACGAAGTGATATCACAGACTTTGAAGAAGTGGTAGCTCTTGATATGAAATATATTCAAGAATGGAATATCAGAGAAGACCTCAAGATAATTGCAAAAACATTTGCAGTCGTACTAAAAAGAGAGGGAAGTAGATAGAATTGATAGTAGAAAAAAATAGGAAAAAAGTCTCTGTGAAATTAAATATAGTCATGAATTTTATTCTGACTATGTCAAATTTTATTTTCCCATTGATAACTTTTCCGTATGTATCACGTGTTCTTTTGCCTGTCGGAACAGGTAAGGTTGCTTTTGCAACGTCAATAGTTTCTTATTTTTCAATGGTTGGTATGTTAGGAATTCCAACCTATGGTATTAGAGCATGTGCAAAAGTTAGAGATGACAGAGATAAATTATCAAAAACTGTTCAAGAAATCATGGTGATAAACTCTGTTGCGATGGGATTATCACTGCTTGTCTATATTATTGCTATAGTCTTAGTGCCTCGTATGGCCCAAGATAAGGTTCTATTTATGATTAATATTGCCACACTATTCTTTAATTTGATTGGCTGTGAGTGGCTGTATAAAGCATTGGAACAGTATTCTTATATCACTATCAGATCAATTCTTTTGAAATTAGTATCACTTGTTTTAATGTTTTTGATGGTACATCAAAAAAGTGACTATGTTATTTATGGTGCAATTACTATCTTGGCGAGTGTTGGATCTAACTTCTTTAACTTTATTAACTTACGACGTTTTCTTAATCTAAAATGGTATCCTGATATGAATCTTAGTCAACATATAAAACCTATTTTTAGTTTTTTTATGATGACTATCGCGACTACTGTATACACTAATCTTGATTCAGTAATGCTTGGATTTATGAAGGGTGATGAAGCAGTAGGTTATTATAATGCTGCTGTGAAAATAAAAACGATACTTGTTAGTTTAGTGACTTCTATGGGAGCAGTTCTTCTTCCTAGATTATCTTTTTACATCAAGGAAGGAAAAACTAAAGAATTTAAAGAATTAACCGTTCGTTCTTTACAATTTGTATGTTTTGTATCAATTCCTCTGTGGGTCTATTTTACTGTTTTTGCTAAAGAGGGTATTTATTTCCTATCAGGAGATGCATATACTGGTTCGATACTACCTATGCAGATTATTATGCCAACTCTTTTTTTGATAGGAATTTCAAATTTATTAGGTATCCAGATATTAGTTCCAATGGATAGAGAAAATGATGTTTTAAAATCTGTTTCACTTGGTGCGATTGTCAATCTAATAATAAATGCTATTTTTATCCCTAGATTTGGAGCTTCAGGTGCGGCATTTGGTACGTTAGTTGCTGAATTTTTTGTTACAAGTTATCAAATCTATGTACTACGTGATTTTTTGAAAGAAATTGTGGCTAATGTTAAATTTTATAAAAATATTATATCTACTTTATTAGCTACTATTCTTGTTTTAATAGCAAATACATTATTCATTAGTAATATTTCTTCACTCTTTATAGTATTAGTTATTTCGGCTATTATTTTTGGGTTGATTTACGGCTTAGTAGGGTTGTTACTAAAAGAAGAATTTACTATGTACTTACTACGTTATATGAAAAAATAGGAGAATTTATGTCAAATTACGATTATTTAGTTGTTGGTTCAGGTTTATTTGGTGCAATTTTTGCACACGAAGCTGCTAAAAAAGGAAAAAAAGTTAAAGTTATTGAAAAACGTGATCATATTGCAGGGAATATCTATACTAAAGAAGTGGAAGGTATTCAAGTACATGAATATGGTGCACATATCTTCCATACTTCTAATAAAGAAATTTGGGATTATATTAATCAATTTGCAGAATTTAACCGTTATACAAATTCGCCCATTGCCAATTATAAAGGTGAAATTTATAACCTTCCTTTCAATATGAATACGTTCAATAAACTTTGGGGAGTTGTGACACCAGCAGAAGCACAAGCTAAAATCGATGAGCAACGTGCAGTGCTTAATGGAAAAGAACCTGAAAACTTAGAAGAACAAGCTATTTCACTTGTGGGAACAGATATTTATGAAAAGCTTGTGAAAGATTATACTGAAAAGCAATGGGGAAAAGCATGTACAGAATTACCTGCCTTTATCATCCGTCGCTTGCCAGTACGTTTAACTTATGATAATAACTACTTCAATGATACTTATCAAGGTATTCCAATCGGTGGTTATACACAAATCATTGAAAAAATGCTAGCGCATGATAATATTGATGTTGAAACTGGTGTAGATTTCTTTGATAATAAAGAAGAGTATTTGAAAGAATTTCCTAAAATTGTCTTTACAGGAATGATTGATCAATTCTTTGATTATCAACTTGGTGAATTAGAATACCGTAGTCTTCGCTTTGAAACTGAACTTCTTGATATGGAAAATTACCAAGGAAATGCAGTCGTTAACTATACAGATTCTGAAACACCATATACTCGTATTATCGAACATAAACACTTTGAATTTGGAACTCAAGAGAAGACTATTATTACTAAAGAGCATCCTAAAACTTGGGAAAAAGGTGATGAACCTTACTACCCAGTAAATAACAATCGTAACAACAATCTTTATCAAGAATATAAGAAACTTGCAGATGCGCAAGGAAATGTTATTTTTGGTGGACGACTTGGACAATATCGTTATTATGACATGCACAAAGTCATTGAAGCAGCTTTGGAATGTGTAGAGAATGAATTGGATTAAATACTAAGGAACGGTGTTTTGAAAAACGTAAAATTAATTGTAGCAACTCATAAAAAGTTTCAGATGCCTAAAGATACTAATCTGTACCTTCCTCTTCATGTTGGTCGTGAAGGGAAGGTAGATTTAGGTTATATAGGAGATAATACTGGAGATAATATTTCTAGTCTTAATCCTTATTATTGTGAATTGACAGGATTGTATTGGGCGTGGAAAAATCTTGAATGTGATTATCTTGGTTTAGTCCATTACCGTCGATATTTTACAAATAAAAGTCAACCTTATACTGATGACATTAAAATTGATGATGTTATTTTGTCACAAAATGATGTTGAAGAAATGTTAGATGAAACTGACGTTATTGTACCTAAAAAGCGTAAGTACTATATTGAGACACTTTATTCGCACTATGCGCATACTCTTGATGGTAGTCATTTAGATAAAACGCGTGAAATTATTGCGAAGATTTCTCCTGATTATTTAGAATCTTACGATAAAGTGATGAAACAACGCAGTGGATATATGTTCAATATGTTTATCATGAAAAAAGAATTAGTTGATGATTACCTTTCTTGGCTTTTTCCGATTTTAGATAAGCTTTATGAAGTCATTGATATGTCGAACTATAGTCCTTTTGAAGCTCGTTTGTATGGTCGTGTCAGTGAATTACTATTCAATGTTTGGTTGAACAAAAAAAATATAAAACCAAAAGAAGTTCCTTTTATGTATATGGAAAAAGTGAACCTATGGAATAAAGGGAAATCATTTCTACAGGCTAAATTTTTAGGTAAGAAGTATGGAAAGAGTTTTTAGAATAGTTAGGAAAGTAAAGTTATGATTTTAGTTTGTATTTGTTTGATTTCTTTGTTTTTTGCGATTTTAAACCTCTTTTTGACTAAGAATGATTTTTTTAATCCTGCTGTCATCTTTCCGTTGTTATTTTTGATTCAAGGAATATTTAATATATTTGCGCTAACATATTTAAATTTAGAATTCCATGTTGAAGTACTAATAATATTGTTTATATCATATCTATTATTCACTATTTTTAACTTTATTAATTTGGGGCGAAGACATAGAGAAATTAGTGGCTTTTACTTGGATAATCTGAGTGTAAATAAACCAATAGCTATCCCGAAGTATGTATATTATTTGGCTATTTTATCGTTTGTCGTTGTGATTTACTTTCAGTATAGACGCTTAGGACAAGTTGCGGCAGTAAGTGGACTTGGGGGAGCAAGTTTGACCGAGAAGATTGCTCTATATGATAAACTCATAAAATTTGATTCAAAACGTTTTTCAACTTTAAATATAAATTTACCCAGAATTGTATCAAATCTTTCGATAATAACTCAGGCATTTGGATATTTGATTGCTTATAAAATCGTTCAAAACTTTATTTCAAATAAAACATTTCAAATGTTAGATTTTAGTGTTATCATTTTGCTAGTTGGTCAAATG
>CAVAFU010000021.1:0-4074 GCA_963588325.1 Oribacterium sp.
TTTTTCAGATGTGCTACATATGTTGATTTAGTTGGAATTTTAATAAAATGAGTGCTTGTTGTGTTTAACTAGAAGTTAAACACAATCGTAAAATTGAACATGTGACAGTAGTTAGTGATAATGAGGAGTTTTAAGTGAAGAAGTTTTTTAGAAAATTTTATAAATTAAATCAACTCTGGTATATTGTTGCAATATTTATATTTTTTGTTATTCTTTTTTCTGGTAATATATTTAGAAATCTTGAGATGACAAAGTTATGGTTGAATTTTATCCAAAAGATTTTATCTATTTTTATTTCTTGGCCTGTAGCAGTTGTAATAATTTCTTTAAAATTTGAAGGCTCTATTGTTCAATTGGTTGATAGAATGAATAAATTAAAGATAGGTGTTAACGAAGTTAACTTTTCAGAGAAATTACAAGAAGTTGAAAAAAATTTAGATGCGGAAGATATTTTTGGAGGAGAGGAAGATAATGAAAATGAATCTGTATCTGAAGAGTATGTTGAACTAGCATCTATTGAACCACAAATGGCAATAATACGTTCTTGGATAGATTATGAGAAATTATTACGTGATAAATTCAATCAATTGGTTGAAGGAGGGAAGCTAGATTATTATCCTAAGAGGTTTATTAGTACATCTGAGATGATGTTGCAGTTATCTAAGAATGGATTGATAAATAAAAATATGTATAGTTTTTTTAAAGAGCTGAATTTTTTAAGAAATTCAATTGTCCATGGACAAGAAGTGGATGTTTCAACAGAAATAGCTTTAGAGTATGATAGAATTCTAGGTAAGTTAAAGAAAATTATAGAAGAAATTTAATATTATTTATAAGGAGTAAAACAACATGATCGATCGTTATTCACGCCCTGAGATGGCGGCAATTTGGAGTGAAGAAAATAAATACAAAGCTTGGCTTGAAGTTGAAATTTTGGCTGATGAAGCTTGGGCTGAATTGGGAGAAATTCCTAAAGAAGACGTGGCTAAAATCCGTGCCAATGCAAGCTTTGATGTTGACCGTATTTTAGAAATTGAACAACAAACTCGTCATGACGTTGTTGCTTTCACTCGTGCCGTTTCTGAAAGTCTTGGACAAGAACGTAAATGGGTTCACTATGGTTTGACATCAACTGACGTTGTTGATACAGCTTACGGTTACCTTTACAAACAAGCAAACGAAATCATTCGTAAAGATTTGCATAATTTCCTTGAAATCATTGCTAACAAAGCTAAAGAACATAAATTTACAATCATGATGGGACGTACTCACGGTGTCCACGCTGAACCAACTACATTTGGTTTGAAATTAGCAACTTGGTACAGCGAAATGAAACGTAATATCGAACGTTTTGAGCATGCAGCAGCAGGTGTTGAAGCTGGTAAAATTTCAGGTGCTGTTGGTAACTTCGCTAACATTCCACCATTTGTTGAAGCTTATGTGTGTGACAAACTTGGTATTCGTGCGCAAGAAATTTCAACACAAGTACTTCCACGTGACCTTCATGCAGAATACTTTGCTGTACTTGCTAGCATTGCAACATCAATTGAACGTATGGCAACTGAAATCCGCGGTCTTCAAAAATCTGAACAACGTGAAGTTGAAGAATTCTTCGCTAAAGGTCAAAAAGGTAGCTCAGCTATGCCTCACAAACGTAACCCAATCGGTTCAGAAAACATGACAGGTCTTGCGCGTGTTATCCGTGGTCACATGGTAACTGCTTACGAAAACGTGTCACTTTGGCATGAACGTGATATTTCTCACTCATCTGCTGAGCGTATTATCTCACCAGATACGACAATCCTTATCGATTACATGCTTAACCGTTTTGGAAATATCGTGAAAAACTTGACTGTTTTCCCAGAAAACATGATTCGCAACATGGGGTCTACTTTTGGTCTTATTTTCAGCCAACGTGTCATGCTTAAATTGATTGAAAAAGGAATGACACGTGAACAAGCTTACGACCTTGTTCAACCTAAGACTGCTTATTCTTGGGATAATCAAGTTGACTTCAAACCACTTCTCGAAGCTGATGAAGAAGTTACTTCACGCTTAACTCAAGAAGAAATTGATGAATTGTTCAACCCATCATATTACACTAAACGTGTTGATGAAATCTTTAACCGTATCGGTTTAGGTGATTAATAAAACTGCCTAGGATATGGACGGCACCTCAAAAGTTAGACAAAAAATCTAACGATTGAGGTGCTTTTTATATGAAATTAGTTTGTGAAGAAATGAGATATAAAAAACCAAGCCTAAATTTTTAGGCTTGATTTTGAGTTAAAATGTCATAAAGGCGTTATTTGTGAATGGTTTGAAAGTTCTAAAATGAAGTTAGCCACTTGAGTGTATCAAAAAACATCTCAGAGAGATATAATTGTAATCACCACAACAACAATTAGAAGGACTCTGAGATGCAAGACTATTATACACCAAAAGGGAAACATTTAACACTAGCAGACCGTAGAAATATTGAACGTTGGCTCAAAGAAGGTTACTCCAATCGTGAAATCGCTAGAAGATTAGCTAAAGCTCCCCAAACGATTAACAACGAAGTTAAGCGCGGACAAGTCAGACAACAAGTTCGTAAAGGGAAATTTGAAGTGGGTTACTCAGCTGATTTGGCACAGAAAAACTATGAAACCAACCGTAAACGTTCTGGTAAGCAGGCTTCCCTAACCAATGCGTTAAAAGCGAAAATTAGTCACTATCTCAAGCAGAAATACTCTCCTGAAATGATGGTCAAAGCAAAGGGAGTTCCTGTTGCCATTTCGACCATCTACTACTGGATTCATCATGGACAATTAGGAGTAAGCAAAGCCAACCTGCTTTATCCTCGCAAAGAGAGAACTAAGAAAAAACAAGTTAGTTCTAACTTCAAACCTGTTGGACAATCAATTGACCAACGACCAGAGAGCATTAATAAGCGTGACAATATCGGTGATTTTGAGATTGATACGGTTATTCAGACACGAGCTAAAAACGAGTGCTTACTGACCTTAACGGATAGAAAAAGTCGCTACCAAATTATTCGTCTCATTCCTGATAAGTCGGCTGCTTCGGTTAATCAAGCTTTGAGAAGTCTCTTACAAGAATATCAAATTAACTCCATCACAGCGGATAATGGAACGGAGTTTAGCCGCTTATCTGATGTTTTTGACCCTGAGCACATTTATTACGCTCACCCATATTCGTCTTGAGAGAGGAACTAATGAGAACCACAACAGACTCATTAGGTGTTGGTTACCTAAGGGAAGTAAAAATGCGACTCAACAACAAGTCGCATTTATCGAACACTGGATTAACAACTATCCCAAAAAAGTGCTGGATTATAAATCTCCTAGAGAGTTTTTACAAGATGGCTAACTTGGACTTGAAATTTACCATTTGTGAATGGTTATCAGAAAATTCATCATTTCTAATGAAAATATTTTGTTGAGTAAGAATGGTATGCTAAAATATAAAGTATATATTTTATTTAAAGGGAGATGAAAGTGGATAATTTTGGGATAAAAGTGCGTGCTCTAAGAGAAGAAAAAGGGATTTCACGTGAGGAATTCTGCGGTGATGAAACAGAGTTATCAGTAAGACAGTTAGCTAGGATAGAATCGCAACAGTCAATTCCTAATTTAGGGAAAGCACAGTTTATTGCCAACCAATTGGGTGTTAAATTGGGAACATTAACAGATGGTGATAGCTTAGAGTTACCTCGGCGGTATAAGGAACTAAAGTATTTAATTTTACGAACGCCTACGTATAAAGATGAAGAGCGTTTAAATTTAAGAGATAGTTACTTTGATGAAATATATTCTGATTTTTATGATGAGCTTCCTGAGGAGGAGCAGCTTATTATAGAGTGTATGCGTTCAAAGTCAGATGTTTTTTTGACAGATAATAGTGACCTAGCTATCAAATTATTAGATGATTATTTTCATCAAATAAAATCCAAAAAGAGATATTCTGTTAATGATTTAATTGTAATTGATTTATATATGATATGTGCAGATGCCTCGGAATATAGCTTTTCTTTGTTTGATAGAGAGGATTTTAAATTAATCGCTAAAAAGC
>CAVAFU010000022.1:0-14656 GCA_963588325.1 Oribacterium sp.
TAATAAATCTGTCGATAGCAGTTTCATAGACCAGATAGCAAATTTATGTCTTTCACTCCTGATATTTTGAAAATGATTAGCAGCCATTTCTTGCTCATGCAGTAAAATAGATACAATTGCCATTACGATACAATAACCAAGCATGTCTAAAAAAATAATATTCTTTAAGATAACAGGATTATTAGCCACTAAAAAATACGGAGGCAATATCACTAATTGTAAAAGTGATAAGACCAAGATAAGATAAAAAGCATATGAATTTTTCCACTTTATCAATTCACTCTTGAAATACTTACTCATCATTTAACCTCCATCTTAACAATGATAAAGCTATTACATACATCAAAATTGATAACACTACAGCACTTACAATCATTTGATAATCTATTGTGCCACTGCTAATAGTGGTATCTAAGTCGCCTGATGGTTTTAAGTGTAATAGACCATAAGCAATTTTATAATGATAAGTATATGGAAAAATGTACCAAATAGATGTTTGGGCAATAAAAGGAGCCACTAGTAAACAAATGAGCGAATGACCTGCTAATAAAAGATATGGGCTCAGCCATTTAGATAAAAAATATAATATTGGTAACGCCCAAATCGAAGCTATCAATACTAACAACAGACAAATCAAATCTTTACCAATATTAACCGTTATCACACCTGTAAATAAAAGCGAAACAAGATAGAAAATAGCGATAAAAAACAATGTTGCCACAAAAAGATCTTTTACTTTCAGCATTATTTTTGCAATATAGATTTTTAGCGTATTCTTTCCTAAATAAATATTTTGAAAATGACCTGCTTTTTCTTCAGCCTTATAATCATATAGAAATAATAGACCAATCAGAGTATATAAAAAGATTGCTTCCCACCAATAGATAGAAAAACTCTCTAAAAGACTAGGACCAGAAAGAAGAACTGCAATAAAAATCGTTGTAAATGGTACAAAAAATAATAATTTTTTATCAGAACTTGATTTTTGCTTTAACCATTCTGAACGTAAGATTTTCTTCATTTTAAGCTCCTCCATGAACAATTTTAAAGAACAGTTTTTCTAAATCTTCACTCTGTGTATTAATGTCATCATAAAAAATATCACCATTATGTAAAATAACAATACGATCAGCGACTTTACTCACTTCATGGAGTTGGTGACTAGATAAGAGGATAGTCATCCCTATTTGTTTCAAATCATTAATCAAATCTAGTAATTCTTTAATTCCATCTGGATCTAAACCATTTGTAGGTTCATCTAAAATCAACAAATCTGGATTGGTAATCATTGCCATTCCTAAACCAAGACGATGTTTCATTCCTAATGAAAAATGACTAGCTTTTTTCTTACCAGTATGAGATAAGCCGATTAAATTTAGTACTTCTATGATTCTATCATCAGAAACATCATATAAAAGCGCTCTTGTTTTTAAATTATCAAAAGCTGATAAATTCATATAAATTGCTGGAGATTCAATTAAGGCACCAATTTCAAATGATGTTTTTTTCTTTTTACCAATCATTTCACCATTAAAAAGAACTGCTCCACTATCAGCTGATTCTAGTCCAAAAATAATCTTCATAATAGTAGATTTACCAGCTCCGTTAACTCCTAATAAACCACAGACACTACCTTTTTCAATATCAAAAGATATTCCTTTTAATATGTCTTTCTCTTTATACGATTTCCTCAAATTCTTGATTTGTACAACCATCTTTTTCCTCCTTATCTGTACATTCTTAAATATAACCAACAATTATCAGAATTAGTTCAGAACACAATCTATTTCAAATATAAAAAACAACACCATTTGGTGCTGTTTTATGAATAAATTCTATTTTAGACTTTTATCTCATCGATTATCAATATTTTCTGGGTATAAGTCATGATTCATTAGGCGATAATCTGCCATTTTTTCATATTTGGTGTTTGGTTTACCGTAATTAAAATAGGGGTCAATAGACAAACCGCCTCGTGGTGTAAATTTTCCCCAGACTTCGAGATAACGTGGTTGAAGTAAGTTAATTAAATCTTTACCAATCGTATTGATACAATTTTCATGAAAATCACCATGATTACGGTAACTGAAAAGATAAAGTTTTAGTGATTTTGATTCCACGCAAAGTTTATCTGGAATATAAGAAATATAAATCGTCGCAAAATCTGGTTGCCCAGTAATCGGACAAAGTGAGGTAAACTCTGGACAGTTAAACTTGATAAAATAGTCATTATCAACATGACGATTATCAAATGATTCCAGAATACTTGGGTCGTATTCGTAAGTGTATCTTGTATTTTGATTTCCCAAAAGGGTTAAATCTTTCATTTCATCTGTTCTGGTCATTCTATTCTCCTTTTAAACACCGCGTTGGTTGTCATATAAAAGCGTGTGTAATTGTGGCAACACGCGTACGCTTTGCCATTCAGGGTCTGCTGCTACTGTCTCCCAAAGTTGACGTAGGCGGCTGAGTTGATTTTCTACAATATTTCCACTTGCATGAGGTTCTGGATTACCTGCTGATAAATACAAAACATCTGGCTGATAACGTTTTTGAATCATTTTAGCAAATGCCAAATCATCGTCATCAAAAACAGGAATTTTAAAAGTCAACTGCTCTTTTTTGAGCTGGGAAACAATAAAATCTAACGTTTCAAAATTAACGTTCATCTGACTTGATGGTGGTTTTGGGCTAAGGGTTACTTGGTCAATATCTTTTAACCACGTTTGCCAACGTGAACCTTGTGTCTCAATAGCCAGTGTTACACCACGCGCTTTCAATTTTGTAACAAGCTCCGCCATATTAGCCGCAAGAAGGCAAGGATTTCCCCCAGATAAAGTGACATAATCATAACTTCCCAATTGGTCAAGCTGCGCAATCACTTCGTCTGCAGTCATTCGCTTAGGCTTTTCCGAACCATTCCAAGTAAAATCAGAATCACACCACGCGCAGTGATAATCACAACCACCCGTTCTTACAAACATCGTCTTTTGCCCAATCGCTCTGCCCTCACCTTGGAAAGTTGGACCAAAAATTTCAAGAATTGGAAGGGTTAGCTGACGTTTTGTCATCGACATCCCACTCCCTTCTAAATTCTGCAAATGAGCTTGGGGTTTCATACAATCGCACAGATTCAACTCTTATATCACGTTCTTTTGGCAAATGCTGCGCAACTTGTTTGAAAATCCAGTAAACCATATTTTCAGCTGTGGTATTCATATAAGGTAAACTTTCATTGAGATAACGATGGTCTAAATACGGCTCTAAATATTCCTTGTAAATGTGCTTAAGATCGCCAAAATCTACTGCCATTCCACGTTCGTCTAAGAAACCTGAAACTGCAATTTGCAAATGATAAGTGTGTCCATGCAGCGCTTTGCATTTTCCTTCATATTGGAACAAATGATGCGCCGCATCAAAGGTAAATTCTTTTGAAACCAGAACACGGCGTGGGCAATAAACAAGGGAGTCACCTGTTGGTTGCTTGATTTCTTTTGGTGCTAAAAACATTAGGCTTGCCCTTTCTTTGCCAGATATTTTTCAAGACCTGCTTGACGGAGTTTACAAGCAGGGCATTCACCACAGCCACTTCCTTTAATACCGTTATAGCAAGTCAATGTATTTTCACGGACATAATCAAATTTGCCAAGTTGGTCAGCTAATTCCCATGTTTCTGATTTATCAAGCCACATGAGCGGTGTTTGAATGACAAAGTTGTAATCCATTGCCAAGTTTAATGTCACGTTGAGTGATTTGACAAAAGCATCTCGACAATCTGGATACCCAGAAAAATCCGTTTCACAAACCCCAGTAATAATGTCAGTAATACCAAGACGTTTGGCAAGAACAGCTGCAAATGATAAGAACAAATGATTGCGACCATCAACAAAGGTATTTGGCAAATCATCATCAGGATTTTCAATGGCAATATCACGTGTCAAAGCATTTTCGGTTAATTGTCCCAATAAAGACATATCTAATAAGTGATTTTTTACGCCTTGTTCAGCAGCAATGTGCTTGGCAACTTCAATTTCAAGGCTATGGCGTTGACCATAATTAAAAGTAACTGTTTCGACATGTTCGTAGTGTTTTAATGCCCAAAATAGGCAAGTTGTTGAATCTTGTCCGCCACTAAAGACGACAAGTGCAGATTGACGTTTCATCTTATCTCCTCTATATCTTTTCAGATATTTGGGCAAAAGAAAAGCCCTCATGGGAATCCACAAGGGCGCTAATTCAGTCATTAGGCTGGTTTTTTTTAGCGATGGCTTTTCCCAAACATCGTTATTTTTTAACATGACTATCATACCATCTTTACTAAAGATAATCAATGACCCGTTTTTTAATAGACAGTAAAAAACAGAGCTTCGTATCAAACAAAGCCCTGCCTTTCAGTATTTTTATCCAGACAAATTATTTACTTTTAGCAAACTGGCTATTGTAAAGGTCATAGTAGAAACCTTTAGCTGCCAGTAAGCTTTCATGGTTCCCTTGTTCAATGATTTGTCCGTTATTAAGAACTAAAATTTTATCAGCTTCTTGAATGGTAGACAAACGGTGTGCAATGACAAAGCTTGTTCGTCCTTCCATCAATTTAGCCATAGCTTTTTGAATCAACAATTCCAAACGTGTATCTACTGATGATGTTGCCTCATCCAAAATCAAAATTTTAGGGTCAGCTAACAAAGCACGAGCAATGGTCAACAATTGTTTTTGACCAAGTGAAACGTTAGTTGATTCTTGATTCATTTCCATATTGTAGCCACCAGGTAAAGTACGGATAAAGTGGTCAACATTTGCTGCCTTGGCTGCTTCAACGATTTCTTCATCTGTTGCATCCAAGTTACCAAAACGGAGATTTTCTTTAATACTTGCTTCATAAAGCCAAGCATCTTGTAAAACCATCCCAAATTGTTTGCGGTATTCTTGGCGTGACAAGTGACGAATATCGTGCCCATCAATTTTAATCGAACCATCAGTGACATCGTAGAAACGCATCAAAAGATTGATAAGTGTTGTTTTACCAGCACCAGTTGGTCCAACAATGGCAACCATTTCACCTGGTTTAACATCGAGGTTGAAGTTTTGAATCAATGGTTTGTCAGCGACATATTGGAATGAAACATTTTCAAAAGTAACTTGACCAGTCAAATCATGTTCTAAATGCTCAGTCACTTGTGACACTTCTTCTGGCTCATCTAGGACTTCAAAAATACGGTCAAGTGATGATTTGGCACTTTGAAGTACACTAGCTAATTGGGTAATGGTTTGAACGGGTTGGCTAACTTGCCAAACGTATTGAACAAAAGCTTGCATATTACCAACAGTTAATGTTCCAGACAAAACTTGCAAAGCACCCAATACTGCCACAATTAGGTAAGCCATGTCAGAAATTGCACTAAGAACAGGCATCATAATCCCTGAAATAAAGCTTGCTTTGAATCCAACTTCTTGTAAATTTTGCGTGATATCACGAAATTCTTCACTTGAAATTTCTTCACGACCGTAAAGTTTGATAACGTTAAAACCAGTCAAATTTTCTTGGACGAAACCATTCATATCTCCAAGAGCATCAGCTTGTTTTTTGAAATATGGTTGTGATTTCTTCAAAATGAATTGAGCGCTAATATACGTAACTGGAATGATTAAAATAACTACCAAAGCCAAGCGCCAATTGAGATAAAGCACCATGCAAACAACTAAGAAAATCGTTAGGAATGCATTGATGATTTGAAGAAAACTTTGTTGTAAAGCATTTGAAACAGTTTCAACGTCGGAAGTGAAACGTCCCAAAACATTCCCAAATTGTTGGCTATCAAAATAAGAAACTGGAATTTTATTGATTTTTTCACTCAAATCACGACGCAAATCATGAATGCTCTTTTGCACCGCATTTGTCATGAAATAGTTTGAGCCATAACTACCTAACTCATAGCCCAAACCACGCAAGAAATAAAGAACCAAAATCATGGCGATGTAAGAAACGTTGATGTGAGCACCTGCCACACCATGCGCCATATCCAGTAGATTTGAGGTTAATTCTGTAATAGCAAGTCCCAAAATAAAGGGTTCTAAGACGCTCATCACACTGCTAATAACTTTAAGAAAGATAGCAAGAAAGAGTGCGCCTTTATATTGTCGAAGATAATCCCATAAACGGAGAAAAACATTGCGTTTTGACATTTTTATTCTCCTTTCATTTCATCTGCATTTTTCAATTGTGAGTTGGCAATTTCACGATAAATGGTATTTGTCTTCATCAATTCATCATGTGTGCCACGTCCCACAATTTCACCCTTATCGAGTACGATAATCTGGTCAGCATTCATAATCGTTCCAACACGTTGAGCCACAATAAGCACGGTTGCCTCTTGTGTGACTTCTTTCAAGCGAGCACGCAATTGGGCATCTGTTTTGTAATCAAGCGCTGAGAAAGAATCATCAAAAATGTAAATATCAGGTTTCTTAACAACCGCACGTGCAATTGACAACCGTTGTTTTTGCCCACCTGACAAATTGCTACCGCCTTCTGCCAAATGAGTTTGATAACGTTCATCACGGCTTTCAATAAATTCTTTGGCTTGAGCCACATCTGCCGCTTCTTGTAATTCTTCACTTGTTGCGTCAGTTTTACCATACTTCAAGTTTTCAGCAATAGTTCCCGTGAACAAAAGTGCTTTTTGAGGAATAAATCCAATCTTCTGACGTAAAGCTTTTAACTGATAATCTCTGACATCAACACCATCAACTAAAATTTTACCAAGTGTGACATCGTAAAAACGTGGAATCAAGTTAACAAGTGATGATTTTCCTGAACCTGTTGAACCGATGAAAGCGACCGTTTCACCTGGTTTGGCTTTGAAGGAAATATCTTTCAAAACTGGGCTTTCTGTTTCACCAGGATAGGCAAAAGTAACCTTATCAAATTCCAAATAACCTTTTGTTTCTGTCTCGGTTACGCCATCTTCATTTGGAGTGATGGAAATCGGCATATTCATCACTTCTGAGATACGTTCACTTGAGACAACAACACGAGGATACATGGTAAAGAGATTAGCGAAAAGCAAGAATGAAAAGAGCGCATGGAAGCTATATTCAATAAAGGCAACCAAGTTACCAATTTGTAAATCACCTCTTGACAGAGGATTTAAGGCAAACCAAACAATCGCTATAATCATTGAAATAATGATGAATACAAAAAGTGGCTCAGTTAAACCTGTTAATTTAAACAGACGACTTGAAATCCCTTTGTATTCTTCATTTTTACTATCAAAACGTTCTTCTTGAAAATCTTCTCTAGCAAAGGCACGAATAACACGCAACCCAGTTAAATTTTCACGAACATATTGGTTAATTTTATCAAGTGTAGCTTGTTGTTTCTCAGACAAAGGACGTGTACGTGTTGCAACGTAATAAACCACAAGGGCTAAAAATGGAATCGCAACTGCTACAATCCAGGCAAGGGATGGGCTTGTCACTAAAATCATAACCACACTGAATATTATCATGAGTGGCGTCATGACTCCCATACGAAGCGATTGTTCTGCAAACTGCATTAAGATGAATGCATCGCTAGTCATACGTGTCACTAGTGATGAAATTCCAATTTGTTCATACTCATGGTGTGAGTACTCCTGCAACTTATCGTACATGTCATTTCGCATGTCCTTAATCATATTAGTCGTTAGTTTACCAGCTGCATAAGCCAGAGCAACACGACCTATTGTCCCAATGATAATGATAACGAACATAACAATCGCCCAGAAATAAACCTTATCTCTGTTACCGACGGTTATCCCTTGGTCAATCATACGTGCCAAAGCTGTTGGCAATCCAAGGTTTACCACGACAAATGTAAAAGCTCCTAATACATCCAAAATGAGCCATTTGGGATATTTTTTCAAATAATTCCAAATCAGTTTCATAGTAACTTTCCTTTCTAATCCATTTTTTACAAATAAACTAATGCCTTCTTTCTGCAAGAAAGAGTGACTGCTATCCAGCTAAGTCACTCAACCAGTTAAATTATATTAAACTTTAGTATCTTTAAATACTTTATTATTAGTTTGATTAATACTCTCTTCCTCCAATGGTGGAATATTGTTAACAGCATCAGTAATAATTTCTTGTTGGATTAATAAACATTTTTCTATAAACTTCAGCTGAGCAATAAAATAATTATTTTTTAATAATTTCTTCTTTTTTGGCAGTTTGGGAAGTTCTTTTCCGTCTTGAGGATTATTTTTAATCAATTCTTGAGTGTATAAATGGATTACACTAACAAAAGAATCCCAACCTGGATTGCTACTTTTTATAAATATTGGAAATTTGATTTTTGTAATCTCCTGAACGGTAGCTAAAAACTCAGATAACGCTGCAACAGATTCTCTATTATAAATATTTTTCAAAATAGTTTCGCTATATGGTTGAATGGTAGATTCTAACTTGTCAATTAATGTTTTCTGCTTAGTACTTAGTAAGTGCCCTTTATATGTTAAAACAGAAATTCCTGAGACTAACAAAGCCCCAACTGCTGTATATAAAGCATCAGAAGAAAAATCGGGATTGTTGCTAGACTTCTCTTCTTCAAATTCTTCTGAAATATCTTCAAGTTTTCCTGCATACCGACCGTCTGGGGTTCGTAAGTCAACCCCATCAATTTTAAGTTTTCCCGCTTTAACATCCTCTTTTTTATCATCAGGAACCTTCACCGTTTTTACCATCAAGTCTTTGTCATTACTCATAAAACATTATCCCTCAAGTTCACTTAGATATTCATAACGTTCATATTTTTCAAGCAAGGTTTCGTTAGCGGTATCTAAGGCACGTTGCAATTCTGCTAATTTACCATAATCGCTAGCATTTTCTTGCATTTGTGTCTCAATCGATTCGATATCTTCTTCAAGTTTGGCAATTTCATCTTCGATGACTTCCCATTCTTGTTTTTCAAAGTAAGACATGCGTTTTTTCTTGGTTTTCTCTTTTTCGGTCTTTTGTTGCGTTTCCTTTTTAGCCTGATTGGCTACTGCATTTTCTTCAAAAGCTTTTTCATCAAGATAATCAGTATAATTTCCGAAGAATTCGCGAACATGACCATTTTCAAATGCCAAGATTTTATTAGCCACTTTATCAAGGAAATAACGGTCGTGACTAACGGTAATAACAGGTCCAGAGAATGTTTGTAAGAAACTTTCAAGGACGGTTAAAGTTGCAATATCAAGGTCATTGGTTGGTTCGTCAAGAAGAAGCACATTTGGTTTTTCAATCAAAATCTTTAAAAGATAAAGACGTTTCTTCTCACCACCTGATAATTTTGAAATTAATGTGCCGTGTGTTGAGCGTGGGAATAAGAATTGTTCCAACAAATCAGTAACACTTGTTGTCCCAACGCTTGTCTTAACCTCATCTGCCACTTCTTGCAAATAATTAATGACACGCTTGTTTTCGTCCATATCTTTGGTTAACTGTGAAAAATAACCAATACGAACCGTTTCACCAATGTCAAGTTTACCAGCAGTTGGTTTTAAATCTCCATTAATCAGATTAAGAAGCGTTGATTTTCCGACGCCATTGTCACCAACAATTCCGATACGATCTTTATTTTGCACCAAAAGGTTAAAATCAGATAGAATTGGCTTGTCTGGATAACTAAACGAAACATCTTCAAAATTGATAACCTTTTTACCAATTCGGCTTGTTTCAAAATTAATCTCAAGCTCTGTTGATTGTGTCGTTCCTGACAAATCAGCTTTTAAGTCATTAAAACGATTGATACGCGCTTGTTGTTTAGTTGCACGCGCTTGTGGCTGTGTTCGCATCCATGCCAACTCTTGTTTATAGAGTTGTTTTTTCTTATGAAGCGTTGCAGCATCACGCTCATCTTGCTCCGCACGTAAACGCACATAATCTTGGTAATTTCCTTGATATTCGGTTAATTGACTGTTAGCCAATTCAAAAATACGGGTTGCCACATTATCCAAGAAATAACGGTCGTGGGTAATGAAAAGCACGGTTTTCTTAGAATTTTTCAAGAAATTCGTCAACCAAGCAATGGTATCAATATCCAAGTGGTTGGTTGGTTCATCCAACAATAACAAGTCCGCATCGTTCAGCAAAACTTGTGCTAGTTGAACACGACGACGAAGTCCACCAGACAAATCCCCAACTTTTTGTGATAAATCATGCAAGCCTAACTTGGTCAAAACAGTTTTGACTTCACTCTCAATTGTCCAAGCATCAAGAGAATCCATTTCTGCCATGACTTTTTCTAACTTATCTTGATTAGCTTCGTTGTAGTCAGCCATCAAAGTTTCATAAGTTTTAATCAAGACCATTTCACGCAAATCAGATGACAAAACCGTATCCAAAATGGTTTTATCATCATCAAATTCAGGCTCTTGAGTCAAATAAGCTATTTTATAACCATTTTTAGCAGAAAATGGCGACACATCACCATCAAAACCAAGACGACCAGAAACCACATCAAGGAGGGTAGTCTTACCAGTTCCGTTAACCCCAATAATCCCGATACGGTCAAAATCATGAATAATAAAGGAAATATCACGAAAAACCGTTTTATCACCAACTGATTTTGTTAAGTGTTCAACAATAAAATCGCTCATTTAGTTTCCTTTCTAATAAATTCAAAAATAGCTTCTTTGTCGTTGGCAAGTTCACCAAGGACAATTTTTTTCTCGATTTCTTTTAATACTTGCCCTAATTCTGGACCAGGTTTGTATCCCAATTCTTTGATTAAAATACCACCGTTGACAACGATTTCGTGTTTATCGTGGATGGTTAATTCTTTGTCTAAACGTTCGATGCTTTCAAAATCAACAGGCAGACCAAAACCAGCTCGAAGGTCTTCAGCTTGTTCAATCAAGGCTTTACCATAGCAATACATTTCCATTTTATCAAGTTCATTTGTCAAACGGAAACGGTAAATAGCAACGATTTTTTCAACATCTTTTTGGAATTGACTTGATGTTTTCCACGCTTTCAAAAAGGCACGAACATCCGTCACTTCTAAGGCTAATAGCAAAGCTGCCCACGCTTGTTCAGAAGTTTTAAACTGATAATCGCAAGCCAAACCATCAAGCAAATGCTGTTGCAATTTTTCATGAGCATTTTCCAAATGTGGCAGATACTTCTGAGCTTGGCTTGTTAGCATAGCTTTGATACCCTTACGCCAAAATGGTGCCATCAAAAGTTTGTCAAATTCAATAAAAGAGCGCTCTACTGAAATCTTTTCAAGTAAGGGCGCATGTGCTGCCATAGCAGCAAACGTATCAGGTTCAATATCAAAATCAAGGCTCGCTGCAAAACGGAAACCACGCATAATACGAAGAGCATCTTCATTAAAACGCTCTGCAGGATTTCCAACAGCACGCAATAGCTTCGCTTTCAAGTCAGCTAAACCATTAAATTTATCAATAATCAAACCTGTCTCATCAAGAGCAAAAGCATTAACCGTAAAGTCACGACGTTTCAAATCCTCCTCTAAAGAACGAACAAATGAAACGCTGCTTGGTCTGCGATAATCTACATACACATCTTCTGTACGGAAAGTGGTAATCTCATACTCGCCACCTTCTTCTAAGACTAACACCGTACCATGCTCAATACCAATATCGACTGTACGATGAAAAATGCTCTTAGTCTCCTCTGGATAAGAACTTGTCGCAATGTCCACATCATGAATAGGACGATTGAGTAAAACATCACGAACGCTTCCGCCGACAAAGTAAGCCTCATAGCCAGCTTCGCGAATTTTTTTCAAAATTGGTAAAGCCTCCTGAAATTCAGAAGGCAGATTGTTTAATTTCATAGTAATTTTTCCAAACCATAAACGAGCTTATCTCGTTTTACAACTGCTTTAATTCCAATATTAACACCACTCATAAATGAAATACGATCATAAGAATCATGACGAAGTGTTAACCCTTCACCTTGTGCACCGAAAATCACTTCTTGGTGCGCCACCAAACCAGGTAAACGAACACTGTGGATGCGCATACCATCAAAATCAGCTCCACGCGCACCTTTTAATGTTTCAACTTCATCAGCTGCCCCTTGTTTCTTCGGTTGACGAACTTCACGAATCAACTCTGCTGTCTTCACAGCTGTACCCGATGGGGCATCTTTCTTATTATCATGATGTAATTCAATGATTTCAAGGTCCGGAAAATATTTAGCAGCCTTAGCGGCAAATTCCATGAGTAAAATCGCACCAATTGCAAAGTTTGGAGCAATTAATCCACCTGTTTTCTTTTCTTCAGAAAGAGCGATTAATTCAGCAATTTCATCTTCAGAAAATCCTGTCGTTCCAACAACTGGAGCGAAGCCATTTTCCAAAGCAAAACGGGTATTTTCATAAGCAACTGCTGGCATGGTAAAATCAACCCAAACATCTGCATCAAAACCAACTAACTGTGATTTATCTGTAAAAACTGGGACACCATCCACGTCTGTTTCAGTCGCAAACGGGTCTAACAAAGCAGCTAAGGTAAGGTCTTCATCACCTTTTACCATCTCAACTGCTGCTGAACCCATTCTCCCTTTAAAACCTGCAATGATAACTTTAATACTCATGTTTTTTCCTCTCTAACACTTAAACAATTGGTGTGAAACCAAATGCAACTGCGCCTTCCCCTAAATGAGTAGCAATAACACCATCAAATGTAACAATTTCAAGATTTTCAGCCTGACCTCTGTCAGCTAAAGTCTGATAAAATTGTTGGGCTTTTTCCTCTGCTCGTGAATGAATAATAAAGACTTCATAGTCTCCATTAGCAGTCACTTCAGATAAAACATCAACTAAACGTTTGATGGCTTTTTTCTCAGTTCTAACCTTTTCAAATACTTCAATAACACCTTCATCATTGAAATATAGAATTGGTTTAATGCTGAGTAAATTCCCAATAAGTGCTGAACCATTTGAGAGACGACCACCTTTTACTAAGTGATTCAAATCATCAACCATGATAAAGGCACTTGTACCATCAATTTGTTTTTGAAGCTTAGCTAAAATATCATCAAAAGCTACGCCAGCTTCAGCCCAATTCAACGTATTTCTTACCATGCTACCAAGTGGTGCTGAGGTAATTTTGCTATCTGGAAAAGCAATGGTCAATTCTGGATAATCATCAACTAAAAATTGAATATTTTGCCAAAATCCTGAAATTCCTGAAGACAAGAATAATCCGATAACGTGTGTGTAGCCTTCAGAAGAAAGTTGTGACAAAATCTCATCCAATTTCGCTAAACTTGGTTGGCTAGTTTTTGGAAGAACTGGCGACATTGCCATTTTCTTGTAAAAATCATCCAAACTTAAGTTTTTACCTTCAACATAGGTAATTCCGCCAATCATGATTGGAATATCTAAGATATGAAGATTCTCTTTTTGTTTAATATCATCCGACAAAACTGCGGTCGTATCTGTAATAACGGCTAATTTCATTAGTTTCTAAACTCCAATTTAATCCCTGGACGGTCTAGGGCAATTTCGGTTACTTCATAAGTTAGGCGTTGCACGATGTCTAATAGCGGTGCTGCCAATGTTTCAACTTCTTCTTTTGTAAATTCACTTGGTTCGTTAACAATACGATTTTTAATGTGAACCATTTGTGAGACAACCCCACTAATAACGAATTCTTTTTTGACAACCATAAATTGTAAAACTGACACAATTGTTGTTTGGTTGTTTGCAGTATCTTTTTTTACTAATTGGAATGTGACTTCAAAGTTAGTCTTTGGTGTTCCATTTTTCTTTTCCCATTCAAGATTTCTTGCATCATAATGGTATTGGTTGACAAATTCTTTTTCGCGTACTAATTCCATACTGGTCTCCTCTATTGTATATCACCATCAATTATAGCATAAGTAGCCTATATTTTGCACGTTTTTCTTTGAAGTTTGAAATAATACTGAACATTCTTTTTTAGAAAATCATTTGCTTAAGAACAATCACCAGCTATCATAGACTGTTAAGCCATATTGTTCGATTAATTTGTTGAGTTTTGTCCCATATGAGGTATCCGTTGCATAAGTTCCTGTCAAGGCAGCTGTCGCATCCTGATAAGAGGTAGTATTGGATTTTCGGACACCTGCGTAAATGTCTTTTTGAAGAAATTGAGCATAGTCTTCCAATGACTCGGCTTGACTACCATAAGAACGAAACTGAGCATCAATCGTATATGTATTACCACTGCCATCATCTTCCCATGTTTTCATGGTAACAGACTGTCCGTTATAATCTCCTTTTATTCCAAAGAAGTTATAATATGGTGCCTGACTAAGGGCTGATTGACCGCTATTTGACTCCAAAATAGCTTGCGCAATCATGACTGAGGCATAAAGGTCATTTTGTGCCGCAATTTGTCGTGCTGTGTCACCGATGCTTTCTATAAATTCAATTGTCGTCTGGTCATTACTAGCAGAAGTCGTTGTGTCAGCAGTCGCTGTATTATCTGTTTCTTGTGCTTGATAAGTGTAAATAGCTAACGCTACACAAGCCACAATCGCTAAAAAACTCATGCCATACAAAGCCCATTTGGGGACTTTTTTCTGCCGACGATGAGACCTCGCTTTCCTTCTCACCTTACGTTTTCTTGCTTTCGCCAATTCTTTCATTCCTTTCGAAAATTCACCTTCCAGT
>CAVAFU010000023.1:0-11559 GCA_963588325.1 Oribacterium sp.
CAACGCTATAAGCGTATTAGAACCACTAGCATAGCTAGTGGTTTTCTAGTTACAATAAAGTGCTGCGCAAGCTCACCATCGATTTCCGTAGAAAAGATAAGAACATTCGACAACGTCGGCAATTTTTCTAGCAACTTTTTACCGCTCATTTCTGGCATTTGCAAATCAACTAGGATAAGGTCTGGTTGCCTAGTAAGCGCAGCTAATTTCATCAAAGCCTCCTGACCATTTGAAGCTGTGGCAACCACTGTCAAATTATCTGCTAGTCCAATAAAGTTGGCTAAGCCTTCTCTGACAATGGGATGGTCATCAACAATCATAATCTGTTTCATTAATCCACCTCCAATTCAATCGTCACAATAGTCCCTGTGTTTTTGTTACTACTAATGCTCACTTGACCATTATACTGCGCTGCTCGTTCTTTCATGCCAAGCAAACCAAAATGTTGATTATTTTGTACCAACAGTCGTACAGGCTTTCCAAAATTGATAACTTGAATTTGCAATATTTTTCCTTCTTGCTTAACATCAACTTTTGCTTGATTGATTTCAGCGTGCTTGATAACATTCATCAAAGCCTCATTAATCATTCGCAAAACATCCATTCCTTGATGATAAGATAATTCAATCTCATTAGGCATATCCAATTGAGTATTGAGGTGATAATTTTCTTGTAAACTTGTCAACCGTTTTTGTAATTCTTCTCGTAACTGTAAATTTAGATATTCTCGTTTTTCTTGACGATAATCAGCAATCGTACGACGTGCCTCACTAATTGATTCTTTGGTTAGATGTTGCGTTTTTTCCAAAGTTTGCGCTAATCTTTGATAATCTTCATTTTCTAAAAGTGCTGTCATTGCTAATAAGTGCATATTAATACCAATCAAATCTTGGGTCAGACTATCGTGTAAATCACGCGCCACTGTCTGCTTAATTGCTTTAGCTGTCATCTCCTCTACCCGTACATATGCGTGATTAAGCTCTTCGTTCACTTCCTGAAGATATTGAACTTGAAAAGCTTGACGATAAACCATTTGATAATAATAAATGGCAAGTAGTGCAATCATAGCCACAGCTTCAGCTAACAAGATAAAATTGAAAAAATCTAAACCATCTTGCAATAAGCCAAAGCCAAGGACAAAAAGTCCATATAAAGCTGTCATTATAAAGTAGCGTTTTGGGTATTGATAGGTAATTTCTTCAACAATACAAATAGGCATGGAGCCAACTAATAATGTCAAGCAAAATAAATTTTGAAATAAAAAGGCCAAAATAAAAATTAGCACAATTTGCACACTCAACCCAAGATACAAATAGTTCGTTGATACCAAATAATCAGAAAAATAAAGTAACACTAATTCGCTAACCAAAACTACATTTAATACAAGATTTGTTGGAAAAAAATGACCATTATTTAAATATTGAGTAAAAAAACAAAGAAAAATCAGCCACCCCATTAATAGCCATTTCCCTGATTTTAAAAATTGATATTTGATACTTTCTTCTATTTTATCTGTTTTCATACCTATCACCTAAAAAAGCTGAGATTATCTCAGCTTAATCCCTTTATTCAATTTTAACATTTGGTAGAAGTTTATCCAACCATTTAGGAAGATACCAATTGGCTTTACCAAAGACGGCAAGCATAGCTGGAACAAAAATCATTCGAACAATAAGCGCATCAAAGAAGATTCCTAATGTCAGCGCCAACCCCATTGATTTAACAGTACTGTCCGCAACAAAGACAAATCCCATAAAGACTGAAGCCATAATCAAAATAGCTGCAAAGATAGCTTTCCCATTGTCTTTCATTCCCTCAAGCAAAGCTCTTTGAGTATCTCCTGTTTCATCATAGACTTCTTTCATCCGACTAATAAGAAAGACCTCATAATCCATTGCCAAACCAAACATAATTCCGATAACCAAAACTGGTAAGAAGTTTAAAATAGCACTTGGACCAGTAAGCCCAATTAAATCACTAAAATGTCCTTCTTGAACAATAAATACCAATGCACCTAAAGTCGCAAGCAACGAAAGAACAAAACCACCTACCGCTACGAACGGAATCAACAACGAACGGAAAATAATCAATAAAAGAACAAAGGCAAACACTACAATAATTAAAGCAAATTTTGGAAGAGCCGCCATCAAAGCATCTGACATATCAATATTAATAGCCGTTGAACCTGTAACCAACAACGTTGGATTGCCATTTGTGTTTGATTTCGCACGGATAGCCTTTACCAAGTTCTTGGTTGCTATTGCATTTCCGTCTGTTTTCGGTGTCAACGAAATCATGTAATATTGTCCAGATTTACCATTGCCAATCATTGGTGGTGTCACACGCTCTACGTTAGCTGTATTCTGCAATTCTGTGGCTACATCCTGCGCTGTTTCACTGTCACCAGTTTTAACTAAAACGACCAAGGTTGCCGCATGCCCTGCACCATAACCTTCTGTCATAATATCATAAGCACGACGTTCAGTTGTTTGAGTACTTTTATCAGCATCCGTTGGTAACCCAAGATTCATATTACGCGCTGGTAATGCAACGACAATTAAGCCAAGTAGCACCATTCCTGATAACAACACTTTAAATTTGCTAACAAATTTTCCCCAACCGTAGTCACGTTTCAATTGTCCAAAACGAGCTAATACACGATTTTGCTTTTCTCCTGTTGCAATTTTTCCTAAAAGAACAATCACCGCTGGAATAATAGTCAAAGCTGTCAACATTGCTCCAAGAACAGACAAAGCACCAGCAAATCCCATTACAGATAAGAAGCTAATACCAAGTGTTGACATAGCAAGCAAAGCAACTATAACAGTCATACCTGCAAAAATAACGGCTTTCCCTGCTGTCGTCATTGACTTAGCCAACGACTCTTCACGACTATGTCCTTTTTTTATTTCTTGTCTAAAACGTGAAATGATGAAAAGTGCATAATCAATTCCCACAGCCAATCCAATCATACCACTAAGTGATAAATCAGATGTTGTGAACTCAACCCAATTTGACAGAATAACCACACCAAGTACACTTATTCCTAAACCAACAAGTGCAGAAATAATTGGCATTCCTGCCATAATAACTGATGCAAAAGTGATAGCTAAAATAACAATGGCTGCTAAGAGACCATAGATTTCTGATTTTTCACCAGTATCCATTTCGCTAATTGTTAAATCACCGGTTAGTTCCGTTTCAATTCCTGCATCTTTAGTAATTTTAGTCGCCTTTACTAAATGCTTAATCGAAGATTGCTTAACATCTTCTTTTGCTTTTTTGAAAGTCACTGTTGCATAACCAATAGTATTATTTTTAGTCAAATTTTGTTGTTGCTCTGGTAGAATAACCATCTCAACAGCATCATCAGTCATTTCTTCTTTAACAAAGTTCGCCATAGCTTGCTGTGCTGTCTCATCCGTTAACGAACCCGAAGTTGCTTTAAAGACGACTTTCTCACTCGCACCTTTTGAAGCAAGACCAGCAAAATCTGTTTCAACAATATTCAGTGCCTTTTGCGATTCTGTACCTTTCATGTCCAGTCCCGCTGATGAAAAATGCACTCCTGTTAACCCAGCAATTCCACCAAGAGCTCCCAACAACAGCATAACCAAAACAATTGTCAGTTTGGCATGCCTAAAAATCCAATAACTTAATTTATGTAGTAATTTTCCCATAAATAGTCTCCTTTTCTAATAAACTCATCTTAACAAATCCTAACTTAGAAGATAATAGACTTTAGGGACAATTTTCACTTCCCTTTTGGGAAAAAATAACAAAAAAATCAGGAAAACCTGATTTTTCAACTCATCATTGTCAATTGCTTCATATACTTCCTATAAAGGCAATACAAGAAAATCCAGCGGAAAATATTATCTGCAAGGGTTGCTAGCCAAACACCTGTTAATCCAAGATTTAAGCTAACTCCCAACACGTATCCTGAAATAATGCGGATAACCCACATTCCAAATGTTGTAGCGTAAAAAGGTAATTTAGCATTTCCAAGACCTTGCCAAGCTGCGGTATAAATCAATGTACCTGCTGTCGCTGGACCACCGATAAACGAATAAAACAACACAACAAGACTAGCTTCAAGAGCAGTTTGATTCGTTGTGAAAAGATAAGTCAAGTGACTTCCGCAAAAATAAACCAGTGCTCCCACACAAAGCATCATTATCATTGAAATAAGATAAGAATCGCGCACCAAGCGTTTAATTTCTTTCATATTTTTCTGACCGAGGCTATGTGCCACCAGAATAACTGTCGCTGTCGCTACTCCCATACCTGGCATATAGTTAAATTGGGTTAGAGTTTCTCCGATAGCATTCCCAGCAACAACTTCCGTTCCAAATTTGACGATGATAGCAACAATAACAACGTCACCTGCGCGCATCATCAACCGTTCACCCGCTGCTGGCAAAGCTATTTTCAACAAATCACTATCCAAATGCCATTTTATATTTTTCAAAATATTTCCCACTGGTAATTGGCTAGCTAAGAGCAACGTCCCAATCAGACGAGCTAAAACAGTTGAGCAAGCAACACCGACAATTCCCCAATGAAAAACAAAAACAGACACCGCTGAGAAAATAGCATTTAACACATTGCTCAGCAAGCTAACATACATTGGCAATTGTGGTTTTCCTAATGCACGTAAAAAAGCACTCAAAGTTGTCATTAAACCAAGACTAACAATCAGTCCACCGACAATCGCTAAATACACACCACCAGCTTGTGCAACAGTATTCTCCGTTCCCAACCACTGAAGCGTTGTTTTTCCAAAAATAAGAGAAAAAATCCCCAGAACTAAACTTAGCCCTAACGTTACTAAAATAGCTTCTGACTGATAATGCAACGTTTTTTCATTATTTTTTTCACCACGACTTTTAGCCACCAAGCTAGAAACAGCCGCCCCAAGTGCAATAAAAATTGCTTGATAAATTGTGATAATATTGTTGGCTACAGATACTCCCGAAACTGCAATCAAACCAACCTGAGCAACAAGATAGTTGTCAACTACACCCATAAGCATCTGCAGCAAATTTTCCATCATCGCTGGAAATGCTAAACGAATAATTTTCTTTGTTTCTTTCATATGTCTATCGTAACAGAAAGAAAAGCTGAGAACCAGCCTCAGCTTTCACTTTTATAACATTAAAGTCCTAAGTAATTTTCAACAGCTTTTTGCATATCGCTTGTTGCAACAACTGTCTTATGACGAACTTCAGCTGTTTCAAGTCCATTTACAGCTTTTGGAATGGTAACACCTGATAATTTTTCAAGCTCTTTAACAGCTACAAAATCATCTGCTGGCGCTTGACCGCTAACCGCTTCTACCGCCACGCGCGGGAATTTATATGGGCTTGCAGTTGAGGCAATAACAGTTGGTGTTTTATCTCCTGTACGTTCAACGTATTTTTGATAAACTGCTGACGCAACCGCTGTATGAGGGTCTTCAATATAATCAGAAGCATCATAAACACGTTTAATTTCAGCAGAAGTTTCAGCTTCCGTAGCATAGCCTGCTTCAAACAAATCAAGGATAGATTGGTCAACGTCAGGAAGTGTGTATTCCCCTTCTGAAACCAATTGTTCCATCAATACTTTAGTTTTAGCAGCATCATTTCCTAACAAATGGAAAATCAAACGTTCCAAGTTAGATGATACCAAGATATCCATTGATGGACTTGTTGTCACCTTAAATTCACGTTTTTTATCATAAGTTCCTGTTGTAAAGAAATCTGTTAAAACTTTATTTTCGTTTGAAGCACAGATTAATTTACCAACTGGCACACCAATTTGACTAGCATAATAAGCTGCTAAAATGTTACCGAAGTTTCCTGTTGGAACTGTAAAGTTTACTTTTTCACCAGCTTTAATGTGACCAGCTTTAACCAATTGTGCGTAAGCATAAACATAATAAACAACTTGTGGCACCAAACGCCCAACATTCATTGAGTTCGCTGATGAGAATTGTGTCTTGTGCGCAAGCAATTTTTCACGCAAATCGACATCGTTAAACATGCGTTTCACATCAGTTTGTGCATCATCAAAGTTACCAGTAATGGCAACAACGTGCGTATTATTACCAGTTTGGGTTGTCATTTGAAGTTCTTGAATTTTGCTGACACCATCTTTTGGATAGAAAACAATGATTTCTGTTCCTGGAACGTCCGCAAAACCAGCCATCGCAGCTTTACCAGTATCACCTGATGTCGCTGTCAAGATAACGATTTTATTATCAACGCCTTGTTTTTTAGCTGATGTTGTCAAAAGGTATGGCAAAATTGATAATGCCATATCTTTAAAGGCGATTGTTGACCCATGGAAAAGTTCGAGATTGTATTGGTCACCTAATTTTACAAGTGGTGCAATTTCAAGAGTATCAAATTTAGCATCATAAGCAGAATCGATACAGTATGCTAATTCTTCTTCTGTAAAATCATCCAAAAATGCAGACAATACAAGTTTAGCAACTTCTTGGTAAGAAGCATTTTTCAAAACGTCAAAATCTAACGTTACTTCTGGAATTGATACAGGGGTAAAGAGACCGCCGTCAGTTGCCAATCCTTGCAAAATAGCTTGGCTGGCAGTTACTTTATTATTTTCATCGCGAGTTGATTGGTAAATTAACATCATCACAAATTCCTCATATATATAGATAGTCTTTTATCCATTTTAACATAATTATCAGAAAATTTATACAAATTTATGACAAATATCAAAAAAAGCATCCGTAGGTGCTTTTTCTCTAACTTATTTTCCCCAACGTGAATCGACACCAGCAATAGAAATCCAGACGCTTGCCAAGACGTCGTAGAACAAATCAGCCACTTTCTTTCCCCTTTCTTCTCACGTTTTATGTCACCTGTATTATAACGCTTCGGTTGTATGGTGTAAAGGGATTTGACAACATTTTTTGATATTATTTTTTCTCACATGAAATGACAGAATCTTTACAATTATTCCTATGTAAAATCTAAAAAAACCAACCGAAGTTGGTTTTAAATATTATTAAGAATCTGATTCCCCTTTTGCCGATTTTTTAGCTGATTTTTCAATAGCTTTTTGAATCGTCTTGACATAAAGGTCTGCACCTGTTGTATCACTATCATTATAGTGCACACCATCAGAACCCGTCCAAATTTCTGGGTGTTTAGTGGCTGCTTTATACCAATCTGCTACAGTAACGTAATTATAAGTGTCTGCTAAAGTCAACTCATAATCACGAACTTCTTTGACCTGAGCTTCGTTATTAGCATTATAAGGTGTCACGATAATCAAACGATAACCATCTGGCAAAGCATCAATAAACTGCTGCAAATCTTCTTGATAATTATCTAACGAGTTAACCCCAACTGCAAGAACCGTTGTTTGTGATAATGTCCCACTTGAAATTTCATTTTGGAAAATTTCAAAAGCATCATCAAAACTTCGACTTACCGCAGCATCTACCTGAGCATCTGGAAGTATACTTGAAAATGAAGCACTTGAACGGAGAGCTACAGAATCACCGATAACCGTAACATCACTTAATGCTGTCGCATCTCCCGCTGTCACCGTGTGTGTACGATTCAAATTCGTTTGAGCTTGTTGCAATGAATTAACCAACAAACTTGTCTCAAAATCTCCCATAGTCGGAGCGATAGCAATTGTCACAATCGTTACTAATCCAAGTAAAGCTCCCCCGCCATACAACCATTTCTTATATGGATGTAAATCTAAAGTCAATCCAAGTAATTTCACAGGTTTTCCTGCAAGGAAAGGCTCTAAGACATAGTAAGATAAGGTTGAGAAAACCAAAGAAAAGATAACCGTAACTAGTACAGCCAAACCATTTGACATTAATTGTGTAAAGATAATGTAAAATGGCCAGTGGAAAAGGTAGACACCATAACTGACATCTGCTAAATAATTAATAACCGCAGGTTCTTTTGCATTTGGCGTTTGGTCATTCAACACACGCGCTGCATAAATCATTACTGTCGCAAATAAACTAGCCAATACAAATCCAAATAAATATGTGATTCGTTGGTCAAAGTTTAAAATAAACGTTAACAGTAGCAACAAAGCAAAGCTAACTAGCATTGTTAAAATACTGCGTTTTGTTGACCACAGGCGAACATTCTTTTTGAACCGAACAGTTGTCTCTCTAATCCCTGTCATCGTTGCTGTTATAGCTCCCAAGAAGAATGGGAAACTATGAGACAATGAAGAGAAATAAATCGTTGAAACATTATCGACAAAGAAAACTCGCACGAACATTGATAGGAAGCTTCCTGCAAAAAACATCGCAGAAATCGCAAAAATCAAACTACGGAATTTTGCTACGTTATCATGATGTTTTCCTAAGAACCAAACCAGAAATCCCCAAATCAAATAAAAGTGCATCTCAATTGCCAAACTCCATGTATGAACAAAGAGATGAGGGATGAATTGTGTTTCGTAATTACCACCTGTGATAATTTCATAAAAATTCGTTGTAAACCCTACAGCTGCTGCAATTTGACTTCCAATGCTTGCCACATAATCCTTACGAACCAAGTAAGTAAACGGCATCACAATAAGAATCATTAACACCAACGGTGGGACAATACGATAAAAACGTCTCTTGTAAAATCCTAAAAGATCAATCTTCTTATTTTTCGAATATTCATCAATCAATAAGGCTGTAATCAAATAGCCTGAAAAAGTAAAGAAGATATCAACACCAATAAAACCACCTGGAAAAGTCGTTTTAAAGAAATGATAGAGTAAAACGAGCAAGAGCCCCGTCACCCTAACCATTGAAAACCATTTTATTCTCATTTTTGAAAAATCCCCTGTTTAAAGGTTCCTGTATATACCTCTCCATTTTGCGCTGTCAAAGTTCCTTGACCATCTGGCTGACCATCTTTAAATTCTCCTTTATACGTCCAACCAGAATTTGAAGTAAACGTTCCTTGACCTTCAAAAACACCATCTACAAAGTTTCCTTCATAAGTATCACCATTTTCGTAGGTCAATTTTCCCTGACCATTCATACGGTGATTAACAACATAACCTGTATAGGTTATTTTCCCATTATCATAGGTTAATGTCGCTTTAGACTTTATAGATAAGGTAAAAACAGATAAACCACAGATGATAAGAATCAAAACCGTTAAAAGCTCTATACGCCCTCTGGTTATTTTTATTTTTTTCATTTTTGCTCAACTTCTTTTTTAGAATTTTTTAGCCGCGCCAGCCATTGCTCACAGCCACGCTTAACCAAATCATAGGTAGTATCAAAATCACCTGTAAACCAAGGTTCTGGCACACCACCTTCTACAAAAAGAAAGATTTTGTCATCATACTTTCCTTCTGACATATGTTTCAAATCTACAACATTTTCCGCATCCATACCGATAATAATATCAAAATTCTGAAAATCTTTGCGAGAAATCTGTTGAGATGACTTGTGTTTGTCATAGCTAATGTTATGCTTTTTAAAAATACTTTGCGTTCCATGATGAATAGGATTGCCATGTTCCCAGCCAGAAGTCGCTCGACTCTCAATTAACCAGTCATCATCGCTAATCAAATCCTTCATCACAAATTCAGCCATTGGACTACGACAAATATTTCCTAGACAAACAAAACATACTTTTTTCATTTCCTCTCCCTACGTAGTCAAATAACTCAGTTATAAAAACTTCAACTATCATTATAACAAAAAATAAGGTCTTATCACACGACAAATACTCCAACTAGCATTTTTATTTTTAAGAAAAGATTAAGGCATTCGATTTACAATATCATCAATCCTAAAACTTTTCTTTTTCATAATCTCCTGAAGGGGCTCCGCTTGCGGGGTCTCTTCATTTTTTATCTTTCAAAATAAAAACATCTGTGAAACAACCCTAAAACTTTTCAAGCGGAAAACACCTCTTCTACTTTTAAAACACAAAAAAAGAAAGCACCTTGAAAAAATCAAGGTGCTCTCTAGGAGATTATGAAAAAGAAAAGTTTTAGGATTGTTTATAGTATAGGCAGACTTGCTTAAACTTATCTTAAGTTTAAAATTTATTTTTCAGTATAAGGATAACCTAAATGTTCGTAAGCTTTAGCCGTTGCTACACGACCAGTTCGTGTTCGCATAATAAAACCTTTTTGGATCAAGTATGGTTCATACATATCTTCCACGGTATCACGCTCTTCAGCGATATTAACGGATAGCGTTCCTAAGCCGACAGGACCACCATTATAAACTTCTATCATCGTACGCAAGATTTTTTGGTCAATGTAGTCAAGTCCTTCGTGGTCAACATCCAACATCGTCAAAGCTTTATCCGTGATGTCTTTCGTGATAATCCCATCACCCATAATTTGGGCATAATCACGCACGCGCTTTAAGAGACGATTAGCAATACGAGGTGTTCCACGACTACGTCGTGCCAACTCTTGGGCAGCTTCGTGCACAATTTCCATTTCAAAGATATCAGCTGTACGCTCTACAATTTCTGTCAAATCCTCAACTTCATAATATTCCATATGACCCGTAATACCAAAACGAGCACGCAGAGGATTTGAAAGCATTCCAGCACGTGTTGTTGCACCGATTAATGTAAATGGCGGTAAATCTAAATGAACACTGCGGCTTGTCTCACCATTACCAATCATGATATCGATATAAAAATCTTCCATGGCGCTGTAAAGGACTTCTTCAACAGCCATTGGCATACGATGAATTTCATCAATAAAAAGCACATCACCTGGCTCCAAATCATTGAGAATGGCAACTAAATCACCAGCTTTTTCGATAGCTGGACCAGATGTTTGTTTAAGATTTACACCCAACTCATTTGCAATAACAAAAGCCATAGTCGTTTTACCAAGCCCAGGAGGTCCAAATAAAAGCACATGGTCTAAAGACTCATCACGTAACTTTGCTGCCTCAATAAAAATTTTTAGTTGGTTTTTAACCTTATCTTGTCCAATATATTCTTTTAAAACCTGAGGACGAAGGGTGCGCTCCGCAAATTCTTCATCACCCATAATATCATTATCTAAAATTCTGCTCATAGCTCTATTATACCAAAAGCAACACCGACAGGGAATTGTTTAGTAATGAATTATCCACCTGAATATCAACTATGATAACCACCAACTTGAATTAAGAAATGCCAAAATACTTAAAAACATTTAATCGATCTCCTTTCCCTAATTCTTGATTTTATTGTAAGGAAATTAATAAAAAAACAACATGACAAAAATGTCATGCTGTATCATTTTTCCACTCCTCGGCTAATTTTTCAGCCAAATAAATATCACCTATTAAATTTGCATATAATATGGCTTCTTCACAAAGTTTTCGAGATGATTCAATATCTCCAAAACGCTTTAACATATACTTCCACTCCATCATACTTAAAATAGGCTTTTTATGGTAGTCCTGTATCTTAGCCATGATAGCTTTTAACACCTTAAATGTTTCTTCTGCTTCATACCACATTTCAAGATCTGATAAAAGACTAATACTATTGAATAAGATATTATTTAGCACAAAAATTTCTTCTAATGAGAAATATTTTTCTT
>CAVAFU010000024.1:0-53937 GCA_963588325.1 Oribacterium sp.
AACAGAGGCTTACAGCCGAAGAACAAACCACCCGTTGTCACGGGTGGTTTTGATTACCCAAAACATGACAAAAGTCATGTGATGTCATGACATTACCAACTGAAAAGCTCAGCTATTTTTTCATAAAATAAAATCATCACAGATGAGAAAGTTGGAGAAAATGAAATGATAACAGTTGAGAATTTATCCAAAACAATTAAGGAAAAAGCGATTTTGAAAGATATTTCTTTTGAAGTGGCTGACGGCGATTGTTTGGCGTTGATTGGTCCAAATGGTGCTGGTAAGACCACCTTGATGTCATGCCTTTTAGGAGAGTTGAAAGCGAGCAAAGGAAGCATTTTGCTTGAGGGGCTGCCACCACGCAACCGTCATTTAAAAGAAATGGTCGCAGTATTGCCACAAGAAAATGTTTTACCGCAAAAATTGAAAGTGCGCGAATTAATTGATTTTTTCAAGGCTATTGCAGCGAATCCCTTGTCAGACCGAGAAATTAATCAAATGTTGTCATTTAGTGATGAGCAGAAAGAACAGCTCACCGAAAAATTATCTGGTGGTCAAAAGCGCTTGTTGGAATTTGTTTTGTGTTTGATTAGCCAACCTAAAATCCTCTTTTTAGATGAGCCAACAACTGCAATGGACACATCAACACGTAAGCATTTTTGGCAAGTGATTCATTCCTTAAATGAAAAGGGAGTGACTATTATTTACTCTAGTCACTATATTGAAGAAGTTGAACATACGGCAGAGCGGATTTTGGTGCTGCATCAAGGAAAATTATTGCAAGACACGACACCTTTTGCAATGCGAAAGGCTGAGCGTGAAAAACAAGTCACTCTCTCAAAAGACTTTTTGCCGATTGTCGAAAAATTATCAGCTATTTACAATATTGAGATAAAAAATGATGTGGTAACGTTTATGACACAAGACATTAATGATGTCTGGGAAACATTGCAAAAACACAATTGCCATATCTCAGATATTGAAATTCAAAACAAAACACTATTAAATACACTATTTGACCGAACACAGGAGGAAAAGAAATGATAGCTTTATTGAAAGTAGAATGGATTAAAACATGGCGTGGATGGATGACTTTCGTCTTATCTATTGGAATGCCTTTGTTCTTCTTTATATTTTTTTCTGGTATGACTTTGTCTCCGCAGCCAGAGGAACAAAAGCTTATTGTCATGCGTTATATGCTGACAATGACAGGCTTTTCAATGTCAAGTTTTGGTTTTTTCTCATTTCCTTCAATGCTTGTTGAAGATAGAAATAATCATTGGGTGACTTACATTGAGCATTCTTCTGTGCCTATCTGGAAATATTATTTAGCAAAAGTAATTCGTGTGCTAGGGTATTTTGTGTTGTCAATTGTGATAACTTTTATGTTTGGAGCTTTGTTTCGTGATGTGACCATGTCTGCTCAACATTGGGTAGGGTCAGCTGTTTTGTTATTAGTTTCAGGAATTCTTTTCTTAGCTTTTGGCTTACTAGTCTCTCAAATTAAGTCACAACAATTAATGACTATTGTTGGTGATATTGCTTTTATTGGTTTAGCTATTCTTGGTGGCTCATGGATGCCAATTGAAAATTTTCCAGACTGGATGCAAACTATCTCAAAACTAACACCGACTTATCATGTCAATCAGCTAGTCACAAAATTTGCACAAAATAATCAATTAACATGGCAGTCCTTGATTATCGTGCTTAGCTATGCCATAATAATAGCAGCATTAGCGCTTATGATTAGGAATAAAACTGAGGTTAAATGATGTTGAAAAGGATTAGGAATATTCATCCGTTATTTTATATGCCATTAGCATTTCTAGCATTCCCCGTTTTAGGGGTATTCTTTTTTAGTTATCCAGCTTGGACACTTGTGATAACTTTTCTATTTTTGCTGGGCTATTTATTTCTCACGCATTTTGAAGAAAATCCTCTAACAAATGTTTGTTGGGTCTTTATGCTATTTTATGTTGTTTACATGACCATCTGTGTGGAGGGTGGCATGATGTGGTTTACTTTTTATTTTAATAGTTTACTAGTTTTTCGATTCCAAGATAATTATACCTCTTTTCGCTTTCTCACTTATGATTTAGCATTGTTGCTTATGATTATTGCTGGTGCGATGTTGGCAAATGACTTATCATCACGAGTAATGGTTTTCTTGGTTCCTTTTGTCAATTATGCTATTTTAGTTTATTGGATGGACGATCGAAAAAATGAAATTCAAGAACGAGCACTCATCGAAAAGAATCGGACCATCAATCTTTTGCTAGCTGAAAATGAGCGTAATCGCATTGGACGTGATTTACACGACACTTTAGGGCACGTTTTTGCGGCAATGACTTTGAAAACAGAATTAGCCCTCAAACAATTGGAAAAAGGAAAATATGACCTTGTCAAAAAAGAATTAGAAGAGTTAAATCAAACCAGTCGAGCATCTATGCACGATGTTAGAAACATTGTCAATAATCTTAAATTCAGAACAGTTGCTGAAGAAATTGACCATTTAAATGAGTTTTTTGGTATGACGGATATTGATTATCAGCTACAAAATGACCTAAATTTGGAAGCCATGGCGCCGTTGATGCAGTCTAGTATTTGTATGATTTTACGAGAATTAAGCAATAACATTATCAAGCATAGTCAGGCTAAAAATTGTCAGATTCACCTTTTTGAAGAAGATGAAAAAATGGTGATTAAGGTAGAAGACGACGGCATTGGGTTTGATGAATTAACAGGAGATGAATTAAAATCGATTCGTGACCGTTTGCTGCTAGTTAAAGGAGACGTTCAAATTTTGTCACAACAACAGCCAACAATGATTCAAGTGAGTATTAGTGCCAAAGGAGAATTAGGATGAAATTATTAGTTGCTGAAGATCAGTCAATGTTACGAGATGCGCTTTGCCAATTGCTTCTCATAGAAGATGATGTGGATGAGGTCTTGCAAGCTGAAGATGGTGCGCAAGCTATTGGTATGTTACAAATGGAGAATGTCGATGTTGCTATCCTTGATGTGGAAATGCCTAAGAAAACAGGATTAGATGTTTTAGAGTGGATTCGAGAACACAAGGACATGAAAGTGATTATTGTAACGACCTTTAAGCGCGTGGGGTATTTTGAACGTGCTGTTAAAGCGGGTGTGGATGCCTATGTTTTAAAAGACCGCTCAATCGCTGAACTCATGTCAACCATTCATACCGTTCTTGCAGGTAAGAAAGAATACTCACCAGAACTCATGGAAAATATGATGATTCAGGATAATCCGCTGAGTCAACAAGAAAAACGAATTTTACAACTTATCTCACTCGGAAAATCCAATCAAGATATCGCAGATACCCTGTATTTATCAAACGGTACTGTTCGTAATTATACATCGTCTATCTTTAACAAACTCTCAGCCAGCAATCGTGTTGAAGCCATCAAAATAGCCGAAGAAAAAGAGTGGATTTAAAAGGAAAATAAAAGTCCTATGAAACTTTACGAAGTAACTTATCGACATGCGGCACTTATTCAAGACTTAGTAACTATTTGGGAAAGCTCAGTTAGAGCTACTCATTTCTTTTTAGCCGACAGTGATATCAAGCAAATTAAGCAATATGTTCCACAGGCTTTAAAAGAAATTCCAATTTTGGTAGTTGCAGAAAATAATGCTGGTCATCTCGTCGGATTTATGGGGATTTCAGACGAGAAGCTAGAAATGTTATTTATTTCAAATGAAAATCGTGGACAAGGAATTGGAAAAATTTTATTGCAATATGGTGTAGAAAAATATTCGATAAAAGAATTGACTGTGAATGAACAAAATCCGAAAGCTAAAGGTTTTTATGAGCACATGGGGTTTGAAGTTTATAAAAGAACAGCACAAGATGAACAAGGAAATCCTTATCCGTTATTATATATGAAACGCTAGCTATGGTTTTCCAAAAAAGCAGAAGTTCCTATTTTACAAGTTTTGCTTGTCATATTATAATGTTGATATGGCAAATGAAAGATTGAATATTGTTTTAAATCAAGATATTATTGACCAGCTGCAGCTTGCTAAGGGGCAAGAGCTGGAAGCGGAATTATATGCGGATAGATTAGTTTTGCAAAAAGAAGAAGACCCAGAGCGACGTAGCCTGTCGAGTTGGGTGTTGATTATCGCTACTGTTCTGTTGAGTCTCCTTTTTTACGTTATTAGTTCAAGCCAAGGCAAAGACCAGATTTTATTGGTTGGTGATTATTCTATCATTACTTTTTTAATTGGTTTTGGTGGCGTGCTAGGAATGGCGATTTTCACGATTACATTTATTCGAAATCGACATCTTTTTCTTGGTGGGCTGAAGGCGCGCGTTTTTTGGCGGATGCTTCCAGTTATCATCGCTTCCTTTACGGTTATTTTACTGCTAGCTTTGTTAGGGTTCGGCTGGTTGTTGGAGCAGATTTTTACAGGAGCGTCTTTTGATAAATTGACAGCTACCTTGATTTTAGGGGCTTCGACCTACGCTGTTAGTGCACTTTGGGGGCAAATAGCAGAGCAGATTAGAGCGAGTTGGTTGACATCAGTGTTTACGGTGATTATGATTAGCGGCATTTTCATCTCCATGGCAACCAATAGTTCGCTGCAATGGTGGCATTTTAACCTTAGCTTTTTAGGGACACAAGCCGCAAAAGAGAGCTGGCAATTCAATTTAACTTTAATGCTATCAGCTTTGATTTTGGTTGCGTTAGTTGATTACCTTTTTGTTGCTCTTGGTGAAAAATATGGCAAAGATTGGAAGTTAAGAACAATGCGGATTCTACTGACATTGCTAGGTCTTGACTTGGGAGCGGTTGGTTATTTTCCAAATAATGCTAGCTCACACCTTTTACACACTCGTGTCGCAGGAAATTTGGTTCTCATCATCATTGCTTTGATTATTAGTGTCAAATGGCTATTGCCAAAGGTTACCCGTGATTTTCTGGTGATGTCTTACGTTATTGGTGGGATGCTGGTTGGCTTAGAAATCGCTTTTGAAGGTGTGCATTATCTATCTTTGACGGCTTTTGAAATTAGTGCCTTTCTTTTAGCTTTTACATGGCTGATTAGGTTAATTAATCACTTAGAACGCTTGCTAATTCCAGAAAAGAAAATCATCACGATTACGCTCGAATAATTTTAATATCATTAACATTATCTCTAAGGATTCAGTTGTTTGATGCTTGAAATGACTGCCTTAGAGATATTTTTTTCACATAAAAAGAGATTTCACGGCATGAAAGTAGCTGTTTTGGTGAAAAACGTCGAATTTTTTAGAAAATTCGCAAAAAATACTTGACAAGGGAAAAAATGGTGTTTATAATGTTAATCAATCAGAAAGTAACAAGGATTTGTTTACAGGGAGCTCGTGGTTATTGTGAACGAGTAGCAGATGGTTGTGAAATTGGGCTGATGGTAAATGTTGAAGATAAGAAATATTTTTCAGGTAGGCACCCCTTATCGTGCAACTCCTTGTTAGAGGAGATAGAGATGACGGATGATATTTTCCGTTAAACTGAGGTGGCACCACGCTAATATATATTAGACGTCCTCACACAGAAGCGTTTTCTGTGTGAGGTTTTTTGTTTAGATTAGAAGTGGCAGGAAACTGAAAATTTCTTTAGATATAATGGGACAAACATTGGTTGTTTTAAAAAGAGTCAATGGTACGTTTCAGGTAAGCACTCCTTATCGTGCAACTCCTTGTTAGAGGAGGTAGAGATGACGAAATAATGATTTCGTTAATTGAGGTGGTACCGCGTTAAGTCGTTTTGACGCCCTCACACAGAAGTGTTTTCTGTGTGGGGTTTTTTGCTTAGAAATGGAGGAGAGGTAATGAGAGATTTAGCAGCAGTTCGTCAAGAAATAGATAAGATAGACGAACACTTAATCACATATTTAGCTAAGCGACAGCGCTTAGTTGAAGAAGCGGGACTCTTAAAAACTAAAAATGACCTTCAAGCGGTAAATGCACAAGAACGTGTTGAAGAAGTCATTAGAAACTGTTGCGAGCGTGCACGAGCAGCAAATTTATCTCCTCGCGTTGCAGAAGCTATCTGGCGAACGATGATTGGAGCGTTTATAGCGTTAGAGACAGAAGTAAATAGTCAGTCAAAAAAATAGAAAAGAGTTTTTTATGCGAAAAATTTTAACAGCTGATACGTTGACGCCTATTCTTGCTTATATGCGCGTTCAAGGTGAGCATAAGGTTATTCTTGAATCAATTCCACGAGAAAAAGAAAATGCGCGTTTTTCAATCGTGGCTTACAATCCCGTTTTTGAAATCAAATATGATAAAGGGCAACTCACTGAAAATGGTAAAGTCATTGACCAAGACCCACTAGATTATCTTAATCAAGTGACGGTTAAGGGAGAAGCTACTGATTTACCATTTGGTGGTGGTGCGATTGGTTTTGTCGGTTATGACATGATTAGTCTTTATGAAAATATCGGAGATATTCCTGAAGATACCATCGGTACTCCTGATATGCATTTCTTTGTTTATGAATCGTATTTGATTTTTGACCATAAAACAGAAAAAGTTTATGTGGTTGAGGATAATATTTACAGTCATCGTGACAATGATGCGACACGTCAAGCGCTTGGTAAGGTCGTCAAAGATTTGCAAACACAAGCGCCAAATGAATTCTCTCCACAGGAATTACATTCTTTAATCTTCAAGCACCATATTGAAAAAGAAAAATTTGAACAGATGGTTGAAACAGCTAAGAAACTTATCCGTGAAGGTGATATGTTCCAATGTGTGCTGAGTCAACGTTTCTCAAGTCCGTTTGAGGGTGACCCGCTCGATTACTATCGCAATTTGCGCGTGACCAATCCATCAAATTATCTTTATTTCTATGATTTTGGGGATTATCAGATTATTGGCGCAAGCCCAGAAAGTTTGGTTTCTGTGAAAAATGGTGAAGTCACGACGAATCCAATTGCAGGTACTCGTCCAAGAGGTGCTGATGACGCTGAAGATGCTGCGCTAGCTAAAGACTTGCAAGATGACATCAAAGAAACAGCTGAGCATCGCATGCTAGTAGATTTAGGACGAAATGATATTGGAAGAATTTCTCAAAACGGTACGGTCAAAGTCACAAAATACATGGAAGTCGAGTATTTCCGTTATGTGATGCACTTGACGAGCGTGGTGAAAGGGCAATTGCTGCCAAATGTACAAAGCATTGATGCCTTGAAAACAACACTTCCTGCAGGTACTGTCTCAGGCGCACCAAAAATTCGTGCTATGAAACGCATTTATGAATTGGAAACTGAAAAACGTGGTGTTTACGCAGGAGCGATTGGTTACCTTTCGGCAACTGGTGATATGGATTTTGCCATTGCGATTCGGACAATGATTCTAAAAAATCAAAAAGCTTATGTGCAAGCAGGAGCAGGAATTGTTTACGATAGTGTACCAGAAAATGAATTTTACGAAACACTCAATAAAGCTAAAGCGATGACACGGATAGGGGATAGCCAATGATTTTACTAATTGATAATTATGATTCTTTTACCTATAACCTAGCACAATATTTGGGCACTTTTGCCGAAGTTCAAGTCTTACGAAATGACGATGCAGGATTAGAAGAAGCTGCCCAAGCTGCTGATGCGATTGTCCTATCACCAGGACCAGGCTGGCCTGCTGAAGCTGGAAAATTAGAAGAAATGATTCAAAAATTTGCTAAGCAAAAACCAGTTTTAGGGATTTGTTTGGGGCATCAGGCTATTGCAGAAAGTTTTGGTGGAAAGCTTGGCTTAGCTAAAAATGTCATGCATGGCAAGCAAAGTGATATTGAGATTCTAACGGAATCACCTATCTTTTCAAAACTGGCAAATGAATTGCCAATCATGCGATACCATTCGATTGTCGTGACAGAAATGCCTGAAGAATTTGAAGTAGTGGCGAAAACAACGGATGACCAAAAAATCATGGCAATCCAACACAAGAGCTTGCCAATTTATGGACTTCAATTTCACCCAGAAAGTATCGGCTCACCAGATGGGCTTCAAATGATTGAAAACTTTGTGCGATTAGTTGTTGAGAAATAAAGCGAGGAAAAACAATGAAAGAACTTTTTAATCAAATTGCAAACAGAGAAGATTTATCAGAAGAGCAAGTTGAAACACTTTTTGATAGTATTTTAAAAAATGATATTTCAGAAAGTGAAATTGCAGCCTTTCTCATGGGGCTTAAGGTTAAGGGCGAAACACCTTCTGAAATTACAGGGATTGTACGTGCGTTGAAAAATCATGCGGTTGATTTGCCACAAGATTTTGCTGATGCTATGTGTAACTGTGGGACAGGTGGTGACCAGTCTTATAGCTTTAACATTTCAACGACAGCTTGTTTTATTCTAGCAGCAGGTGGTATTCGTATTGCTAAAGGTGGAAATCGTTCCGTTTCTTCAAAATCAGGCTCTGCTGATGTTCTTGAGGAATTGGGGATTAATATTGCGGCTTCACCAGAAACACTTTCTAAAGCATTAGATGAAGTTGGGCTTGCTTTTATCTTTGCGCAAACCATGCACCCAGCTATGCGTTTTATTGGTCCAGCTCGCAGAGTTTTAGGGATTCCAACGATTATGAATATTGTCGGTCCTTTGGCAAATCCGCTTGACCTTGAAACACAATTAATGGGCTTGTATCGTGCAGACTTGCAAGAAACAGCAGCGCAAGTAATGCAAAAATTAGGACGTAAACGTGCGGTGATTATTACAGGTCCAAATAATATGGATGAAGCTGCGCTTTACGGCACTAATACTTATACTCTTTTAGATAATGGCAAGATTAGCCAACATCAGTTTACATATCAAGACCTTGGAATGCCAAAAGTTGAACTTGATGACATTGTTGGTGGTGACGCCAAGCAAAACGCAGAGATTTTGCTGAGTGTTCTTCAAAATGAAGCTAGCCCTTACTTAGAAACAACAGTACTCAATGCGGGACTTGGTTTTTATGCCAATGGAAAAGTGGATAGTCTAGAAGATGGTGTGGCTCTCGCTCGCCAGTTGATTGCGGACGGTTCAGCCCTTGAAAAACTTCATCAATTGCAAGAGGTACAGGTATGAGTAAAGAATTTCTCCCAACTATCTTGAAGCAAAAAGCAAAAGAAGTGGAAGAGTTAGAAACGGAATCCTTACAGCCACTTCGTGAGACTTACAAGCTTTATGACTATCTCAAAAATAATGCGAAGACGCTTCAAGTGATAGCTGAAGTCAAAAAAGCAAGCCCAAGTCTTGGTGACATTAATCTTGATGTTGACATTGTCAAGCAAGCCAAGACTTATCAAGAGAGTGGTGCGGTGATGATTTCTGTGTTGACAGACCCTTTCTTTTTTAAAGGTGATATTGATTATTTGCGTCAGATTTCTAGTCAAGTAAGCATTCCAACGCTTGCCAAAGATTTCATTATTGATGAAAAACAAATCATTCGTAGTCGTAATGCAGGAGCAACTGTGATTTTGTTAATCGTGGCGGCATTGTCAGAAGCTCGTTTGAAAGAACTTTATGATTTTGCGACGGGATTAGGCTTGGAAGTTTTGCTAGAAACTCACAATTTACCTGAATTGGAAGTTGCCCATCGCATTGGTGCCAAGATTATTGGTGTTAACAATCGTAATCTGGTTACTTTTGAAACAGATATTAATACCAGTCTAGAATTGTCAGCTTATTTTAAAGAAGGACCTGTTTATATTTCAGAGTCAGCTATTTTCAACAAAGATGACGCAGCCTTGGTCGCACCATTTTTCAATGGTATCTTAGTTGGGACGGCATTGATGAAAGCTGATAATGTGTCTGAAAAAGTGAAGGAGTTGCAAATTGACAAAGGTTAAAATTTGCGGACTTTCAACAAAAGAAGCCGTTGAGCAGGCAGTTAAAAGCGGAGCGGATTATATCGGCTTTGTCTTTGCCAAAAGTAAGCGGCAAGTTGGCATAAAACAAGCTAGCCATTTAGCTCAGTTTATTCCAGAAACTGTCCAAAAAGTGGGTGTTTTTGTAAGTCCAACTTTGGTGGAACTTCAAGAAGCGATTACTAAAGTGCCTCTTGACCTTGTACAAATCCATGGAGATTTTGAAGAAGAGCTCTTTAAGAAAATTGATGTTCCAAGTATTCGTGCCATTCCTGTCCAAAAAACACTGGAAGAAATTAATAGTCAAGCGGATTATTTATTATTTGACGCCCCCTTGGCTGGTTCGGGCAAGACATTTAATTGGGAACTGTTAAAAGATAAGAAAATCACGAAACCATATTTTTTAGCAGGCGGATTAACGGTCGATAATGTCCAACAGGCCATAACTTTCTTTCATCCTTACGCTGTTGACGTTTCTTCTGGTGTTGAGACGGATGGTGAAAAAGATTTATTGAAGATAACAAAATTTATAGAAAGTGTGAAAAAATGAGCTATAATCAACCAGATACTAATGGATTTTACGGAAAATTCGGTGGACAATTTGTTCCTGAAACGCTGATGACTGCGGTTATTGAACTAGATGAAGCTTACCGAGAAGCAAAAGCAGACCCAAGTTTCCAAGAAGAGCTGGATGCACTTTTGAAAAACTATGTCGGTCGTGAAACACCGCTTTATTATGCTGAACGTTTAACCAAACATATTGGTGGTGCTAAAATTTACCTCAAACGTGAAGACCTTAACCACACAGGAGCACATAAAATTAATAACGCTCTTGGTCAAGTACTTCTTGCCAAACGTATGGGGAAAAAGAAAGTCATTGCTGAAACTGGTGCTGGTCAACACGGAGTAGCAACTGCAACAGCTGCAGCACTTTTTGACATGGAATGTACCATTTACATGGGAGAAGAAGATGTGAAACGCCAAGCGCTCAATGTTTTCCGTATGGAGTTGCTAGGTGCTAAAGTCTTTTCTGTGACAGATGGTTCACGTGTATTGAAAGATGCTGTTAATGCGGCTCTTCGTGCTTGGGTAGCAAACATTGAAGACACACATTATATCATGGGTTCAGCACTTGGTCCTGCACCGTTCCCTGAAATTGTCCGTGATTTTCAAGCGGTTATTGGTAACGAAGCTAAAAAACAATATGCAGAAATTTCAGGTGGAAAATTACCTGATGCTGTCTTAGCATGTGTGGGTGGTGGTTCTAACTCGATTGGTCTATTTTACCCATTTGTTGAAGACGAATCAGTTGCTTTGTATGGTGCAGAAGCTGCTGGCTTGGGACTCGATACTGAAGAACATGCCGCAACATTTGCCAAAGGTCGTCCAGGAATTTTGCACGGTGCTTTGATGAATGTCCTCCAAGATCGTCATGGACAAATCATGGAAGCTTTCTCAATTTCAGCGGGTCTTGACTACCCAGGTGTTGGACCAGAACATTGTCATTTTAAAGATATTGGTCGCGCAACTTATGATGCGATTACCGATGATGAAGCCCTTGAAGCATTCATGCTTTTATCACGTTTGGAAGGTATTATTCCAGCCCTTGAATCAAGTCACGCTATTGCTTTGACTCAAAAAGTCGCTAAGGAATTAGGACCAGATAAATCAATCATTGTCTGCTTATCTGGACGTGGCGATAAAGATGTTGTGCAAGTAAAAGAACGTTGGGAAGCAGAAGGGAAGTAAATTATGACTAAGACACTCACAAAACACCTTGAAAACATTAAAGCAAGCGGAAAAGGCATTTTTGTGCCATACATCATGGCAGGCGACCATGAAAAAGCGTTAGATGGTTTGTTTGAAACGATTGAGTTTTTGGAAAATAGCGGAGCTTCTGCCATTGAAGTGGGAATCCCATGGTCAGACCCTGTTGCTGATGGACCAGTTATTGAACTAGCTGGTCAAAGAAGTTTGGCAAAAGGTGTTAATTTGACAGCGATTGTCGAAAAATTACAAGAAAAACAAACCACTGTTCCGTTGGTTATCATGACTTACATCAACCCAGTTTACCAATATGGTATTGAAAAATTCATTGCTGACTTGAAAAATACATCTGTTAAAGGCTTGATTATTCCTGATTTACCACACGAACACGAAAATATGGTAAAACCTTATCTGGAAAATACAGATATTGCCTTGGTACCACTTGTGAGTCTGACAACAGGCATTGAACGCCAAAAAACATTGTGCAAAGATGCCGAAGGATTTATTTATGCCGTTGCTATCAACGGTGTTACAGGTAAAACGGGCAATTATCGTGATGATTTGGACAAACACCTTAGCCATTTGAAAGAAGTCGCAGATATCCCAGTTCTAACAGGATTTGGTGTTTCGACTCCAGCGGACATTGAGCGCTTCAATAAAGTATCAGATGGCGTTATCGTTGGAACAAAAATTGTTAGAGACTTACATGAAGGAAAAACAACTGACGTCGCTGAATTTGTTAAATATGGCTCAAATTATCAAAAATAAAGAAAACCTCCAATTGGAGGTTTTTTTGCTAAAACAAATCAATAATAAGTTTTAAATTTAAAATCGTTAAAATAACAGCTACTAAATAACCTAAGATGGTATTCCATTTGGCATTGACAAAATCTCCCATAATTTTGCGGTTTGAAGTGAAATAGACCAAAGGAAAAATAGAAAATGGCAAAGCTATTGATAGAAAGACTTGTGAGTAGACGATGAGCTGGTCAAGGACGCTTTCACGACTACCGTAAAGGATAGCAACAATCATAACAGGTGCTAAAGCTGCAAGACGTGTGATTAAACGAATCACCCATTGCGGTAAATGTAATTTCAGAAAGCCTTCCATTACAATTTGCCCCGTTAAGGTTCCAGTGATGGTTGAATTTTGCCCACTAGCAAGCAAAGCGATAGCGAATAATGTTGATAAAGCAGCGCTAGCAACACTACCTGCAATAGCTGAATTTTGAAGGGCTTCGTACATTTGAGAAAAGGCGTTGATTTCACTAGCATGCCCATAAAAGAGAGAAGCACCTAAAATGAGAAGTAAGGAATTAACCACAAAAGCAAGCGTTAATTGAATATTAGAATCCCAAGTCATGAAACGAACTGCTTGTTTGACAGAGTCTTGGTCCTTGTAATTAACTTTTCGTGTTTGTGAGATAGACGAATGCAGGTAAAGATTATGTGGCATAACCGTTGCCCCAATAATCCCCAAAGCTAATGTCAATTTACTATTAACACCAGTTTGCTTCAAATCCAAGATAGAAGCACTAGGAAGATAGCCTTGTAAAATCCCTGAAAGACTAGGCTTTGATAAAACAACCAGATAAAGAAAGATAATCAGAATGGTTGCAATCAAGGTCGATACGATAGCTTCAATTTTACGAAAGCCTAATTTCATCAAAGATAAAAGAATAAAAACATCTAAAATAGTAATAAAGATAGAAAATAGCAAAGACCAGCCAAAGAGCAAATGCAAAGCAATCCCTGAGCCGATAACCTCAGCAAGGTCTGTTGCCATTAAGGCTAATTCGATAACAATAAATAGTAAATAACGTAACTTTTTTGGCAGATGCGCAGCCGTTGCTTGCGCTAAGTCTAATCTTGTCACAATTCCCAATTTTCCTGCCATTTGTTGCAACTGCATCGCGATAAGTGATGAAACAAGAATAACAGACAAAAGTAAGTATTTATAAGTTGCACCACCCACAACGCTAGTAATCCAGTTACCAGGGTCCATATAACCCACAGCAACCAGAGCTCCTGGACCAATAAAGGCTCTCAGGGTACGCCAGAATGAGGCATTTTTGGGGACAGCAATACTTTGATTAACTTCACTGAGTGATTTTTGGTAAGTCGTAGAAGTTTCCAAGGCACTACCTCTTTTCTAAATCTCTTATTTAATGCCTATTATAGCAGAAAAAATCTAAAAATAAAGTATATTTAACTAAAAAATTAAGTGTGCTTAAAAACAATCAAAATCAGGTACCCTAAAACCAAAAAAGGAACGAATGGGATACGTTTATTTTTTTGAAAAAGGCAGTAAATAATGCCAGAGAGTGAGCCAAGTTCGACAATCCATAAAATAGTTTGAAAATCGAGCAGTAAACTCAAACTAGCCAGATAGAAAAAATCACCACTACCGATTTTTAAATCAATCAGCTCAGCTATTATCCCAAGACACAGGAGAATCACTGCCAGTGCATTAAGTGGTGTGAAAAAGAGTAATAAAAGACTTGGAAACAGCCAGACTAACAGTGGAAATTCTTGATGTTTTATATCGTAGAGGCTAAGAATTGTGCTAAAAATCAAGATGAAAACTTGCTCAAGCGAAAGAAGTTCACAGTAGTAAAGAACGGCAATGACCCCATAACCAAATTCTAAAAAGCCATACCAGAAAGGAATTTTTGTCTGACAAAACCGACAACGTGACTGATTCAAGAGTTGAGAAATAACAGGAATCAAATCACGAATCTCAAGTTGTTTTCCGCATGAATCACAATGACTAGCAGGAAAAATAATTGATTTTTCAGGGAAACGTTCAATGACTAATCCAAGAAAAGAGGCGATAGAAGCCCCAAGAAAAAAGAATAATAAAATGTCCATACTAGTTTATTCGAAAAATAGTTTTAAAATTGTGAGCATATTATTTGTTCTTTATTTAGAATTATTCTAAAATAGAGGTATAAAAAATAAAGGGTAAGTTTTATCCTAGAATGTCACTCGACGAGGAGGTTTACTATGACTCAAACTATTACTGAAAACATTTACGCATCTGTAACACATAACATTTCACAAAAAGCAACATCAAAGAATGCTAAAACAAAAGCTGTTCTTAACCAAGCTGTTGCAGATTTGTCAAAAGCCGCATCAATTGTTCACCAAGTTCATTGGTATATGCGTGGAGCAGGTTTCTATTACTTGCATCCAAAAATGGACGAATTGATGGATGGTCTTAACGCTTCCTTGGATGAAATGAGCGAACGTTTGATTACAATCGGTGGCGCTCCTTATTCAACATTGAAAGAATTTGACGAAAATTCAAAACTTGAAGAAACAACAGGTTCATTTGATAAAACAATGGATGAACATTTGGCACGTTTGGTTGACGTTTATACTTACTTGTCAGCTCTTTATCAAGTTGGTCTTGATGTGACTGACGAAGAAGGAGATGCACCATCAAATGATATCTTTACAGCTGCACAAGCAGACGCTGAAAAGACAATTTGGATGTTACAAGCCGAACGTGGACAAGCACCAGGAATCAAATAATCGTAGCAAATAAATAATAATGGCAGGTCGGATGATCTGTCTTTTTTTGATGTAGAATGATAAAATTCAGAAAATTAAAAATAAATACTTTACATCTTAAAAGTATAGTGATAAACTAATGCCAATTAAATTTTATGACACATAATATTTTGTTGCCTTGTTAAGGTATTTGTGGTAATAGAAATGATGTTTTAGGATTTTACGATAGCAAATGCGAGCTTGATTAATAATTAATTTTTCATGCCACAATTGAAAATAAGTTAGGTGTCACTGCGTTGATACCTAATTTAGTATTTATCGGAGTATGGGGAGTGGGAGATATGAATAAGTTACTAAAGGAAAAAATATTTTCGTTTCGAGCTATTTTGGTTCTTCAATTAGTAGTGATCTTTATAACGACAATGATTGCTATTATTAGTCCTCTGTTGGAGGGGGAAATTATTAATACCTTGATATCGGGTGGTGTCAAGGAATATTATGTGATGTTGTGTTTGTTAGCTTTAGGAATTTTTCTATTGCGTTTAGCTTGTTCTTACTATTCTTCTCGGATTGAATATGTTCTTTTAGATGACCGAAAGTACCGTTTGTATAGCTTGTTTTTGGAGACTTTATTACAAAAAGATGTTCGCTTTTTAGAAGCTTATGAAGGAAATTATCTTAACACACGAATCAAATCAGATATTGATACATTAGTTGATTTTATTTTTTTAAAACTACCTTATCTTTTTGGAAAAGTGATTACAATGCTTGCTATATCAGCGATTCTAATTGTTTTGCAGCCAACGGTATTTTTATATTTTAGTGTTTTAATTTTGATTTATGTGATAATTTATTACGTTTCTCATCGGTTTATGTATGACAGTTTTCTAGCAATTCGTGAAAATGCCAATCGTTACCAGTCTTTGCAAAGTAGTATTTTTCAGCGTTTTCTTAATATTAAAATCAAGTCTACAGAAAAAGTAGAATATCATCGCTTGTTTACTAGTTTTCAAGAAATGATGACTTCTATTAAGAAGAATTTTGGTATCCGTTATATTGTTTCAACATTGCAAATTATCATTACCTTTATTTCGCAGGCTATTTTCTTTATCGTAGGTGGCTTGGCTGTGGCAAGAAAAGAGCTATCCATCGGGCTATTTACGGCTATCATTCAATATTTTGGTGATTTTATTTCATGCTTAGATAATTTCTTTGGCATTGCTATTGATTTGCAAGAATATCGCGGTGCAGTTACTCGCCTAAATGAACTTTTAGAGATTCCTAATGATGCTGAAGGAAGTGAAGTGACAGGAAGCATTAATCAAATCACTTTTGAGAATTTCAATATCTTGCGGTATTCACATAGCAATGAAGAACTGCTTTATCAAAATAATCTCAATCGGAATTTGAGCAAGGGACAACTTTACATTTTAAAGGGAAGAAATGGTGTTGGAAAAACAACCTTGATAAAAACAGTGATTGGTGTTTTAAAAAATAATTATCAAGGAAAAATCTACCTTAATCGACAGGATATCTGTGATATTGATACGAAGCAAATGCGATTAAATCAGGTATCGGTCATGGTTCAACATGATATTCCACAAAATGTTTTGGTCTGTGAGTTATTAACAACATATCTATCAGAAGACGAACTCTTTATTTTCTTAGGAGCATCGCCTTGTCAAGAAATTTGGCAATATCTGGTAGCTAATAGGACAGATGATTTATTAACCCAACCTGTTGACCAATTATCTGGTGGTGAACAACAGATTATAGAGTTATTGGTTGCCTTATCAAAACCTAAAACAGATGTGGTAATACTAGATGAACCTTTTGCTAATATCGCCCAGACACTAAAACCAAAACTGATGCATTTGGTTGAAGAAGTGACTAAGGACAAAATCGTTATCTTGATTTCACATGATAGTCAGCTTTTAAATAATCATCCAGTGATAACTCTAGCTTAGGTCTAAAAGCATGGATGATTAATTACAAATATATTTTTTAGAATGAAAGGCAATAGGAAGGCAGGCTATACAACCTGTCTTTATTTTTTATGTCAAAAGTATGTGAAAATATGAGAAAACGATTGCACATTCTTATTGAAAATGACTATTTTTTTTGATAAAATGCTTCATATGAAAACATTATATGATGTGCAACAATTGTTGAAACGATTTGGCATTTATGTCTATATCGGTAAACGTCTTTATGATATAGAAGTCATGAAACTAGAGTTAGAAAAATTGTATGAAAATGGGTTGATTGACAAGACAGATTACCTGACGGCTGAATTGATTTTGCGACGTGAGCACCGTTTAGAAATGGAGAAAGAAAATAATGACTAAAAAACTTTTAGGGATTGACCTTGGTGGGACAACTATTAAGTTCGGTATCCTAACTCTTGAAGGAGAAGTACAAGAAAAATGGGCAATTGATACAAATACACTTGAAGATGGTAAACACATTGTTCCTGATATTGTAGCTTCTATCAAACACCGTTTAGACCTATATGGATTGACTAAAGACGATTTTGTAGGTATCGGTATGGGTTCTCCAGGTGCTGTTGACCGTGCTAAAAAAACTGTTACTGGTGCCTTCAACTTGAACTGGGCTCATACTGAAGAAGTTGGTTCAGTCATCGAACGTGAAGTTGGTATTCCATTTGCTATTGATAACGATGCAAACGTAGCTGCACTTGGTGAACGTTGGACAGGTGCTGGTGCTAATAACCCAGATGTTGTTTTCGTAACACTTGGAACTGGTGTTGGTGGTGGTGTCATCGCTGACGGAAATCTTATCCACGGTGTCGCTGGTGCTGGTGGTGAAATCGGTCATATGAACGTTGAACCAGAACACGGATTTGAATGTACATGTGGTAACAAAGGTTGCTTGGAAACTGTCGCTTCTGCCACAGGTATTGTCCGTGTAGCACGTTATCTAGCAGAAGAATACGAAGGTGATTCAAGCATTAAAGCTGCTATTGATAATGGTGATGCTGTTTCAAGTAAAGATATTTTTGAAGCTGCTGAAGCTGGTGATAAATTTGCAGATTCAGTTGTTGAAAAAGTTGGTTTCTACCTTGGACAAGCAACTGCCAATATCGCTAATATTTTGAACCCAGATTCAGTTGTTATCGGTGGTGGTGTTTCAGCCGCAGGTGAATTCCTACGTAGCCGTGTTGAAAAATACTTTGTTAACTATGCTTTCCCACAAGTTCGTAAAACAACAAAAATCAAAATTGCTGAACTTGGAAATGATGCTGGTATCATCGGTGCAGCAAGTCTTGCAAGTCAATTTGTAGATTAAGGGGCACGCCATGAACTGGATTATTGTTTTAGTTATTTTAGTTGTTATTGTTGCTTGGTTTGCTTGGACTTATTTCAGTCTTCGCCGTGCAGCAAAATTTATTGACAATGCTGAGTTTGAAAGCATGATTCACACAAGCCAATTGATTGATGTTCGTGAAGCTGGTGCTTTTAAATCAAAACATATCATGGGAGCTCGTAATCTTCCAGCTAGTCAAATCCAACTATCAATGTCTGCTATCCGTAAAGACAAACCTGTTCTTTTGTATGACAGTAGCCGAAGTTCTGCACTTCCACGTGTGATTAAAACACTCAAAAAAGCAGGTTATACTAATCTTTATGTTCTTAAAGATGGCTTTGATTATTGGACAGGAAAAGTTAAAGAGGGTTAATAGATTACCGAAAATATGGAATTTGAAAAAGAAAATGTGAAAGATAAAAATGAAGAAAGCCAAAATGTCTTAAAATCGAAACATCTCAAAAACCAGATTTTTCAATTAGACTTACAACTCAGTCAAGTGACTGATGAGGATGAAAAAAAGAAACTTGAAGCCTTGCGAAATGTTTACGTCGAAAAGCTTCACGAAAACAAAAAACGTCGTTTCATCAAGATTCTTTTAATCAGTCCCCTGGTTTTCTTAGCTTTAATCATTCTATATCTTGTGACAGCTTTTAATCGAGAAACAACATCTAACGATAAGGCAGAATGGTCACCATCTACAGTAGCGACTTCATCAAGTACTTCAAGTTCATCAACATCAACAAGCACAACTGAAACTGAAAAATCTTCAGGTATCAAGCAAGGTGTGCCTACAGAACTTGTTGGAAACTGGAAGACCGCTGATTATAACGGTGTTATTCTGACAATCAGTGAAGATGGTACGATGACTAAAAATCAGTCTAATTACATTGTTACTGAGCGTGTTTCTGGTTATGAAGAAGTGGCGCAAGGTGTATATCGTTTTTATCCTGCTGATGGAAGTGATAGTGAAGCTATTGGTGCACTTATTTTTGGTGGTATCGGTGGTACTGGTTATCAAACACCACCAAAATTCGCTTCTGGAATTTATGTGAAAAATGGCTACATTTATCCACAATTCTGGACAACAACTTCTAGCAAATTCACTTATTCATTAAATACTAATATCAAGTTGGTTCCGACGAACCAAACAGCAGTTGCTGATGAGATTGATACTAAGAATTTAACGACAGAGCAAGTAGAAGCTTGGGTACTTGCTATTTATGCTTCACAAAATCAATTATCTGACGCAGAAAAAGATGATTATTTCGTAAATGTTAAAGCTTATGATGACAATTTAGTGTATGCTAGCGTTCGTAAAAACAGCGATAGTAAAACACGTTTAGCCTTGTATCGTGTCAATGCTGACGGTTACCTCGAACAAGGTACCCTTGAAGCAACGAACTGGAGCGTTGTCAGCACAGCTTATGTCGAATAATATAAAATCCTGAAACAATTGTTTCAGGATTTTTGTGTGTAATAAAAACTCAAAAAGATGAGAAGACTATCTCACCTTTTCGAGTTATGGAAAAAGAGTAATAATTGGTGATTTCAAAGCTTTCTGAGGAGGAGAAGTTGTGATTGAAAATCACCAATCATTGTGGCAGTTTCTTGGTTTGTCCCGTTTAAGGAGATGGGAACAGGCAAACCGTGGTATTTAAGAAGCTTACCACTGAGTGTTTGATTGTCCACAAATTCATAAGTAGCTTCGGGGTCTACGAAGGGTAAGGTGAATGTTTTTTTGGTACTTTGATTAACATCCGCCAAGATTGAAAAATACCCAATAATGATTTGTTGTGGACTTTGAAGCGCCCAAATGCGCTGGTTTGGACGCTTCAAAACTTGGTAGAAACGTCCTGTGAGAATATCATGTCTGATATTTTTGTAAAGTGATATTTGTTCTTTGATAGCTTGTTTTGATTTTTCGTTTAAGCTGAGCAAATCAAGTTCATAACCTAGAATGCCGAAAATAGCAACATTAAATCGCGTTTCAAGTGGTGTTATGCGTCTCATTTGTCCGTTTGGAACTTGTGAGACATGATTAGACAGGCAAGAGATTGGATAAGCTAATGCCGTATTTTCTTGAATAGATAATCTTGAGATGGCATCGGTGTTGTCACTCGTCCATATTTGTGGGCTGTAGTAAAGAATTCCTAAATCAAATCGTCCACCACCAGAAGCACACCCTTCAATTAATAAATTTGGAAAACGTTCAAGTAGTTTTTTATATAGTTGATAGACGCCTTGGATGTAACGATGGAAAAATTCACCTTGATTGATGCCATTTTTGGCAAGATAATTTGAGTAGACTTCTGTCAAGCTACGATTCATGTCCCACTTAAGGTAATCTAGCTTCGTTTCCTCAATGACTTTAGACATCTGTTCAAAAATATTGTTAACGACTTCAGGATTAGTAAAATCAAGAACCAATTGTCCACGTCCGTAAGAATAGCGTCCTTGCGGTGGTTCAACAATCCAATCTGGATGGCTACGGTACAATTCAGTATCTTCATTGACCATTTCAGGTTCAAACCAAAGCCCAAATTGAAGTCCTAACTGTCTAATTTTTTCTGAAAATCCTTTTAAACCATTTGGAAATTTTTGTGGGTTGGGGTACCAATCACCGAGTGATGAGCGGTCGTTATTGCGGTTAGCAAACCAGCCATCATCAACAACAAAGCATTCAATTCCTAAATGCGCAGCCTCTTTAGCAAGTGTCAATAATTTGTCTTCGTCAAAATCGAAAACGTAAGTTTCCCAGCTATTTAAGACAATTGGTCGTGTTTTTTCCACCCATGCTGGTGAAATGATGTGTTGTTTAACAAAGGTAGCATTTTCTTGCGCTAAGCCATTAACCCCATCCGTACTGAAGCTTAAAACAGTTTGAGGTGTTGCAAATTCATTATCTTGGGTTAATTGCCAAGAAAAAGCGTACGGAGAAATGCCGCTGATGAGTCTAGCTTGATTCCATTCATTGACATCGATTTGTTGGATAAAATTACCAGAATACACCAAGTTTGCTCCATAGCACAATCCATTGTGAAATGTCGTGTCTTTTTTAGCAATGGCGATAAAGGGATTATGTTGATGACTGCTTGTTCCTGTAAGACTTTCAACTTTAAACGCCCCTTGTTGAAGAGGGGATTTTTTTAATTGACGTTCGGAAATCCAAGCACCAGGAAAATGGAGTAGTTCATAATCATCAGCATCTTCTAACCAAAATGTGGATGATAATGCGCGTGTTAAGGTAATAGAAGAATGTCCATTATTTTTGACGATAATACGTTTACTAATATGACGTCCTTTTTCAAAAAAGACATATTCTAAAATAACTTGTAACTGTAATTGAGCATCTTCTAAGCGAATGCTTAAAGTCTCAGCTTTATCATTAAGTCTTACATGAGGTCCAGTATAGGAATTGGTTTTAGTGTCATAATCCAAATACTGCAAGTCTAAATATTGCGGTACTTGATTTATGGTAACTTCAAGTGAGGCTTCTTGAAACGACGTTGTCCCATAAAGCGCACATTCTTGATGTTTATCCGCTAAAGTAAAACTACTATTTTTAGCGTATTTGACAGTGCCAGCTGCTTTGCCTCTCTCTTGTTCAAGAAAAGCAAAATCCTCTTCATTTAGCGTTAAAGCAGGTCCAAAATACAGTTGTTCAAGTTGCCTGTTAGGCATAATTTTGAGGAGATAACTCATATCAGCGTTTGAAAGGTGGAATATATTTTTTATTTTTGTAATTGGCATGAATTCCTCCTAAACAGCAGCTTTAGTAGCAATGTATTTAATGCGTTTTGCAGCCTTATATTTAAAAATAAAGCGATAAAAGAGTGAAATGATAAAGAAATTTGCTTGTTTACTTTTGTCAGCAAAACTATTAATTTCTTGGTACTCAATCTGTGTTTCATCACCGATAGGTTTAAAAAGAAAGCATTGAAGGATACTACCACCAGCATAACTGCTTGATAATTTTAAACAATGATTTTCTTTCATTTCAATAATGGTTGTTTTTCCTGAAATTTTTTCCTTGGTGGTTTTAGTGTAAAAAGGTTTCGTAATGACTACTCCCTCTTGTAACTGTGTCACCTTTTTATTATAGTATTGGAAAAATTGTAGTGTTTCATCAACGACTTCTTGATACACAATGTCAATCGGACAATTGATGGTTTTAGAATAACTTAAAACTGTATTTTCAATCATTTTCAGCCACACTTTCTGTTACAGGAGCAGCTTCATCGGCAAGGTAAGTTTTATCAATAGCCATCATAAATGGTAACCAGATAAGGATAGAAACAGCCACGTTGACCAGTTGTAGAATACCACCAGCGATAGAAGACGTTCCAATCCAACCAGAAAGGAAAACAGGAGTAGTCCAAACGATAGTCACTCCAATTGGACGAGGAACCAAGCCAAAGTAAATAGCGTAGTAAGAAGTTAAAACGGTCACAACAGGAGCTAAAATCCACGGAATCAGTACCATAGGATTTAGGACAACTGGAAGACCAAATGTGATTGGCTCAGAAATGTTGAAGAAAGCAGGGACAGCTACCATCTTCATCGTATTTTTTAGACGAATTGAACGTGCTAAGAAGAGTGATACTAAAATGACACCTAAAGTCATTCCATTTCCACCAATAAGAGGGAAAACGCCCATAAATGTTGAACAGATGATATGAGGAAGAGGTTTACCAGCTTGAAATGCTGCATAATTTTCTAAGTTAGATGTTTGTAGCAAAGGTTCTGTAATAGCACCGACAATCATTTGACCGTGGACACCAAACCACCAGAGAAGTTGAGCTGCTACAACAGCGACTAAAGTAGCTGGCAAACTTGTTCCTAAACCAACTAAAGGACGTTGTAAGACATTAAACAAACAATCGAAAGCGTTGCCCCAGCTTGTAAAAGTAAAGAGATAACGAATGGTGTTAAAAATCAATAGCGAAGCTGCACTTGGAATAATAGAAGTAAATGATGTTGCGATTCCAGGCGGTACTTGCTTAGGCATTTTTATAGTAATTTTTTTATTTTCCAAATAAGCAAAAATAGCTGTTGCTAAGAAACCAGTTAAGATTGCCACAATCATCCCTTGCGAACCAAGTTTAGCTGTAGGCATGTAAACTTGCCCCTTAACAGTTTTAAAAGGGAGTAGTAACAAAAAAGACGCTAAACTGACTGCTCCTGCATAAATTTTTGAACATTTGAGATATTTGGCAAAATTGTAACCAACACCAAATGTTACAAAAAGAGCGGTAACATTCATTGTTGCATTTCCGATTGGTCCAAAATAATCATTCAAAAATGATAAAACACTATCAGGTAAGAAACGGTCAAAACCAAATGTGGCAGGCAAATTTTGGATAATCATCATGATAGATGCAAACATTGTGGCTGGAAAAGCAACCATAAAACCATCACGCAAACTAGTTAAGTATTTGTTTTCACAAATTGCTGTAGCTAGCGGCATCATTTTTTGCGTGATTTTGTCAGTAAAAGACATAAGTGACCTCCTAAAATGAAATGGATATTTTTTTAATTCACAAAAATATTGTAAACGTTTATAATATATAAATATATGGATTTTCGTTTTTTGTTTATGGAATTTTGTGACTTTTGGAGAATGCAATGAAAATTATTAATTATTCTAATGATTGTTACCAAAATGTAGATGTCATGCTTTATAACTACGGTTATGAAGAATGTGATTCTGGGCATTTTTATGGACCTGCTGTCAGAAAGAGCTATATGATTCACTATATTACAGCAGGAAAAGGGATATTTAGAGTTAACCACCAAGAATATGAGCTATCGACAGGCGATGCTTTTTTGATGAAGCCTGGTGAGGAAATCTATTATAAAGCTGATGAAACTGACCCCTGGTGTTATGCTTGGATAGGAGTGCAGGGAGCAAAAATCGAACACTATCTCGGATGTACGACTTTGCTTGATAAACCTGTCTTTCATTATGATAAAGATGAACGTTTGGTTAAGATTTATAATCAATTTTTTAAAGCAACCCAAGAGCCGGCTTTTCTAAGAGAGTTAAAAGCTAACCGTGCCATTTATGACCTCTTTACTTTTTTGATTGAAAATTTCCCCAACCAACAAATTCAAGGTAAAAAGGATGATTTATCATATGTCAAAGAAGCCATTGCTTATTGCAATCTGAATCTTGACAAGCCGATAAAAGTTCAAGAAATCGCTGACTATCTCAATCTTAATCGTTCTTATTTAGCACGTTTATTTAAGGAAAAAACAGGAGTTACTTTAAAGCAATATCTCTCACATATGCGCATAGAAAATGCCAAAGAATTACTGGTAAAAACAGAACTTCCTGTTAATGTAGTTGCGTGTTCGATAGGATTTTCAGACCCATTGTATTTTTCAAAATTCTTTAAAAAATGGACAGGATATTCTCCAGAAAATTATCGCCAAGTAGAACTTAATTCAAATGCTATGAAGCAATAATGGTTGTTAGTAGAGTAGTTGTTTTGGTATAATTATAGAAGATAATACTAGTCTGAAAACATTTACACTTGTTTTATCGCTGTTTTTTCATAGGATTTGTGGTATAATTCAAAAGTTAGAATAAATTTAAAAAATCGAGGAATCATGACTAAATTAAGAGAAGATATTCGTAACGTGGCGATTATTGCCCACGTTGACCACGGGAAAACAACCCTTGTTGATGAATTATTGAAACAATCACACACACTTGACGAACGTAAAGAATTGCAAGAACGTGCAATGGACTCAAACGATCTTGAAAAAGAACGTGGTATTACAATCCTTGCTAAAAATACTGCAGTTGCATACAATGGTGTTCGTATCAATATCATGGACACACCAGGACACGCGGACTTCGGTGGAGAAGTTGAACGTATCATGAAAATGGTTGACGGTGTTGTGCTTGTTGTCGATGCTTACGAAGGTACTATGCCTCAAACACGTTTCGTGTTGAAAAAAGCTCTTGAACAAAACTTAACACCAATCGTTGTTGTTAATAAAATTGATAAACCATCAGCTCGTCCAGCAGAAGTTGTTGATGAAGTTCTTGAACTCTTCATCGAACTTGGTGCTGATGATGACCAATTAGAATTCCCAGTTGTTTACGCGTCAGCTATCAACGGTACTTCATCACTTTCAGATGACCCAGCTGATCAAGAACACACAATGGCTCCAGTCTTTGACACTATCATTGACCATATTCCAGCGCCAGTTGATAACTCAGAAGAACCACTTCAATTCCAAGTGTCACTTCTTGACTACAATGACTTCGTTGGACGTATCGGTATCGGACGTATTTTCCGTGGTACTGTTAAAGTTGGTGACCAAGTTACCCTTTCAAAACTTGACGGAACAACTAAAAACTTCCGTGTTACTAAATTGTTTGGTTTCTTCGGACTTGAACGTCGCGAAATCCAAGAAGCTAAAGCTGGTGATTTGATTGCCATTTCTGGTATGGAAGATATCTTCGTTGGTGAAACAATTACTCCAACAGATTGCGTTGAACCACTTCCAATTCTTCACATTGACGAACCAACACTTCAAATGACATTCTTGGCAAATAACTCACCATTTGCAGGTCGTGAAGGTAAATTCGTTACATCTCGTAAAGTTGAAGAACGCTTGCTTGCTGAATTGCAAACTGACGTCTCACTTCGTGTTGAAGCAACTGATTCACCAGATAAATGGACTGTATCAGGTCGTGGTGAATTGCACTTGTCAATCCTTATCGAAACAATGCGTCGTGAAGGATATGAACTTCAAGTATCACGTCCAGAAGTTATCATCAAAGAAATTGACGGCGTGAAATGCGAACCATTCGAACGTGTTCAAATCGATACACCAGAAGAATACCAAGGTTCAGTTATCCAATCATTATCAGAACGTAAAGGTGAAATGCTTGATATGCAATCAACTGGTAATGGTCAAACACGTCTTGTCTTCTTGGCACCAGCACGTGGACTTATCGGATACCCAACTGAATTCCTTTCAATGACTCACGGTTATGGTATCATGAACCACACATTCGACCAATACTTACCAGTTATCAACGCTGAAATCGGTGGACGTCGTCGTGGTGCTCTTGTATCTATCGATACAGGTAAAGCAACAACATACTCAATTATGTCTGTTGAAGAACGTGGTACAATCTTCGTTAACCCAGGTACTGAAGTTTACGAAGGAATGATTATCGGTGAAAACTCACGTGAAAATGACTTGACAGTTAACATCACTAAAGCTAAACAAATGACTAACGTCCGTTCAGCTACAAAAGACCAAACTGCCGTTATCAAAACACCACGTATCTTGACGCTTGAAGAATCACTTGAATTCTTGAACGACGATGAATACATGGAAGTAACACCAGAATCAATCCGCTTGCGTAAACAAATCCTTGATAAAAACTTACGTGCTAAAGCAGCTAAGAAGAAAAAATCTGCAGAGGATTGATTAAATCAAGCTTTTGCATAAAACTAAAAGGTGAATAGCCTGACAAAAAAGTTTAAAATAAATTGAATTGTAAGAGAAAGGAGTTATGAAATGTTTTATTTAATCGTTGCTATTTTAATTGTTTCGTATTATTTTTTCATGGCTCCAAAAACAATTCGTAGCACTCTAAATATGATTGGTATCGTAGGTGCAGTTGCTGTATTGCTTGTTTTAGCAGCAATGAGCTTTGTGAAAATTATGCAATCACCACCAGAAGTTTTTGTTGGAATTGCTATGGTTGCATTAGGATTTTTCGCAATAAGAGATGTCTATCGCTTACCATCTAAGAAAGACGAAAAAGAGCATTATAGCAAAAGAAGCTGAGTTTTAGTTACTCGGCTTTTTTTGAACAAGTAGACTTTGAACTAAATGCCCTAAAATATTGAAAAACACTTTAAATAAATGTAGAATATTATTATACTTGCAATGTTAGAATGGATATACTATGAAAACAATTAAAACATTTGAAAATAAGAAAGTTTTAGTACTTGGTTTAGCAAAATCTGGTGAAGCCGCAGCACGACTTCTTGAAAAATTAGGGGCTATTGTTACTGTCAATGATGGCAAGCCTTTTGATGAAAATCCAGCTGCACAATCACTTCTTGAAGAAGGCATTAAAGTTATCTGTGGTAGTCACCCATTGGAACTTTTGGATGAAAACTTTGAATTAATGGTTAAAAACCCAGGAATTCGCTATGACAATCCAATGGTAGCACGTGCGATTGAAAAAAATATCCCAGTTATCACAGAAGTTGAGTTAGCTTACATGATTTCAGATGCCCCAATTATTGGTATCACTGGTTCAAACGGTAAAACAACAACGACAACAATGATTGCTGAAACACTTAATAACGGTGGTAAATCAGGTCTTCTTTCAGGAAATATTGGATTCCCTGCTTCTGAAGTGGCTCAAACTGCTACAGATAAAGATACTTTGGTAATGGAATTGTCTTCTTTCCAATTAATGGGGACAGATACTTTCCATCCACATATTGCTGTTATTACAAACCTCATGCCAACTCACATTGACTATCATGGCACATTTGAAGAATATGTTGCAGCTAAATGGAATATTCAAAAGAATATGACAGCTGATGACTTTGTTGTGCTTAATTTCAATCAAGATTTGGCAAAAGAATTAGCACAAAAAACAGCAGCCCAAGTTGTTCCATTCTCAACAACTGAAAAAGTTGATGGGGCTTATCTTGAAGGAGATACTTTGTACTTCAAAGGCGAAGCTATCATGAAAGCTTCAGAAATCGGTGTCCCAGGTAGCCATAATGTTGAAAATGCCTTGGCAACAATCGCTGTCGCAAAATTATCAGGCATTGCCAACGATGCTATCAAAGAAACTTTGGCTCATTTTGGTGGTGTTAAACACCGTCTTCAAGCACTTGGTGAGGTCAATGGCGTTAAATTCTACAATGACTCAAAATCAACTAACATTTTAGCAACTCAAAAAGCACTTTCAGGCTTTGATAATTCTAAAGTAATTTTAATTGCTGGTGGTCTTGACCGTGGAAATGAATTTGATGAGCTTGTTCCAGATATTACTGGTGTGAAATTAATGGTTATCCTTGGTGAATCAGCTCCGCGTGTCAAACGTGCAGCTGACAAAGCAAATGTTCCATATGTAGATGCTAAAGATGTTGCAGATGCTGCTCGTATTGCTTATAGCAAAGCAGAAGCTGGTGATGTTGTTCTCTTAAGCCCTGCCAATGCTAGCTGGGATATGTATAAGAGCTTTGAAGTTCGTGGTGATGAATTTATCGCAACGTTCGAAGCCATCAAAGGAGAATAAGCATGGCTAAAAAAATTGTCTTTACTGGCGGTGGTACTGTTGGTCATGTGACGTTGAATCTCATTCTCATTCCAAGATTTATCAAAGACGGTTGGAAAGTTCACTACATTGGCGACAAAAATGGTATCGAGCATGAACAAATCGCTAAATCAGGTCTTGATGTGACATTCCATTCTATTGCTACTGGGAAACTAAGACGTTATTTCTCATGGCAAAATATGCTTGATGTTTTTAAGGTATCATTTGGTATCCTTCAATCATTAGCAATCATTGCTAAAATCCGCCCACAAGCACTTTTTTCAAAAGGTGGTTTTGTATCAGTTCCGCCTGTAATTGCTGCTAAGACATTAGGGGTTCCTGTATTTGTTCATGAATCTGATTTGTCTATGGGCTTGGCTAATAAAATTGCTTATAAATTTGCAACAACGATGTATACAACTTTTGAACAAGCAGAAGGTTTAACAAAAGCAAAACACGTTGGTGCGATTACTAAAGTTGGCAATAAAGTCAACTATGATGAAAGCAAAATCGAAGAGATTAAAAATCATTTTGACCCTAACTTAAAAACACTTCTTTTCATCGGAGGTTCTGCTGGGGCACGTGTGTTTAATGAGTTCATTACAAATACACCTGAATTAATCGAGCATTTCAATGTTATCAATATTTCAGGAGATAAAAGTTTAAATGGCTTAAGTAAGAATCTTTATCGTGTTGACTATGTTACAGATCTCTACCAACCATTGATGGATATGGCTGATGTGGTTGTGACACGTGGTGGTTCAAATACTATCTTTGAGTTGGTTGCAATGCACAAACTACACTTGATTGTTCCTCTTGGAAAAGAAGCTAGTCGTGGCGACCAGTTAGAAAATGCTGCTTATTTTGAGAAAAAAGGCTATGCTCGTCAGCTTGCTGAAGAGAATTTAACCTTTGCAAATCTAAAAAAAGAATTGTCTCAATTGTTAGCAGATGAAGATAGCTACAGAACACAAATGATGAATTCAAACGAAATTAAGTCACAAGATGAATTTTATAGTCTCTTAACGCAAGACATTTCTAAAACCGCAAAAGGAATTTAAATGACAAAAAAGAAAGAGCAAGATAAAAAAGAATCTAAAACTCAAAACGAAGAAAAGCTTGCGCTGACAGAGTGGCAAAAACGCAACATTGAATTTCTAAAGAAAAAAGAAGCAGAAGAAGCTGAAAAGAAAGAACGTCGAGAAAAGTTACGTCTTGAACGCACTCCGCATATCAAAAAATCAGACGAAGCCGAAGATGAAGACGAGGAGAAAAAAGATTCTAAGTCTGAAGAAAAATCTGATAAGGAAACAAGCGATGGTGACGAACAGGAAGTAACATCAAAAAAAGAAAAAAAGAAAAAAGCGAAGAAGCCAAAAAAAGCTAAAAAAGAAAAGAAAACAAAAATAAAAAAAGAACGCACACCACTTCAAAAAGCAGTACGTCATGCTTCCCCTGTTCTTGTGGTATCAGCTGTAGTTTTGTTGATATCATTGTTTTTGGTGACACCTTTTAGTAAACAAAAAACAGTTACGGTTTCTGGAACTTCGACAACAACATCTGATGATGTTTTAACAGCATCAGGAATAAAAAGTTCAGATTATTTCTTTTCTTTGATTTTTAACCGTTCAGCTTATGAAAAGAGCATTTTAAAGAACGATAAGGTTGTGAAATCAGCTAAGATTGTTTATCATTTTCCAACAACTTTCACAATCAAGGTTAAGGAATATGATATTGTAGCTTATGCTCAGACAGATGATGGTTATCAACCAATTCTTGAAAATGGTACTCACCTTGATGTTGTTGGTGCTTCAGAACTTCCTGATACTTTCTTGACGATTAACCTTTCTTCTGAAAGTGATATTCAAAAATTGATAAAATCTTTCTCAAAACTTGATAAAGACTTGGTTAATCAAATTCAGATTGTTAGCTCTGCTAATTCTTCAACAACTTCTGATTTACTTCTGCTAGAAATGCATGATGGCAATACCGTACGTGTGCCATTATCAGAAATCGTTGAGAAGTTGCCTTACTATACAAAAATTAAAGATACTTTGACTGAGACTAGTATCATTGATATGGAAGTAGGAATTTACACAACTACAGAAACGATTGAATCTGAAGAAGCAGCTGAAAAGGCAAGTGCTAGCTCTAGCTCAGACTCAGAATCAAGTGATGATACTTCAGACACAAGCGATACTGAATCATCTACAGAAACAAGCAGTAGTGAAGAAACACAAACAGAATCAAGTGATGCAGAAGTATCAACGGAATCATTCGAAGTAAACGGTGTTAATAACCCTACTACAGAGGGAAATCCGAATAATACGACACCTGGTATGCAGGCTGGTCAACAATAAAATTAAGTTTCTATAACAAAAAACGTAAAATGATAACATTTTACGTTTTTTTATGATATAATATTTTCTGAATAATTCTGATTTTATGCAGATTTTAGAATAGTAAATGATTGGAAAGATAGTGAGGTCGAGTGAATGGCTAGAAATGGCTTTTTTACAGGTTTGGATATAGGAACAAGCTCGATTAAAGTTCTAGTAGCAGAATTTGTTTCTGGCGAAATGAACGTGATTGGTGTGAGTAATGTTCCCAGTACGGGAGTAAAAGACGGGATTATTATAGATATTGAAGCAGCTGCTGAAGCAATTAAAAAAGCGGTTGAACAAGCAGAAGAAAAAGCTGGAATGACAATTGATAAGATTAATGTAGGTCTTCCTGCCAACTTGCTTCAAATCGAGCCCACTCAAGGTATGATTCCAGTTCCTAGTGAATCAAAAGAAATTAAAGATGAAGACGTTGATAGTGTTGTTAAATCAGCATTGACAAAGAGCATTACTCCAGAACGTGAAGTAATCTCATTGATTCCTGAAGAATTTATCGTTGATGGTTTCCAAGGAATCCGTGACCCACGTGGTATGATGGGGATTCGTTTGGAAATGCGCGGTTTGATTTATACAGGACCAAGCACTATCTTACATAACCTTCGCAAGACAGTAGAACGTGCAGGCATTCGTGTTGAAAATATTATCATTTCACCACTTGCTATGGCAAAATCAGTTCTTAACGAAGGTGAACGCGAATTTGGTGCTACTGTGATTGATTTAGGTGGCGGTCAAACAACCGTTGCTTCTATGCGAGCACAAGAATTACAATACACTAACACTTACCCAGAGGGTGGCGAATACGTAACAAAAGATATTTCAAAAGTTTTGAAAACATCTATGCAAATTGCTGAAGCCCTCAAATTCAACTTTGGACAAGCTAACTTGGAAGAAGCAAGTTTATCAGAAACTGTTCAAGTTGATGTTGTTGGTAGTGATACTCCTATTTCAGTTAGTGAACGTTACTTGTCAGAAATTATTTCTGCACGTGTACGCCACATTTTAGATCGTGTTAAACAAGATTTGGAACGTGGACGTTTACTTGACTTGCCAGGAGGTATCGTTCTTGTTGGTGGTGGAGCAATTATGCCAGGTGTGGTTGAAGTTGCTCAAGAAATTTTTGGAACAACAGTTAAACTACATGTTCCTAATCAAGTTGGTATCCGTAACCCAATGTTTGCTAACGTCATCAGCCTTGTTGAGTACGTTGGTACAATGAGTGAAGTGGATGTTATTGCACAACGAGCAGTTTCTGGTGAAGAACTACTTCGTCGCAAACCAGTTGATTTTGAACCACAACCACAAGTACAACCACGTGTGGTCTATAACAATGACCCAGTTGTACCAGCAAACGATAACTTAGTACCGCAACCTACTCAGGTTCCACCGGTTCAAAGACATGAAGAACCAAAAACAAAACTAAGTGACCGTGTTCGTGGTATTTTTGGAAGTATGTTTGACTAAACAATAAGTGAGGATTAAAAATGGTATTTTCATTTGATACAGCATCAGTACAAGGTGCGATTATTAAAGTTATTGGTGTCGGCGGTGGCGGAGGAAACGCCATCAACCGCATGATTGATGAAGGTGTTGCAGGCGTTGAGTTTATCGCAGCTAATACTGATATTCAAGCATTGAGCTCATCTAAAGCTGAAACTGTTATTCAGTTAGGCCCTAAATTGACTCGCGGACTTGGTGCTGGAGGACAACCTGAGGTTGGTCGCAAAGCTGCTGAAGAAAGTGAAGAAGTTTTAACAGAAGCTCTTACAGGAGCTGATATGGTATTTATCACTGCTGGTATGGGTGGTGGTTCTGGTACAGGTGCTGCACCAGTTATCGCACGTATTGCTAAAAGCTTAGGAGCTCTTACTGTTGCTGTTGTAACACGTCCATTCGGTTTTGAAGGAAACAAACGTGGCAACTTTGCAGCAGAAGGAATTGCAGAACTTCGTGAACAAGTAGATACACTACTTATCATTTCAAATAATAACCTTCTTGAAATTGTTGATAAGAAAACACCTCTTCTTGAAGCACTTAGCGAAGCTGATAATGTTCTTCGTCAAGGTGTTCAAGGTATCACTGACTTGATTACAAGTCCAGGTCTTATCAACCTTGACTTTGCCGATGTGAAAACAGTTATGGCAAACAAAGGTAACGCCCTTATGGGTATTGGTATTGGTTCTGGTGAAGAACGTATTACAGAAGCTGCTCGTAAAGCAATCTTCTCACCACTTCTTGAAACTACAATTGATGGTGCACAAGATGTTATTGTTAACGTTACTGGTGGTCTTGATATGACTCTTACAGAAGCAGAAGAAGCTTCTGAAATCATCAGTCAAGCAGCAGGTAAAGGTGTTAATATCTGGCTCGGTACATCTATTGATGACAGCATGAAAGATGAAATCCGTGTAACAGTTGTTGCTACAGGTGTTCGTCAAGACCGTGCTGAACAAGCAGCAGGCTTCCGCCAACAACCAAGCCGTTCATTTACACAAGCTAACGCTCAACAAGCAGCAGGTGCTCAATACGCTTCAGAACGTACTCAACAACCAAGCCAAACAACTTTTGAACGTCGTTCAAGTTTTGATTATGACATGGGTGAAAGTCATGCAATGCCTGCTTCACAACAGCCAGCTGCTAACCCAACTCAACAAAAAGAAAATTCATTTGGTAACTGGGACCTTCGTCGTGACAACATTGCACGTCCAACAGAAGGTGAACTAGATAGCAAATTAACAATGTCTACATTCACAGCTAATGATGATGAAGACGATGAACTTGAAACACCACCATTCTTTAAAAATCGTTAATGACAGATTTTCAAAAAAATAAAGACCTTGTTTTTGAACAGGTTGCGCAAGCAGCGCAACAAGCCAATCGTTCTAAAGAAAGTGTCAATGTTATTGCCGTGACGAAGTATGTTGATAGTGGTGTTGCTGCTCGTCTTATTGACACAGGTATTAAACATATTGGTGAAAATAGGGTCGATATGTTTCTTGATAAGTATGAAGCATTAAAAGATAGACAGTTGACTTGGCATCTCATCGGAAGTTTGCAGCGTCGAAAAGTTAAAAATGTCATTAACTTTGTTGATTACTTCCATGCCTTAGATTCTGTCAAACTAGCTTCAGAAATCCAGAAACGAGCAGAACACACTATCAAATGTTTCTTACAGGTAAATATTTCAGAGGAAGAGAGTAAACACGGCTTTAAAGTTTCAGAAATTGATGAGGCTTTAGCTGAAATCTCTGAATTTGATAAAGTGGAAATCGTGGGCTTGATGACCATGGCTCCGAAAGAAGCTTCTGAAAGTGAGATTGAAGAAATTTTTGGAAAAGCAAACCAACTTAGACAAGAATTACAAGCTCGCCAATTACCTCATATGCCTTTTACAGAATTAAGTATGGGTATGAGTGGTGATTATCAAATTGCAATTCGCAATGGAGCAACTTTTGTCAGAATTGGGACATCATTCTTTAAATAACGGGAGAAAAAAAGATGGCATTTAAAGATAAATTTGACAAACTAATTTCTTATTTCGACACTGATGAGGTAAGTGATGTTGAAGAAACTGTTGAAGAAGAGGTACAACAACCTCGAGCTCAACAACAAGTAGAAGCTGTACCGCAACAAGCTCAAAGACGTGCTGAACCAGTTCAAAATATTCGAGCTCAGCAAGTTCAAGGTGGAGCAACTCGTCAACGTCCACAACAACCTCAACAAAGACGAGCTGTTGAAGATAATCAACAGGTTCGTTCATTGAATCAACGTCGTGAAGAACAAATGCAAGTACGTGCTAACCAAGCGACAACGACAATTGCTTTGAAATTCCCTCGTAAATATGAGGATGCACAAGAAATCGTTGATCTCTTGATTGTCAACGAGTGTGTATTGATTGATTTCCAATACATGCTTGATGCACAGGCACGCCGTTGCCTTGACTTTATTGATGGTGCAAGTAAAGTCCTTTATGGAAGTCTTCAAAAAGTTGGTAGTTCAATGTATTTATTGACACCATCTAACGTTATTGTTAATGTTGAAGAACTTGCTGTTCCAAATAACGGACAAGATATCGGATTTGACTTCGACATGAAGAGACGCTAATATATGATTTTTGTATTAATTGTACTATTAAAAACCATTCAGTTTTACTCTTATCTGATATTTGCATATGCTTTGCTTTCATGGTTCCCTGGAGCTTATGAAACATGGCTTGGAAGACTTCTAGTACAGATTGTCGATCCAGTCATTAGACCATTTCGACGTTTTAATCTTCAATTTATGGGATTGGATTTTACCATTTGGGCTGTTATTATTGCTTTGAATGTGTTAAGTCGAATTCTTATAATGATTTTTACATAAAATGACAACGAAAAAAGGTTTATATCAACATTTTCGACCTGATGAGCATGATTTTATTGAAAAAATGGATGACCTTGCTCGTCGTGTTGAAGAAACGTACGCATATGCTTTAACAGATTTTCTAAATCCTCGCCAAGTTGACATTGCTAAAAGTGTTATTGGCAATCGAGGACTGCACTATTTTGTTTCAAGTGATTATTATCCAGCAGAATATGCTAGGATTCTTATCGCTCCTGATTATTATGAGTTTAATTCTGAGGATTTTGAATTGGCACTACTCGAGGTGAATTACAATTCAAAATTTAATCAGCTGACGCATTCTCAAATTATGGGAACACTGCTTCACAAGTTAGGGATTAAACGAACAGTTATTGGAGATATTTTAGTTGAGTCTGGTTATGCTCAACTTTTAGTAACGAGCAATATGGTTGATTATTTTAGAGCTAATGTTACTAAAATTGCTAAGGCTAGCGTTTCACTAAAAGAAATTCCGCTAACTAAGTTAATAGCAGGAGAAAAAGATAGCCGTCAGTTAGACATTATGGTTTCTAGCCTGCGCTTGGATAAAGTTCTTGCAACAGTATTGAAGCTTTCAAGAAGTCAAGCAGTGCAATTGATAGAGACTGAGAAAGTAAAACTTAACTATCAAACAATTGATAGAGCCTCAGAAATGCTTCAAGTTGGAGATTTGATTAGTGTTAGAGGATTTGGTCGATTTTCAATCTTAAGTGAGAATGGTCTTACAAAGAATGGAAAATATAAATTGACCGTAGATAAGATGATACATAAATAAGGAGAAATCATGGCACTTACAGCACTTGATATTAAAGATAAAACATTTAAATTAAAATTTCGTGGTTACGACGAAGAAGAAGTTAATGAATTTCTTGATATTATTGTAGATGATTATGAAGACTTAGTTCGTCGTAATCATGAACAAGAAAATAGAATTAAAGATTTAGAAGATAAATTAGCTTACTTCGACGAAATGAAAGAATCATTGAGTCAATCAGTTATCCTTGCACAAGAAACAGCTGAAAAAGTAAAATCATCTGCTAATGATGAAGCTTCTAACCTTGTTAGCAAAGCAAACTACGATGCGCAACATCTTATTGATGAAGCTAAATCAAAAGCTAACCAAATCTTGCGTGATGCAACTGATGAAGCAAAACGTGTTGCTGTAGAAACAGAAGATTTGAAACGTCAAACACGTGTCTTCCATCAACGTTTGGTAGCTGCTATCGAAGGTCAACTTGGTTTGACAAACTCACCAGAATGGACAGAATTGTTGCAACCAACTGCTGTTTACCTTCAAAATTCAGATGCAGCTTTCCGCGAAGTTGTTGAAAAAGTTTTGGAAGAAGAAGTTCCAGAAACAGATGACGAATTATCTATGGATGCTACACGTCAATTCACTCCAGAAGAAATGGAAGAATTGCAACGTCGTGTTGAAGCAGGTAACAAACACCTTGAAGAAACACAAAAAATTGCCATTGTAGATGATAGCGAAGCAGATTCTGAAATCAATCTAAACGAAACACAAACATTTAAATTAAATATCGAAGAATAAGAAAAACACGGTTGGTATTCAATATTTACAGCGAGTGGGCGATGGTGTGAGACCCACAATCACTTGGATATCCAATTATCCTTTTCTAATATTTTATCTGAATAGAGTAAGATAAAAGGGAAAACTCACCTTACGAGTTAAAGAGGGAAATTTAGAAGTCACTTTAGATGGACTAAATTTCTAAACAAAGGTGGTACCACGAGCTTTCGTCCTTTTTGAGACGAAAGCTTTTTTTGTTTAGTCACTTTTGTATTAACAAGTCATTTTTCTGTTATTGATATGTATCAATGATAGTTGAATATTATTATTTATAAGGAGTAGTCATGAAACTAAAAGAAACGCTTAATCTTGGGAAAACAGCGTTCCCAATGCGTGCTGGACTCCCAAACAAAGAGCCTAATTGGCAAAAAGAATGGGAAGAAGCCGACATCTATGCTAAACGTCAAAAATTAAATGAAGGCAAACCTTCTTTCAATCTCCACGATGGACCTCCGTACGCTAACGGAAATATTCACGTTGGTCACGCCATGAATAAAATTTCTAAAGATATTATTGTGCGTTCAAAATCAATGTCTGGTTTCCGCGCTCCTTATATTCCTGGTTGGGACACACACGGACTTCCAATTGAACAAGTATTGGCGAAAAAAGGTGTTAAACGTAAAGAAATTCCTTTGACTGAATACCTTGAAATGTGTCGTGAATACGCACTTAGCCAAGTTGATAAACAACGTGAGGACTTTAAACGTTTGGGTGTTTCTGCTGATTGGGAAAATCCATATATCACATTGATTCCTGAATACGAAGCAGCACAAATTCGTGTCTTCGGTGCAATGGCTGATAAAGGTTATATCTACCGTGGTGCTAAACCAGTTTACTGGTCATGGTCATCTGAATCAGCACTTGCTGAAGCTGAAATTGAGTATCATGATATTGATTCAACATCACTTTACTACGCTAACAAAGTTAAAGATGGTAAAGGCGTACTTGATACCGATACTTACATCGTTGTTTGGACAACAACTCCATTTACAGTAACAGCTTCACGTGGTTTGACTGTTGGTCCTGATATGGATTATGTTGTTGTAAAACCTGCTAATGATGACCGCAAATTTGTTGTAGCAGAAGGACTTTTGGATAGCTTAGCTGAAAAATTCGGTTGGGAATCTTTTGAAGTTCTTGCTAAACACAAAGGTACAGAACTTGAATACATCGTTACTGAACACCCTTGGGATACAGAAGTAGACGAACTTGTTATCTTGGGTGACCACGTCACACTTGATTCTGGTACTGGTGTTGTCCACACTGCACCTGGTTTTGGTGAAGATGACTACAACGTTGGTATTAAATATGGTTTGGAAGTATTCGTTACTGTTGACGAACGTGGTATCATGATGGAAAATGCTGGTCCAGATTTCCAAGGTCAATTCTATGATAAAGTTGTTCCAACTGTTAAAGAAAAACTTGGTGACCTTCTCTTAGCTAGCGAAGTTATCACTCACTCATACCCATTTGACTGGCGTACTAAAAAACCAATCATCTGGCGTGCTGTCCCACAATGGTTCGCATCAGTTTCTAAATTCCGTCAAGATATTCTTGATGAAATTGATCGCACAACATTCTATCCAGAATGGGGTCGTACTCGTCTTTACAACATGATTCGTGATCGTGGTGACTGGGTAATTTCACGTCAACGTGCATGGGGTGTACCACTTCCAATCTTCTATGCTGAAGACGGAACTGCAATCATGACGAAAGAAGTAACTGACCACGTTGCTGATTTGTTTGCTAAACATGGTTCAATCGTTTGGTGGCAACGTGAAGCTAAAGACCTTCTTCCAGAAGGATTTACACATCCAGGTTCACCAAATGGCGAATTCACTAAAGAAACTGATATCATGGACGTATGGTTTGACTCAGGTTCTTCATGGAATGGTGTCATGAATGCACGTGAAGGTTTGGAATATCCAGCAGACCTTTACCTTGAAGGTTCTGACCAATACCGTGGTTGGTTCAACTCATCATTGATTACATCAGTTGCTGTTAACGGACATGCTCCATACAAAGCTGTACTTTCTCAAGGTTTCGTCCTTGACGGTAAAGGTGAAAAAATGTCTAAATCACTTGGAAATACAATCCTTCCAAGCGATGTTGAAAAACAATTTGGTGCTGAAATCCTACGTCTCTGGGTAACTAGTGTTGATTCAAGCAATGATGTTCGTATCTCAATGGATATTTTGAAACAAACATCAGAAACTTACCGTAAAATCCGTAATACCCTTCGTTTCTTGATTGCGAACACATCAGATTTCAATCCAAATACTGATGCGGTAGCTTATGAAGACTTGCGTGCGGTTGATAAATACATGACTGTTAAATTCAACCAACTAGTTGCAACAATCCGTAAAGCTTATGAAGCATATGATTTCATGGCAATCTACAAAGCAGTTGTTAACTTCATTACAGTTGATTTGTCAGCATTCTACCTTGATTTTGCCAAAGATGTTGTTTACATTGAAGCAGCTGATAACATTACTCGTCGTCAAATGCAAACAGTCTTCTACGATATCTTGGTTAAAATCACTAAATTATTGACACCAATTCTTCCTCACACTGCTGAAGAAATTTGGTCATACCTAGAATTTGAACCAGAAGAATTTGTTCAATTGTCTGAATTACCAGATGCAGAAGTCTTTGAAGGTCAAGATAATATCCTTGAAGAATGGGATGCATTTATGACTCTTCGTACGCAAGCTCAAAAAGCATTGGAAGAAGCACGTAATGCGAAAATCATCGGTAAATCATTGGAAGCACACTTGACAATTTATGCTAGTGAAGAAGTTAAAACACTTCTTACAGCACTTGATAGCGATATTGCTCAATTGTTAATCGTGTCTCAATTGACTGTTACTGATGAAGCAGCACCTGCTGATGCTGTAGCTTTTGACGATGTTGCATTCACAGTTGCTCACGCTGAAGGGGAAGTTTGTGATCGTTGCCGTCGTGTTGACCCAACTTCAAAAGAACGTTCATACGGTGTTACAATTTGTGACCACTGTGCTGAAATTGTTGAAGCAAACTTTGCAGAAGCAGTAGCAGAAGGCTTTGAAGTAAAAACAAAATAATATAACATTTTGATATAAAAAAAACGAACTCAATTTTGAGTTCGTTTTTTTTATAAAATATTAAAACTAGGAATACTCCTAGTCACTTCATAACTTATTTAATTGGTGCCATCAGTCATCGGGTTAGAAATACTAAACTTAGTAATTCTAACCTAATGAACTGTGCAAATGAAACTGATAAATTATTTTATCAGTCCTAAGGAGCTGTTGGGAACGAGATTTCAATTAGATTTGCTGTGTGCAATGTTTTTAATTGGTCTAATTGAATAGTCGATTTGTCAATTTTACGTTTGAGGAAAAATTCACGAATAGCTTCGATTTCGCTATCTTTGATAGCACGATATTTGTTTGAAATCAACAGCTCGTAGTGTTTAGGTGCTTGTGTGAAAATAACATCAGTATTTCCTGCTGAGTAGGTCTCGACGAGTTTAGCGTCCGTATTTCTCAATTGATTACGAACTAACTCAGAATGACTACTTGTTGTGTTGATTAACCTCATATATCTCCTCCTGTATGACTTTCTACCATTATTATAACACTATTTTGTATGAAAAAGTTAGAATAAGGAATATTAGTGATGATTTTTTTTCCAGGCTTCAACGCCCCACTTATGGCTGCCGCGTTTTAATTTAGCAATGGCTTCGTCAATTGGAAACCAAGAAAGGTTATTGAAGTCTTCTAATGGAGCTCCGATTTCTTCAAAACGTGTCACTTCGTAAATGTAAGCAGGGTTGTAAAAATAAGTATCACGATGACGAGAATAGAAGTACTCGTCGGCTTGTCCATAGTAATGACCGAGTTCAGCTGAAAATCCAAGTTCTTCAATCAGTTCACGTTTAAGAGCGGCAAAGTGGTCTTCGCCAGCTTCGATTTCACCGCCAGGAAGAAACCAAGAACCATTTGGGGCTTGAACTAAGATAATTTGGCTTTTATCCGCATTTGGTATGACAGCATATACACCATAGCGAGCTTTATAATCAACGTTTGTAAGTTTTTCACCGAAAGTTGGGTTTGTCATAATATTCTCCTATTAGTATAAAATATGGTAGAAAATAGTGGAGACCAAGAATAAGTGTGTCTATTATTGTCATTATACTAAAAAAGGAAAAATTTTTCTAGAAAGTTGTCGGAATATTTTGATTTTATTTCAAGGAATAAAAAAAGCCTAAATGCTTTTGGCATCTAGGCTTAGAATGAATTAGTCTGCTGAAACAGTTGTTTCTTCTTTTTCAACCTTTTTAGCAGATTTAATAATGATTTTACCGTTGCTTGTCATGACGGCTTTCAAATCTTTTTCGCTTGGATTTTCAAGATAGAAGTCTGTAATGGCATCTTCGATGTAATCTTGGATGGTACGGCGCAATGGGCGAGCACCCATTTTAGGGTCGTAACCAAGGTCAACCAATTTTTCTTTGACTTTATCAGTAACTTCGAGATGAATGTCATTGTGAGCCAAACGTTTATTGACGTCATCAAGCATAAGGTCAACGATATGAAGGAGATTATCCTTGCTAAGGGCTTTAAATTCAATGATACCATCAAAACGGTTCATAAATTCTGGGCTGAAGTAGTTATTAAGTTCACCAAGAACTGAATTTGTACGTCCTTCGCGAGCAGCGCCAAAACCAACGTTTGCTTCAACTTTACTAGTACCTGCATTTGATGTCATGATGATAATAGTATCCTTGAAGCTTACAGTACGTCCTTGACCATCTGTTAAACGACCATCATCAAGAACTTGCAAGAACATATGCATAACATCGGGGTGAGCCTTTTCAACTTCATCAAGAAGGATGAGTGAGTATGGATTACGACGGACTTTTTCAGTCAATTGACCAGCTTCTTCGTAACCAACATATCCTGGAGGGGCTCCGACAAGTTTAGCGACAGCGTGTTTTTCCATGTACTCAGACATATCAAAACGAATCATACTATCAGCTGAACCAAAGAGTTCAATGGCTAATTGTTTTGAAAGCTCTGTTTTACCAACACCAGTTGGTCCGACAAATAGGAATGAACCAATTGGGCGATTTGGTGTACCAAGACCAACACGGTTACGACGAATCGCTTTGGCAATCTTATCAACAGCATCATCTTGACCGATAACATGTGTTTTCAAATCATCAGCAAGGTTAATCAATTGTGATTGTTCTTTTTCTTTCAAATCACCAACAGGAATGTTTGTTTTTTCCTCGACGATAGCTTCAATTGTTTTCTCAGTAATGACTGGAATATCATCTTCGTCGATGGTTTGTTTTTGCATTTCTTTATATTTAGCGATTTGATCACGGAAATAAGCTGCGCGTTCGTAATCTTCTTCACGAGTGGCTTGTGTTTTTAGATTTTCAGCTTCTACTAAACGTTTGTCGATTTCTTGTGGGTCAACAAAGTTGAGTGTCAAATTCATCTTAGAACCAGCTTCATCAAGAAGGTCGATAGCCTTATCTGGAAGGAAACGGTCTTGGATGTAGCGGTTAGAAAGATTAGCAGCAGCTTCGATAGCGTCATCACTGTATTTGACATGGTGATAATCTTCGTATTTCTTTTGGATACCACGAAGGATCGTAATGGTTTCTTCAACGCTTGGTTCGTCAACTTTGACAGGTTGCATACGGCGTTCAAGCGCAGCATCTTTTTCGATAATACGGTATTCGTTGAGTGTCGTAGCACCAACTAGTTGAAGTTCGCCACGAGCAAGTGCAGGTTTTAAAATATTACCAGCATCCATGTTGCCATCGCCAGCAGAACCAGCACCAACAATTTCGTGGATTTCGTCAATGAAGAGAATAACATCTTTGCGTTCACGGATTTCTTCCATGAGTTTTTGCATACGTTCTTCAAATTGACCACGGATTCCAGTGCCTTGGACTAGGCTAACAACATCAAGACGAATAACTTGTTTATTTTGGAGTTTTTGTGGAACATTACCGTCGACAATTTTTTGAGCCAATCCTTCGACAACAGCTGTTTTACCAACACCAGGCTCACCGATGAGGACAGGATTGTTCTTAGTACGACGGTTCAAGATTTCGATAACACGAATAATTTCAGCATCACGTCCGATGACTGGGTCAATATCACCACGACGAGCAATTTCAGTAACATTGATACCAAATTCTTCTAGCAAACCTTTTGGCTGTTGTTGCTGTTGATTAGCTGCACCATTTGGACGATAGTTATTGTTATTACCGCCATTATTTCCCCCACCTGACTGGGTTGGAGGTGTGTTTTGGAAATCTTGACCACCAAAAGCGTGGAAATTATTTAAATTGTTAAAGAAATCATCAAAAGGATTCATACCAGTAGATTGGTTTTGAGTTGAAGAGGTTTGTTTTGCATCTCCTAAACCACCTAAGATAGTATTATTAGGGTCAGTTTTCATGATTTGATAGCAATTTTGGCACAAATCAATTTGCTTTTGCTGACCATTGACATTTGTATAAAGGTGAATTGTTGATTCGTTTAAATGACAATTTTGACAGAGCATATAAAATACCCTCCTTTCGTAATGGTTTGACTTCGACAGCAAAGGTCAAAGATAGTCAAACTTCATGCTTCTATTATAGCACTAGGTTACTAGAAATCAAGTAAAAAGCATCAAAAATTAGCACTCTTATACCAAGAGTGCTATTCTTTTTCTGAATCAATTTGACTGGCTGCCATAGAACCCATAGCAGCACCGAAAATTACCCCACCAAAGATGATTGCGATAAGCCCAAAGGGATTTGTGAAGAGTTCCCAAGGATTTCCTCCCTCTTGCCATTTGCTAAAAGCGTTAAAAACGAGCATGAATAGTGCAAAAATGCCACCAGATAACCAACCCTTTTTGCGAGCTTTCTGTCGTGTCTGCTCAACTTCATTTTTAGGGACTTCCAATGATGTTTGTAAATCACGATTGGTCAACATAACGAGAAGAATAACAGGAATAACAAAAATGAGGACGAAGAGATTAATATACAGAAAAGCAGTGGTCGCAATTGTCTGATTGATGAGTAAAATAATAGTAGAAAAGAAAAACTCAAAGAAAAACAGACCAATAAACAGTTTATTGCCGATACGATTAACTTCTTGTTCACGATATTCATCTAATTCGCCATTGATGCCATAGAAACGTTTCATAAAATTTAGCCAAAGTGATTTTTTCGTTTTCATAATTATTCTCCTTTTTATCCCTATTAAAATTAGATTTTATTTCTGGTTTCCCAAAAAAGTGTGTTAAGGTCAGTTTCTAGTGTTTCTGCTAGTTTAATACAAAGTTCAAGTGAAGGATTGTATTTGTTATTTTCAATTAAATTGACCGTTTGTCGAGCAATCCCAATCTTTTTTGCCAAGGCAAGTTGGGAAAGCCCTAAGTTTAGTCGAAATTCTCTAACACGATTCATTTTTCTTCTTTCTAATAGTTTACACTTATCAATTCATACTAAAACTATAGTACATTATATGTGACATGTCAAATATAAATGACACTATGTTCTAAAAATATTTTTTATTTTTATTCAAAATAGCTTGACAAAATGTATAATTATGCTAAAATTATTTATATTATTCAAGAGAAAAAGGATGGATTCGGCGTATGGTAGATCATAAATCATTTTTAAAAGAGATTGATTTCACTAAGGAAGAGCTTGTTGAACTGATTGATTTGGGATTGAAATTTAAAGAGTTGAAAAAGAAAAGAATTCCTCATAAATATTTAGAAGGGTTGAATATTGCTCTTATTTTTGAAAAGACAAGTACAAGAACACGTTCAGCTTTCACTGTGGCTGGACAAGATTTGGGGATGAATGTGACTTATCTTGGCAGCAGTAAGATTCAGCTTGGTAAAAAAGAATCTGTTATTGATACGGCAAAGGTTCTTGGTTCAATGTTTGATGGTATTGAATACCGCGGTTTCAAACAAGAAGATGTGGAAGCTTTGGCAGAGTACTCTGGTGTGCCAGTATGGAATGGTTTGACAGATACATGGCATCCAACACAAATGATTGCTGACTTTATGACTTTGAAAGAAGTCTTTGGAAAATTAGAAGGTTTGACGATTGCTTACGTTGGTGATGGACGTAACAATATGGCAAATTCTTTGCTTGTTACCTCAGCTATCCTTGGCGTTAATGTCAAAATTATTGCACCAGCTAGCTTGCAACCAGAAACTGACATCATTGAAATTGCTAAACAATATAATAATGGAGCTGAGTTGACTATCACAGATGACCTTGAGGCTGTTAAAGGTGTTGATATGCTTTACACTGATGTCTGGGTATCAATGGGAGAAAAAGTTGACTTTAAAGAACGTATTGACCTCTTATTGCCTTACCAAATCAATGCGGAGCTGCTTGCTAAAACAGAAAATCCAGAAGTGATTGTCATGCATTGTCTGCCAGCTTTCCATGACTTGAATACTGAGATTGGAAAAGACATTTATGAAAAATATGGTTTAGCTGAACTTGAAATCACTGATGAGGTATTCCAAAAATACAGCTCAGTCATTTTCCAAGAAGCAGAAAATCGTATGCATTCGATTAAAGCAATTATGTATAATTCTCTTAAAGTCATTTAAACTGAGAGTAAAAAAGCTTTTTGAACACTAATTACTATAAATATAAGAAAATACACTCCAATGTTGTTTGTTTAGAAGAATTTATGTTAAAATAGTATGGACAATAAACGAAGAGGAGAATAGTCATGGAATCACATTTGGTGAGAATTATCAACCGTCTTGAATTAATGACAACTGATGGTAGCAATCTTAAACGTAATTTTGAACGTGATGGTGTCGTTGTGGCAGAAGTGTCATTTAGCAATGACCCTGAAAATGGTCCAGTTTTCACTTTGCGTGATGTTGAAGCACGTGAGTCATACTCATTTGACAGCATCGATTTGATCGCAATGGAAATTTACGATCTTCTTTACTAAGATAAAGAAAAATTCAGGACACAGTATAAGGGCGAAAGACGATGTATTAAAAAGAAGTCTTTTCCACCCTGTTTAAGTGTGGTTTCAGATGCTTTCTTATATTGCTATTTTGAATTGCAAAAAGTTCGCAAATTGCGAGCTTTTTTTATTTTTTTGTTTGTAAAACTGCATAGAAATGCTGTTATATCAAGCGTTTACGCCAGTTTTCAGAAAAATGAATCATTGGTATTTTTATTCAATCTGTGTTATAATTAATTGATTATTGCTTATAGGAGAAATAAATGGATTTTTCATTTTTGCCAAAATATTGGGCTTATTTTAACTATGGTGTCCTTGTAACCATTATGATTTCAGCATGTGTTGTTTTCTTTGGAACAATCATTGGTATCTTGGTTGCTTTAGTTAAACGTACGAATATAAAAATTTTAAACTGGATTGCTAGTTTCTATGTTTGGGTCTTTCGTGGAACACCGATGGTTGTTCAAATCATGATTGCTTTTGCTTGGATGAGCTTTAGCAATGCACCAATCGTTGGTTTTGGTGTTCTTGACCTTGACTTTTCACGCTTACTTCCTGGTATCATTATCATTTCGTTAAATAGCGGAGCTTATATTTCTGAAATCGTTCGTGCTGGGATTGAAGCAGTGCCAAAAGGACAACTTGAAGCAGCTTATTCACTTGGTATTCGACCTGTAAATGCGATGCGTTATGTTATCTTGCCGCAAGCATTAAAAAATATCTTACCAGCACTTGGTAATGAATTTATCACGATTATCAAAGATAGCTCACTTCTTCAAACAATCGGTGTTATGGAATTGTGGAATGGTGCACAGTCTGTTGTAACGGCAACTTATTTGCCAATTACACCATTGTTATTTGCTGCCTTTTACTATCTCATGGTGACTACTGTATTGTCATTCTTACTTAAAAAACTTGAAAATCGTATGGGAAATGGAGGTAGTAACTAATGTCAGAAACACTTATTTCAATTAAAGGGCTTCATAAATATTTTGGAAAAAATGAAGTCTTGAAGGGCATTGACCTTGATATCAAATCTGGTGAAGTGGTTGTTATCATCGGACCTTCAGGTTCAGGAAAGTCAACATTTCTTCGTACAATGAACTTGCTTGAAACACCAACCAAAGGTGTGATTACTTTTGAAGGTGTTGATATTACAGATAAGAAAAATGACATTTTCAAAATGCGCGAGAAAATGGGAATGGTTTTCCAACAATTTAACCTCTTCCCAAATATGACAGTCCTTGAAAATATCACATTATCACCAATTAAAACAAAAGGTGTCTCAAAGGTAGATGCAGAAGCAAAAGCCTATGATTTATTAGATAAAGTTGGGCTTCGTGATAAAGCAGATGCTTACCCAGCTAGCTTATCAGGTGGACAACAACAACGTATTGCGATTGCGCGTGGTCTTGCTATGGATCCAGATGTTTTGCTTTTTGATGAACCAACATCAGCACTTGACCCAGAAATGGTTGGTGAAGTTCTTGGGGTTATGCAAGACTTAGCAAAATCTGGAATGACAATGGCAATTGTAACGCACGAAATGGGATTTGCACGTGAAGTTGCAGACCGTGTTATCTTTATGGATGGTGGTGTTATTGTTGAACAAGGAACACCAGAAGAAGTCTTTGAACATACTAAAGAAGCACGTACAAAAGATTTCTTGAGTAAAGTTTTATAATATAGAAAAAAGCATTTGGAATATTTGTTCCAAATGCTTTTTCATTTTATTAAATTAATAGTAAAAACTTTTCTATCTAGCTTTTATTTTAAGAAGCTAGCTTACTAATCTGACAGTATTTTTTATGAAATGGTTGATTAGAATAACATTAAGATATATAATTAAATTATGAGAAAATATGCAAGCGGTATCTTTTGTGACGATACAAAAATTGAACTTCTAAAAATTAAGCATAATTAAATCGCTTGGCATACCTTATTTAGAACAATTCTAAATAATATAGTTCTACTTTAGAATGATTCTAATTAATTGAATAATTAAAGAAAAAATTAATTTTTATAGAAAATTTGCCCTATTTTTATGATATAATGAATCGGGCGGAAGGTCAAATATTTTATCAAAAAATGACGAGGAGGTCAAGAATTTTGATTTTGCAGAATGCAAAAGTTGATATTCCCTACACAATCGTTAGTATTGATTTACCCGAAGAAAGTGTTAGGCATTTATCAAACTTAGGATTAAAAGTTGGTGCATCTCTTAAAGTTGTTTCAAAAACACCAACAAGTGCAATTATTATGCTTAAATCAAGCCGATTGGCGTTTGATCAATCAATTTTAAATCATATTGATGTCACAGAAGAAGAAGGCGAACTCGAAACACTCCCTCTTTCAGAGTTAAAAGTTGGAGAATTTGCGTATGTAGACGGTATTTACGCGGTTAATGAAGCCAAACGTCGCCTTATGGATATGGGGTTAACACGCCATACCAAAGTTTATCTTCGTAAGGTAGCGCCATTAGGAGACCCTATCGAAATTAGTTTACGTGGTTATGAATTGACATTACGTAAATCAGAAGCGCAAATGATTAGTGTTGTGAAAGTAGATAGCGAGGAGGAAAAATGACAGAGATAGCCTTAATTGGGAACCCAAATAGTGGGAAAACAAGTCTCTTCAATTTATTAACAGGAACAAGCCAACATGTTGGTAACTGGCCTGGTGTTACGGTTGAGCGAAAAAGTGGTACAGTAAAAAAACACAATGACTGGAAAGTCCAAGACTTACCAGGGATTTACTCAATGTCTCCATACACACCAGAAGAAAAAGTAGCGCGTGATTATTTGTTAAGTAATCAAGCAGATAGCATTTTGAATGTTGTTGATGCGACAAACTTGGAACGTAATCTGTACTTAACAACACAATTGATTGAAACTGGTATTCCTGTGACTGTAGCACTTAACATGAGTGATGCCCTCAAAGGTCAAGGAAAAACGATTAATATTGATAAACTCTCATATCAATTAGGTGTTCCAGTCGTTTCGACAAGTGCGATTAAGAATACAGGGGTTGATAAAGCTGTTAAAAAAGCAGCTCATACCACTAAAGAAACAGTTGATACGATTCAATATCCTACTTATAGCGATAAATTTGAAGCGGCTATCAAACAAATTATTGATATTTTAGGTGATATTGTTCCAGAACGCTCTGCACGTTTTTACGCTATCAAACTTTTTGAACGTGATAATTTAGTTCAAAATGAAGTAGAACTATCAGAATTCCAAAAAGGTGAAATCAATGAAGTGATTAAAATCACCGAAGAAATTTTTACAGAGGATTCTGAGTCTATTGTCATCAATGAACGTTACGAATTTATCGAACGTGTGGCTAAAATGGCACAAAATCAAGATAGTAATTTCAAGATGACGATTTCTGATAAAATCGATCGTGTTGTGACAAACCGTATTTTGGCTTTGCCAATCTTTGCGGTAGTTATGTTCTTGGTTTATTACCTATCTATTCAAACAGTCGGTACCATGTGGACAGACTGGGTAAACGATGTTCTTTTCGGAGATTTAGTTCCTAGCTGGGTACAATCAGGTTTGGATTACTTACATGTGGCTGGTTGGTTAGAATCTTTGGTTATTGATGGTATTGTTGCAGGGGTTGGTACAGTTCTTGGTTTCTTACCACAAATCTTTGTTCTATTTATCTGTTTGGGTATCTTAGAAGATATTGGTTACATGAGCCGTATTGCCTTTGTTATGGACCGTGTGTTCCGACGTTTTGGTTTATCAGGAAAATCATTTATTCCAATGTTGATTGCGACAGGATGTGGGGTTCCTGCCATTATGTCAAGTCGTACTATCGAAAATGAACGTGACCGTCGTATCACAATTATGACAGCGACATTTATGCCATGTTCGGCTAAATTGGAAATCATTGCTTTGATTGCTGGGGCATTCTTCCCAGATAATCCATTTGTTGCACCATCTACTTATTTCATCGGTTTCTTGACAATTATTTTATCAGGGATTGCTCTTAAGAAAACAAGTTTCCTTGGAAGCTATGTCAGTCCATTTATCATGGAATTGCCAGCTTACCATATGCCAAAAGTGTGGTCAGTATTACGTTATGCCTTTGGTAAAGCCATGAGTTTTGTGAAACGTGCTGGTACAATTATTTTCAGCTTGACTGTTATTATTTGGTTCATGTCATCTTATAATTTCTCATTCCAAGCTGTTGATACTGAATATTCAATTTTAGCTAGTCTTGGTAAATTAGTTGCTTGGATTTTCCAACCACTTGGTTTTGGTGATTGGAAAGCTACCGTCGCAGCTGCAACAGGTCTTGCAGCCAAAGAAGCCGTTGTTGGTACATTTGGTGTCTTGTATAATGACAGCACAACGAATGGTTTGTATCATGCTTTGCAATTGGATTATACTTCACTTGCAGCATACTCATTCTTAACATTTAACCTTCTTTGTGCACCATGTTTTGCCGCAATGGGAGCTATTAAACGTGAAATGGGCGATGCGAAGTGGACAATTGGGGCCATCGGTTTCCAAACAGGTCTTGCTTACGTCGTTAGTTTGATTATCTATCAACTTGGACTTGTTATTTTCTACGGTAAAGGGATCACATTCTGGACTGTTGTTGCAGTTGCTCTATTGATTGCTATTATTTACTTTATCGTTAGAAAACCAAAACAAGCTAAAGAACAAGTGATTACATTGGATAATCTAGAAGCAGCTGGAGAATAATGCTATGGCAACAATTATTATTGCTGTAATTATTGCATTTGCTGCCTTTATGGGGATTCGTAGTTTTGTCAAAGGAAAGGGTTCTTGCGGAGATTGCAATTGCTCATGTCCAGTAAAAGATGAAATGCACCATAAAACAGCAAAAGCTAAATAACAAATAGCGAAGTTTAATATACTTTACTGTTTAAACATTAAAATAATGGGGTCTGGAATTTTATTCCAGACTTTTTTGATAAACTTTGTAAAAATAATCTCAATAATATTTTAAAGAATTTTCTGAAAAATAGAATATGGAATCGTTTTTTGGTATAATGGAGGAAATATAGTTTTTGGAGAAGAATATGGCAACAATTATAGATGGAAAAGCTTTAGCCGTTAAAAAACAAACGGAATTAGTTGAAAAAGTAGAAAAACTAAAGGCTGAAACAGGTGTTGTGCCTGGTTTAGTCGTTATCCTTGTAGGGGATGACCCAGCCAGCCAAGTTTATGTTCGTAATAAAGAACGTTCTGCTAAAAAAGCAGGATTTCTAAGTGAAACAGTTCGTCTTTCAGAATCAACGAGTGAAGAAGAATTGATTCAAGTGATTGAACAATATAACCAAGATGACCGTTTCCACGGCATTCTTGTGCAATTACCATTGCCTGCACATATCAATGACAAACGTGTCATTTTGGCGATTGATCCTAAAAAAGATGTGGATGGTTTTCACCCAATCAACACAGGACATCTTTGGAATGGACGCCCTGTCATGGTGCCATGTACACCAGCTGGTATCATGGAATTGCTTCGCGAATATAATGTTGATTTAGAAGGAAAAACAGCAGTTATCATCGGTCGTTCAAATATCGTTGGAAAACCAATGGCGCAGTTGTTGTTAGATAAAAATGCAACGGTTACCTTGGCGCATTCTCGTACACGTCATTTGGCGCGTGTGACCAAACAAGCTGACGTTTTAATCGTGGCAATCGGTCAAGGACATTTTGTAACCAAAGAATTTGTGAAAGAAGGGGCAGTGGTTATTGATGTCGGTATGAACCGTGATGACAATGGTAAACTAATCGGTGATGTTAAATTTGACGAAGTTGAACCACTAGCAAGTTACATTACTCCAGTTCCTGGTGGTGTTGGTCCGATGACCATTACAATGCTCATGGAACAAACTTATCAGTCTGCCCTTAGAAGTGTGAAAGCATGATTATTGATGATATCTTAGCGCGTAAAGTTGTAACAAAGCGCCAGCCCCAGTCTCATAAAGGAACTTATGGTCGTGTTCTTTTGATTGGTGGTTTTTATCCTTATGGTGGAGCGATTATTATGAGTGCCTTAGCGACTGTTAAAAGCGGTGCTGGACTAGTGACTGTGGCGACAGAGCGTGATAATATCTCTGCTCTTCATAGTCATCTTCCAGAAGCGATGGCTTTTGATTGTGGTGATACGGAGCTTTTGCAGAAAAGTATCAAGCAGGCTGATGTGGTTTTGATTGGTCCTGGTTTAGGGGAAAATAGCAAAGCTGAAGCCGTGTTTCAAATGGTATTGGAGCATATTTCCAAGCACCAGATTTTGATTATTGATGGTTCTGCCTTAAATTTATTAGCCAAAGCTAAACCAGCCACTTTTAAAACTAGTCAGATAGTTTTAACCCCACATCAGAAAGAGTGGGAAAGATTATCTGGAATTGTGATTGCTGAACAGACGGTAGAGAATACTCGTGTCGCATTACAAAATTTCCCAGAACAAACAGTCTTAGTAGCTAAAAGCCATCAAACAAAGATATTTCAAGGAAATCAAGTTGGTGAATTAACTGTCGGAGGTCCTTACCAAGCAACAGGTGGTATGGGCGATACGCTTTGCGGTATGATTGCTGGCTTTGTCGCTCAATTCAAAGAGAATCTTTTTGATAGTGTTGCTGTAGCTACTTATCTTCATTCTTATATTGCTGACCAACTTAGCGAGCATGCTTATGTTGTCCTACCAACAACAATCAGCGCTGAACTTCCTCGTGTCATGAAAAAGATATCAGAAAAATAAAGTGATTATGATTAATTAATAGCCAATTATGACAATGTTAAATATAGGCTATTTTTTGATTTTATAATATTATTTGTTATATATTTATTGTAGGGAATAGGGAGTTTTATTATGTTAACTATTTTTGTTTTGGAAGATAATTTTTTACAGCAATCTCGTATTGAAAGTGCCATTAATATTGTTTTAAAACGCAATTCTTTGAAATGCCGTTCTATTAATATTTTTGGTAAACCTCAACAGTTGTTAGATGCTATAGTAGAGCGTGGTGCTCATCAACTTTTCTTTTTAGATATTCAGATTGGAAACGATACCAAAAAGGGGTTTGAAATTGCTAGTCAAATTCGTCAGAGAGATCCAAATGCAACAATTGTTTTTATAACAACCCATTCGGAATTTTTGCCTGTAACATTTCAATATAAAGTTGCAGCACTTGATTTTATTGATAAATCTTTATCAGAAGAAAAATATTTAGAACATGTTGAATCGGCTATAGTGGTGACCGTGGGGAATATGGGAAAAAGCGTACAAGAAGATTCGTTTAGCTTCGAGACATCTTTAGCAGCGATCCAAGTTCCCTTTCATAAAATTTTATATTTTGAAACGTCGTCAACTGTTCATAAAGTTATTTTACACACTAAAGATGAACGTATAGAATTTTATGCTCGATTATCGCAGATTGTGAAAGCAGATGAAAGACTTTTTAAATGTCATAAATCGTTTGTTGTCAATCCTGAAAATATCACAAAAATTGATAAAGAAAAAGGAATAGTTTATTTTGAAACTAATGATACATGCCTAGTCGCAAAATTAAAACAGAAAAAATTAATAGAAAAGATGAAAAAATAGAAAGTTTATGGATGTTGAAATTATCTGTAGTGAAGCGCATTTTGTGTTAACGATTATTTTATATTTATTGCTTTACCAGCAAATATCTGGTATTAAAATTAAAAAAAGTTATTATATAATATTTCCTATTTTTTTAAGAGGACTATTTTTTTTGATACCAGTTGCAG